>NZ_JBEZDC010000004.1:207392-478367 GCF_040647935.1 Micromonospora sp. NPDC049204 | reverse complement strand
TCGACGTCGTCTGGGCACTGCTGCGCGACGGCCGCGAGTTCCAACCCACACCACCGCTGACCGCGTCTACGGCTTGACTTGGTCATTGAAACTCCCTCGGATCGGCTGGTCGAACCGATGCCCGGGACAGAACCGGTCAAACCTACGACGGTACGACCGCCGCTCGGCGGATCGTCATCGCCCGCCAGAGGTCATCGCCCGCCAGCGGGCCAGGTTGTGCCGAGCGTCGACCAGAGCGTCGTGCCGGGCCGCGTCCGCGTCCGGCAGCGTGGGCCGACCACGGTCGTCCCAGAGCTGCCGCAGCTCCTTGGTGTACCGGGGGATCTCCCGGGGCAGCGCCGGCATCGCACCCCAGAGCTGGGCGAGCACCACATGGTCGTACGCGGCGAACCAGGCCCACAGCTCCAACTGCTCCCCCGGCCGGTCCCGGATGGGCTCGACCAGGAAGTCGAACAGGTCGTCGCGGATGCGCTCGCGCGACCGCCAGGCCCGGTCCGCCGGGGACGGCAGTTTGTCCAGTACGTTGCGCCGGACCCAGGGCACGGCACGGGAGTCGTCGAACTCCGTGGAGACCGCGTAGAACTCGCGGCCGTACTCGTCGACGACACCGATCGAGACGAGGTCGACGGTGGTGCCGTCCTCGATGAACTCGCAGTCGTAGAAATAGCGGTAGACCATTCCGGCCATCCTCGCCCACGGCCGCCCGGCCCCGCCCGGCGGGGGCCGCCGCACTGCTGGTGACGGGCCTGAGCGGCACTTCCATGACGGTACGCCGCAGCTCGCGACGGTCACGGAAGTGCTTCGAGGGGTGTACAGCAAGCGACCGGACCGTCATGATCTGATGTGTACCGCTACCGGATGCCGAATCGGTGTCAGTTCACCTTGTCAGGGCCATCAGGTTCACCCGGTGAGCGAGTGTGTGGTCCATGACCGGGGAGGGGTTGGGCCGTGGAGATGCGCCTGCCGGAGCCGGGTGACGCGCTCACGGGTGTCGAGATGTTCGCTGGTCTGGAGCCCGAGGTGCGGCAGCGCGTCATCGCCGCCGCCGTTCCGCGTACCTACCGCAAGGGCCAGTTGCTCTTCGTGGAGAACGACCCGGGCGAGTCGCTCATCGTGTTGCGCCGCGGCGCGGTGGCCGTCTTCCGCACCGCACCCACGGGTGAGCGGGCCGTGCTGTCGGTGATCCGTCCACCGGACGTGCTCGGCGAGGTCTCCCTGCTCGACGCGTCCACCCGGTCCGCCTCGGCCGAGGCCATCGAAGACTGCGCGGCGCTCGCCCTCTCGCGGGGCGCGTTCATGGAGCTGGTGCACTCCAACCCGCGCATCCTGGACGCGGTGATGCGCTCGCTGGGCGGGCTGATCCGCCGGCTGACCGAGCAGAACGCCGACCACGTCTTCCTCGACCTGCCAGGTCGGGTCGCCAAGACGCTTGTGCGGCTGGCCGGCGAGAGCCAGGCACCGATGATCACGATCGAGCTCAACCAGAGTCAACTGGCCGAGATGGCAGGTGGCTCCCGGCAGAGCGTCAACCAGGCGATCGGTTCGTTCGCCAGCCGCGGCTGGCTGCGTACGGAGGGGCGTCGGATCGTGGTGACCGACGTGGCCGCGCTGCGCCGCCGCGCCGGCATGAACGACCGCTGACAGTGCACGACCAACTGACAGCGCACGGACAACACGAAACGGCCGGGTCGCCAGTGGGCGACCCGGCCGTTTCGGCGTCATCGGTGTGGGGTCACACCCCGGAGCTGCCCGGCCCGGCCCACTTGTCCGGGCCCTTGCCGTCGCCACCCGGGCCGTGCACCGGCTCGCTGACGATGCCCTCGGCCTGCAGCGTGGCGAGCGTGGCGGCGTCGACGTCCACCGAGTCGCCCGCGGAGTGGCTGACCCCGTTGCCGTCGGTCCAGTCGCTCTCCAACTTGACGTACACCATTGACCTGTCCCCCTTGGTCCCTGCTCGATATCTGGCCGCCTGAATCTAGTCGGTCGGCACCGTCGGTGACTGTCCACAAGCCAACAGGCCGGTACCTGACATCGGCCGCAGGGGGCGATAATTCCGGTCAGGGGACGCCATCGGCGTCGACCCGCTCGTCTCCTGGGGGGATGTCATCGCCGCGCAGTGTGGACGCTGTGGACGCACGGCCGCCGACGGGGACCGCTTCTGCGGTGGCTGCGGCGCCGAGTTGGGCGCCGTGTGTCCGCACTGCCTGCGCCCACTCGCCGCGGACGTCACCTTCTGCACGTCCTGCGGGTCGCCCCGACCGGGCGCGGACCGACCAGCCGCGGTCACCCCGCAGGAGGACCGCCGCCGGGTGAGCGTGCTCTTCGTGGACCTGATCGACTTCACGCCGTACGTCGAGCGCACCGACCCGGAACAGGTCCGTGGCATGCAGACCGGGTTCTTCTCCGCCGCCCGCCGCGTGGTCGGCCAGTACGGCGGGGTGGTGGAGAAATACATCGGGGACGCGGTGATGGCGCTCTTCGGTGCCCCGATCGCCACCGAGACCGACGCGCTGCGCTGCGTACGGGCCGGTCTGGAACTGCAACGGGTGCTCACCCGGTTCGCGCCGACCGGCAGTGCCGAGTTGCGGTTCCGGGTCGGGGTGGCCACCGGCGAGGCGCTCGTCGACGTGGCCGCCGCGCGCGACGGCGGACAGGCCATCGTGGCCGGCGACGTGGTGAACACGGCCTCCCGGATGCAGTCGGTCGCGCCACCCGGCGGGGTGCTGGTCTGCGGCAGCACCCACGCGCTCACCAAGGACGCGATCCGCTACGAGGAGCAGCCCCCGGTCACCCTGCGCGGCCGGTCGTCGCCGACCGAGGTGTGGCTCGCCCTGTCCCCGCTGCGTCGCCAACCCACCGACCGGGAGCCGGACACCACACCGCTGGTCGATCGGGAACACGAGCTGGGGATGCTCGTCAACGCCCTGCACCGGTCGCTGCGTGACCGGCGACCGCAGGTGGTCACCATCTTCGGCCGGGCCGGCATCGGCAAGAGCCGGCTGTTGCGGGAGCTCTACCGGCACACCGGCCGGCTGGTCGACGAGCCGCTGACCTGGCGTACCGGGCGCTGCCCGCCGTTCGGTGAGAACGTCACCTTCGCCGCGCTCGCCGACATCGTGAAGTCCGAGGCCGGCATCCTCGACACCGACCCGGCGACGAGCGCCGCACAACGGCTCGCCGCCGCCGTGGGCGAGTTGATCGGCCCGGGCGAACGGGACCGGGTGGTGGACGCGCTGCGCCCGCTGGTCGGTCTGCCCGGCACGCCGTTGCCGGCCGAGGAGGCGGAGTCGGCGTGGCGTCGCTTCCTGCTGGCGCTGGCCGCCCAGCGTCCCACCGTGCTGGTCTTCGAGGACCTGCACTGGGCCGACGACGCGATGCTGCGTTTCGTGGAGCTGCTCGGGGCGGCGGCCCGCGACGTGCCGCTGCTGCTGCTCTGCACCGCCCGCCCGGAGCTTGTCGATCGGGACCCGAGCTGGGCCGGGACGATCACCGGCTCGGTGACGATCACCCTGCCGCCACTGCGCGACACCGGCATCGCCGCCCTGTACGCGCACCTGTTCGGCCAGGCGGCGTTCTCCGCCGACATGCTGTCCCCGCTGATCGAGGTGGCCGGCGGCAACCCGCTCTACGCGCACGAGTACGTCCGGATGCTGATCGAGCAGGGGGCGCTGCGCCAGTCGGGGCGGGGGTGGTCGCTGGACAAGCAGCTTGAGCTGGCCATGCCGGAGAGCGTGCACGCGGTGATCGCCAACCGGGTCGACCTGCTGGACGCCAAGGACCGCGCGGTGCTGCTGGCCGCGTCGGTGGTCGGGGTGCAGTTCTGGCCCGGCGCGGTCGCCACCGCGCTCGGGCAACAGGTCGAGTCGGTCGAGCGGTCGCTGCGCCGACTCGAACAACGCGACTTCGTGCACGAGCAGGCCGCGTCGACGATGGCCGGGCAGGCGGAGTTCCGGTTCCGCCACGTGCTGGTCCGCGACGTCTGCTACCAGCGGTTGCCGCGCACCGAGCGGGTGGCCCGGCACGAGCGCGCCGCCGACTGGCTCGACGCGCTGTCGCACTCCCGCGACACCGACCTGGCCGAGGTGCTCGCCCACCACCGCTGGGCGGCGCACGAGATCGCCCGCTCGCTGGGCATGCAGGTGCGGCGCTACGCCGGGCCGGCGCGGCAGGCGCTGCACCGGGCCGCCCGGCGGGCGTACGCGCTGCACGGGTTGGACGCGGCGGCCAGCCACGCGGGCCGGGCACTCGGCCTGGCCGACGACAGCGACCCCGTGGGCCGGCTCCAGTTGGAGCTGCTGAGCACGGAGATCTCGTTCTACCGCGACGGCAACGCGTTCCTCTCCGGCGGCGGGCCCGAGCAGGTGCACACGCTCGCCGACCAACTGCTGTCGCACGGCGACAACGCCTGCGCCGCGCGGGCGTGGACGCTGCTCGGTCAGGCCGCCTGGCTGCGGGCCGACCGCGGCGACGCGTTGGCCTGCCTGGACCGCGCGGTGCAGCTGTTCGAGCCCCTACCGGACACCCCGCAGAAGGCGGACGCGTACGCCGAGATGGGCCGGCTGCACATGCTCAACTACGAGCGGGACCCGGCCGTGTCAGCGGCGGACACGGCGGCGGAGATCGCCGAGCAGTTGGGCCTGACCGAGACCCGCACCAACGCCCGGATCACCGCGGCCACCGCCCGTTACCAGTCCGGGGACCGGGTCGGCCTGGACGAGCTGCACGCGATCGTCGAGTTCGCCCGGGCCGGTCAACTGCTGGCGCTGCCCCGGGCCACCCAGAACCTCGCCTGGGCGATCCGGGAGGAGGGCGACTGGCTGCGGTCCAATGCCCTGCTCTCGGCCGCGCCGGCGCGGACCGCCAGCGGTCAGACCCTGACCACCAGTTACTCGGCGGAGGCGATGCGCGCCTGGTTCGACGGCGACTTCGGCCGGCTCCTGGCAGCGGCGGAGGCGTTCGTGGACACGCCCACCGGGAGCTGGGACATGCAGGTACGCGGGTTGCGCTGCTGTCTGCTGGTGCTGCGCGACGACGACGACCCGGCCGACCTGACCGACGCGTTGGACACCGCGCGGCGCAGCGGGTTCCACCGGCTGCTCTGGACGATGTTGAGCATGGCCGCGTTGTGCCGGGGATTGCAGGGGCGCGACGCCGAGGCGGCGGAGCTGATCGAGGAGCTGGACGCGAGCTGGTCGGCGGTGCCGGCGCTGGCCAGCGGGGAGTGGATCGCCGCAGCCGCGTACGCCGCCGCCCTGAGTGGTCGGAGCGCGGCGGTGCGGGTCCGCACGATGCTGGGCCGGGTCGGGCACCGCACGCCCTGGTCCGAGGCGGCGTTGCGGACCGTCACGGCGGCCCTGGCCGCCGCGGACGGCGACCACCGGCGCTCCGCCGAGCTGCACCTGGCCGCCGCCGAGACCTACGGGCGGATCCCGGACGTCAGCGACCAGGTGTTGGCGCTCGCGCTCGCGGCGGCGGAGCTGACCCGCGCCGGCGACCGGACCGGCGCGCGGGCGACCCGCGCGGAGGTACGCACCTTCGCGCTGCGCAACGACGCCCCCGGCCTACTGGCGCTCGCGGGCCGGCCGATCAGCCCGACCGGGCCCGCGGTGGCCTGCTGAGCGGGAGGCCCATCGGGTCCCCGAATGCCGACGATCACCGAGATGGCGCTGGTCGCGCAAGAACGGACATAGAACCCCGGTCGCGACCTGCGGCGGCAGTCGTGACTTTGGAAGACGCGACACAACGCACTCCCGGAACGGTGCCCGGACGTGTCACGATTCAGAGCACGGCGTGCGGACGGGCGTCGAGGGTCGCGCCGCGAGGCGCTTAAGGGGGATGTCCGGGTGTCAGCGGGTGGTGCCCGCCGGGGACGGCGGGACAACGGGCTCGACGCGAACGAGTACGCCGTCGTCGGCGACGTCGATCCGCGCGTCGGCGAGCACCTGCTCGACGTGCTGGCCGCTGGCGGGATCGCCGCCTACCTCCAGCCCTCGGCCGACCTCAACCCGGTCACCCGCACCACCACCGTCCCGGCCCGACCGGTCGACCGGCTCTACGTCGACCGCTCACACCTGACCACCGCCCGGGACTATCTGACCCAGCTCGCCGACGAGAGCAGCCCGGAGCAGCCGCCCGCACGCGACGAACCGGACATCGATGCCGAGTGGGCGCGGATCGTGGCCGGCTTCCACACCTCCTCCGCCGTCGGCGACCGCCCGTGGCCGGCCTCGGAGGACGTGGACGAGCGGGAGGCGCGCGACGAGCCGACCGCCGGCCCGCTGGCCCGCTCGGGGACCGACGAGCCCGGTCCGACCGCCACCGACACCCGTCGGCTTCCCTACGCCACCGACATCTCCGGGATCTCCGTGGGTCGCGGCACCCGGCCGGACGAGCCGTCGCTGCTGGACGGGCTGGACACCTTCGGGGCCGACCTGCCCGACGACGAGGACGACGAGGGTTACCACCCGCCCCCGCCGCCGCCGCTGCCCCGGGTCAGCAAGTACGCGGTGGTCGGTGTGCTCGGCGTGGTCGTCGGGTTCGTGCTCTTCCTCTTCCCGTCGCTGATTCCGGTGGACCGCTCGGCGGTCACCCTGTTCGGGTTCACCGGCATCCTTGCCGGTTTCGTCACGCTGATCTGGCGGCTGCGCCCCGGCGACGAGGACGACGACGACCCGGACAACGGCGCCGTCGTCTGATCCTGGCCCGCATCCCGGGACGGCGCCGACCCGCCGAGCGCGTAACAGTGGTGTAACTTACTGTCAGTAGGAATACCGCTGTACGTCACTTCCCCCGCTGACTGACCGGTTTTTCCTTGCTCGTGGCGGTCAGTCCTCTGCTGATCGGAATGCCCGAGATGCGACAGAGTTCTCTCGTGGTGGTGGCCAACCGCCTCCCCATCGACGACAGTCAGGCGCCCGACGGGGCCTGCGAGTGGCGGCGCAGCCCGGGTGGGCTGGTCAGCGCGCTGCACCCCCTGCTGCGACACACCCCGGCGACCTGGGTCGGTTGGGCCGGCGGCACCGGGCCTCCCCCCGCCCTACCGGACGTCGACGGCGTCCGGATGCACACCGTCGCGCTCAGCCCCGAAGACCTGCGCGACCACTACGAGGGGTTCGCCAACGCCACCCTCTGGCCGCTCTACCACGACGCCGTCGAGCAGCCGCAGCACCACCGACGGTGGTGGGAGGCGTACCAGCGGGTCAACAAACGCTTCGCCGAGGCGACCGCCGAGGTGACCGAGCAGGGCGGCGTGGTCTGGGTGCAGGACTACCACCTGCAACTGGTCCCCGGTCTGCTGCGCGCGCTCCGTCCGGACCTACGCATCGGCTTCTTCCTGCACGTGCCGTTCCCACCGCCGGAGCTTTTCATGCAGTTGCCGCGCCGGGCCGAGTTGCTGCGCGGGATGCTCGGCGCCGACCTGGTCGGCTTCCAGCGGGTGCAGGCGGCGCACAACTTCGCCCAACTGGTGACGAGGGTGCTGGACCTGCCGGCCACCGACCGGCGGATCGGCATCGACGACCGGGTCGTCCGCATCGGCGCGTTCCCGGTCTCCATCGACACCGCCGAGATGGGCGCGCTCGCCGCCCGCCCGGACGTGGCCGCCCGGGCCCGCCGCCTACGCCAGGACCTCGGCGACCCCCGGCAGGTCATCCTCAGCGTCGACCGGATGGACTACACCAAGGGCATCGAGCAGCGCCTCAAGGCGTACAGCGAACTGCTCGCCAGCGGCGACGTCAAGGTCCGCGACACGGTGTTGGTGCAGGTCGCGATGCCGAGCCGCGAGCGCGTCGGCCAGTACCAGATCCTGCGTGAGCGGATCGAGCGCGAGGTGGGCCGGATCAACGGCGAGTTCGGCCGGGTCGGCGAGCCGGCGATCCACTACCTCACCCAGCCCTTCGACCGGGCCGAGTTGGCCGCGCTCTACCGGGTCGCCGACGTGATGGCGGTGACCCCGCTGCGCGACGGGATGAACCTCGTCGCCAAGGAGTACGTGGCCGCCCGGGTGGACGACACGGGCGCCCTGCTGCTCAGCGAGTTCGCCGGCACCGCCGCCGAACTCTCCCAGGCGTACCTGGTCAACCCGCACGACCTGGAGGGGCTCAAGCAGGGCCTCTGTGCGGCGTTGCGGGCCGCACCGGCCGACACCACGCAACGGATGCGGGCCATGCGTGCGCACCTGGAGGAGCACGACATCCGGGCCTGGGCGCGCTCCTACCTGCACGCGCTGGACGAGCACGGTGCCCTGGTCAGTCGCCTGACCAGCAACGACACCTCTCCCAGCGACGCCAACCCGGACGCCGCCACCTCCACCGACGGTGCTCGGGTGCCACGACCCGCCACCCCCACCGCCGCCTCGACCACCCGACAGACCAGCGGCTGACCAGTCGGGGGCGTCGCCGAGCACGACCCACCCCGCCCGGACCGGCGACGCCCCAAGGCGGCGAGCGTCCGGGTGCTCAGCGCGCCGTGGGCTCCTTCTCCAGCCAGTCCAGGATCGCGTCGATCGGCTCCGCCCACCGCGCGTCCAGCATCAGGTCGTGGCCCATTCCGGGAAAGAGCAGCGGGGCCGAATCGTACCGACGGGCCACCCCGGTCAACGTCGACGCCGGCACCACCCGGTCATCCGGGCTGCCCAGCACCAGCACCGGCGGTGCGCCCACCGCCGGCTCGGCCTCCGGCTCGCCCAGCAGAGCCCACTGCGCCCGCCGGCCCGCCCGGCCGAGTCGCCCGACGTACCGCCGGGCCTCCTCGTCGGGCAACTCGCGGCTGAACAACTGCCCACGGTTGAGCCGCAACGGCCCACCGAACACCGCGGGCAACGTGCCCCCCGGGTTACGGCGCAGCGCCGCGCCCAGCACTCCCCAGCCGCCGAAGACCGGCGCCACCAGCACCGCGGCCCGCGCCGGATAGCGGGCCAACGCGTGCGCCACCACCAGGGCCCCGGCGCCGTGCCCCACCAGCACCGCCTGCCGCGGCAGGCTCGCGGCCACCTGGACCACGTCGTGCGCGTACGCGCGCAGTGTCGCCTCCGGCGCGGGCTCGCTGGCACCGTGCCCACGCAGGCTCACCGCGTACGCCGGGAAGCCCCGCGACGCCGCGTGACCCAGCCAGTGCTCGGCGAACGCCCACGCGCCGTGCCCGAACCCGGGGACGAAGAGCAGCGGGGGTCGCCCCTCCTCCGCTGCGGGGACGGCGCTGAGCACCTCCCGCCGGGCCGGTCGGACCGGACGCGACCACTCCCGACCCCGCATGATCCGCAGTTCAGTCACTGGTCTGCCTTCCATTCGCGGCTACCGGGCGGCTCACTTGCCCTCCAACTCGACCAGGGCGCGTTGGATGGCGCGCAGGTAGTCGGCGTGACCGACCTCGAACCAGTGCCGGCTGCTCTCCTTGACCGGCCCGGAGTACCGCTCCCCCGCCCGGTCCCGCACCCGCTGCGCGAACGCCGTGGCCCGTTCCGGCCGATCCCGGCGGGCCTGGAGCAGCCGGGCGAAGAGCACCGTCTGCCAGTGCGACAGGGTGAACAGTCCGGAGTCCGGCTGCACCAGGCCGGCGACCGCCAGCGTCGGGTGCCCCGGGGTGAACGCGTTGAGCCACAGCGTGGGTCGGCCCGCCCCGGCGCTGTCACCGAACACCGACGCGTCGAGGAACTCGAAGCGCGGCAGGTAACCGGTGGCGAAGACGACCACCTCGGGGTCGATCTCGCGGCCGTCGGACAGCTCCACGGCGTACGGGCGGAACCGGGCGACGTCCGGCACCGGGCCGATCCCGCCGTGGCCCACGTAGTAGACGAGCTGGCTGTTCGCGATCGGGTGCGTCTCGTACACCCGGTGGTCGGGCTTGGGCAGGCCGAAGCGGGTCAGGTCGCCGACGGTGAACCGCATCGTCCAGTGGTAGAGCCACTGCCGCACCCGCAGCGGCACGCGCAGCGCCAACAGGCTGTCGTTCACCTGGTCGGCGGGGCGGCCGAGCACGTACTTCGGGGCGTACCAGTAGCCGCGCCGGGTGGAGTGCCAGCACCGCGACGCCTGTTGGGCGGCCTCCACGGCGATGTCGCAGCCGGTGTTGCCGGCGCCGACCACCAGCACCCGCTTGCCGCGCAGCTGCGCCGGGTCCTTGTAGGACGAGGCGTGCATGATCTCGCCGCGGAACTCCTCCAGCCCTTCGTAGCGGGGCAGCTTCGGCGACCAGTTGTGGCCGTTGGCGATCACCACGGCGGCGTACCGGGAGGTGCGCTCCGGGCCGTACCCGCCGGTGGAGCGGGTGGTCACGTCCCACCGCTCACCCTCGGCGGGCTCGACCCGGACCACCTCGGTGCCGAACCAGATGTGCGAGCGCAGGTCGAAGTGGTCGGCGTAGCGCTCGAAGTACGACAGCAGCTGACTGTGGTGCGGGTAGTCCGGCCAGGAGTCCGGCATCGGGAAGTCCGGGAACTGGGTGAACGGCTTCGACGAGATCAGGTGGGTGCTGGCGTACACCGGGCTGCGGTCGTGCCGCCAGTTCCAGGCGCCGCCGACGCCCGTCTCCCGTTCGTAGCAGTCCACGCCGAACCCGTGCTCGCGCAGGTTCTTGATCGCCGTCAGGCCGCTGGCCCCGGCCCCGATGACGCAGACCGTGTCGCCCCGGTCGGAGACCGGGCGACCGTCGCCGCTGTGCGCGGACGAGGTCGCCTCCGGGTCGGGCCGGCCGTGGTCGGTGGAGGTGGACACCGGGACATCTCCTTTTGGTACGGCAGGCGTGCCGGTCGCCGCGAAATCCTCTCCACAACCGAGCCGGATGTCCAGTCCTGGAACGGACGCGTCGACGCTCGGACCGGGTCGGGCGGTCAGCCGGTGGTGGGCAGCAGCAGGTCGACCAGGACCGGGAAGTGGTCACTGGCCCGACGCGTCTGCGGGGTGTCCACCACGTCGTAGTCGACAACGGTGATCCGCGGGTCGACGAAGAGCGCGTCGATGCGGCGGCGCGGGTCGGCGCAGGAGTAGGTGAGCCGCTCGGCCCGGTCGGCTGCCACCGCGGCGTCGGTCAGCCCACGCGACACGGTGGCCCAGGCGGGTCCGTCCGGACCCTCGTTGAGGTCCGCCCCGGCCAGCACCGGGCTGGTCGCCGCGTCCAGGCCACGCTTGAACTCGGCGGCCTGGGAGGGCCGCTCGGCCGGGTCGGTGGACAGGTGCGAGCCGGCCAGGGTGAACTGGGCGTCGGCAACCCGGCAGTCGGCGTACGCGGCGCCGCGCAGGTGCCGACCGGGGGTGAGCGGGAAGCGTTGGCACCGGGTGCCCCGCACCTGTACCCGCAGGCTGGTCAGCAGCAGGTTGCCCAGCGCGGGCAGCCCACCGGCGACCACCACCAGGCCGAACGACTCGGCCAGCGTGGCGGACTTCTGCCGCCACCGGAACCGGCGCGGCCCCTCCTGCACGATCACCACGTCCGGGCGCGCCGCCCGGACGACCGCCGCCAGTGCGGCGGTGTCGTCGCGCTGGCTGTGGATGTTGTACGACACCACGCGCAGCGGCACACCCATCCCGGACCGCCTCAGATCCGGCGGGCCAGGTCGGCGGCGCCGATCACCCCGGCGCTGTTGCCCAGCTCCGCCGGGAGCACCTCGGCCACCGGCAGGCGACCGCGCTGGGCGAGCGCGTCGAGGTACGAGCGGCGGGTGGGGCCGAGCAGCAGGTCACCTGCGTCGATCACACCGCCGCCGACCACCAGGGTCTGCGGGTCGAGGATCTGCGCCATGTCGGCGAGGCTGGTGCCCAGCCATCGGCCGATCTGCGCGAACGCCTCGGCGGAGACGGGGTCACCGCCCTGCGCGGCGGCGGTCACCATCGGGCCGGTGATCGCCTCGACCTCACCGCCGGCCAGGTCGAGCAGCGCGGTGGCCCGGGTGGGCTCCTGCCGGGCGCCGGCCCGGGCGAATCGCACCAGGGCGCTGCCACTGGCGTACTGCTCGATGCAGCCGAGCCGGCCGCAGCCGCACTGGTGCCCGTCCGGCACGGCCAGCATGTGGCCCAGCTCCGCGGCGATGCCGTGCGCGCCGCGCATGAGGTCACCGCCGAGGACGATGCCGCCGCCCACACCGGTGCCGATGGTGAACATGATCATGGAATCGTCGGCGTCGCGGGCCGCGCCGTAGCGGAACTCGGCCCAGGCGGCGACGTTTCCGTCGTTCTCCACGATCACGGGTAGGCCGACGGCCTCGCTGACGTACTCCCGCAGCGGTTCGTCCCGCCAGGCCAGGTTCGGAGCGAAGAGCACAGTCGAGCGGCTGGCGTCGATCCAACCGGCCGCGCCGATACCGACGGCCTCGATCGTCCGCCCGGCCGCCAGCTCGCCGACCAGCTCGATGATGACGTCGCGGGTCTTGCCGACGTCATCGGCGGGGGTGTCCCGTCGGGTCTGCACGAGCACCGTGCCGGTGTCGTCCACGACACCGCCAGCCACCTTCGTGCCACCGACGTCGACTCCGATGGTCAGCGTCACCGCTGCCGCTCCCCTCTACTGTCCGGCCCGGTCCCGGCGGCATGCCGGTCCGGGTCGGGATGTCCCGCGCTCAGGCGCCGTCGCCCGGTGCCTGCGCACCGGTGTCGTCCGGCACCCGCGAAGCGGGCACCGCGGGATGAGTGGTCGGTGCCGGTACGGTCGCCGGCCCGGCGTCGTCGACGGGTGGTACGGCGGCCGGGGCGAGTGGGTCCGCCGTCCGGGTGGCGACCGACCAGACATCCCGCTCCGGCGCCGGCTGAGAATCATGCCCGCTGCGGGTGGCATCGCGCCACACGTGTTCGTCGCCGGTCGCGCGGGACGGGTCGCCGGGGGCTGGCTCGGGGAGCACATCGTCGGTGCTCGCGCCGGGTGCCGGTGGTGGCGCGAAGGAGGGTTCGGAGGTC
The DNA here is from genome assembly GCF_040647935.1 of Micromonospora sp. NPDC049204. NCBI lineage: Bacteria > Bacillati > Actinomycetota > Actinomycetes > Micromonosporales > Micromonosporaceae > Micromonospora > Micromonospora sp. NPDC049204. The sequence goes on along the minus strand of NZ_JBEZDC010000004.1, from coordinate 465,486 downwards.
CCACCGGAGGGGCTCGTCGGGGACGGCTGCGCCGGGGAGAACGCGCGGAGCAGGCTGGCGACGCCCGCTGCCAGGTCTCCGGCGCCGGTCGCGAGCCGTTCGGCGAATTCCGGACTCGGGTCTCGTAACGCGGCGATGCCCCGACAGACCGGGCAGACGCAGCATTCGGCCGATCCGGTGGCGAAAGCACCGCCGGTGCCGGGACGTCCTCCCGCGTCGTTACTGTGACCGAGGACACCGGACAGCATCCCGCCCAGCGAGCCGAACGCGCCGCCCGCCGAGCCGGCGGAGGCCAGTCGCGCCCCCGCGAGCAGGGTGGCTACCAACCGCTCCGCCTCTTCCCGGGCCGAACCCGGATCTGTTCCGCCCACCCTCGGCTCCTCCACCGTGCCACCGACCCCGTCAGTGCGCCGCACCGGGTGCTTCTACCCGGCGCTTGAGCTGCTTCAACGCGGTATCCATGATCACTTTTTCGGCCTTGCGCCGAAACATCCCGAGCATCCCCACCGACAGGTCGACCTCCAGGGTGTAGGTCACCGTCGTGCTGCCGTCCGGGTTACCCACCAGGTCGTACGAACCGCGCTGGGACTTCTGCATCTTCGAGGGAGCGACCAGGTGCCACTCGATCCGGGAGAGGTCCTCGGCGTACTCGTAGGCGAGCACGTACTCGTCGGCCATCACCCCGGCGTCGATGGTGAAGCGCACCTGGCTGGCGTAGCCGTCCTCGTACTCCTCGACGACCTCGGCGCGGCGGACCGCGTCGGTCCACTCCGGGTATGCCGCGAAGTCGCAGATGACCGCCGTCACCCGATCCGGTGCGGCGCCGATGATGATCGACTGGGTGGAGGAGTCCGCCATGGGGGGAGGCTACCCGGCGGGCCGCGGCCGCACGCCGCGCCGCCCCCGCCGCGCCGCCAGCGGCCCGCAGGGGGCCAGGACAGCGCCGGGCGTTAGCGGTGTGCCCGTGCTCACCGGGTAGGTTTCGACACAGCCACCGCCCGTCGGCGGTGCCGGCCCGGCCAGTGCGAGCACGAAGGAGTGCAGGTGCGCGAGTTCTCCGTCCCGCCGATCGTCACCGTTGGCGACGCGGCCAACCTCACCGATCCGGTCTGGGACAACGCCGAGGTCGCGCCCGACGCCGTCCAGTTCGCCCGCCCCACCCCCGGCGCCGAGGGCGCCGTCACCGTCTGGGCCGAGGTGACCTGCCGGCAGTTCCGCGACGAGGTGGCCGCGGTGGCCCGTGGCTTGATCGCCGCCGGCATCGAACCAGGCGTCCGCGTCGGGCTGATGAGCCGCACCCGGTACGAGTGGACGCTGCTGGACTACGCCATCTGGACCGTCGGAGCGGTCACCGTGCCGATCTACGAGACGTCCAGCGCCGAACAGGCCGCGTGGATCATCGAGGATTCCAACGCGGTCGCCGTCGTGGTGGAGACCGACGCGCACGCCGCCCTGATCGCCGGCGTCCGACACCGGCTGCCCGAGTTGGACCACGTCTGGCAGATCGACCTCGGCGGGGTCGACCAACTGGTCAGCACCGGCGCCACGGTCGAGCTGGCCGAGGTCGAACGGCGACGCAAGGCGGTCGGCGCCGACGACCTGGCCACGATCATCTACACCAGCGGCACCACCGGCCGCCCCAAGGGCTGCGTGCTCACCCACCGCAACATGTACGCCGACATCGCCAACGCCGTGCCGGTGCTGCCGAACCTGTTCCACGCCGGCGCGTCCACCCTGCTCTTCCTCCCGCTGGCGCACGCCTTCGCCCGGCTGATCCAGATCGGCGTCGTGCAGGCGCGGGCCACCATGGCCCACTGCGCCGACACCAAGAACCTGGTCGCCGAGTTGCAGGCGTTCCGGCCGACCTTCGTGCTCTCCGTACCCCGGGTGTTCGAGAAGGTCTACAACGCGGCCAAGCAGAAGGCCGAGGCCGACGGCAAGGGCGGCATCTTCGCCCGCGCCGAGCAGGTCGCCATCTCGTACAGCGAGGCGCTGGAGACCCCGGGCGGACCGGGTCTGGCGTTGCGCGCCCAGCACGTGGTCTTCGACCGGCTGGTCTACGGCAAGCTGCGCGCCGCGCTCGGTGGGCGCTGCCGCGACGCCATCTCCGGCGGCGCGCCGCTCGGCGCCCGGCTCGGTCACTTCTTCCGCGGCATCGGCGTGACGGTCCTGGAGGGCTACGGCCTGACCGAGACCTCGCCCGCCGCCGCGGCGAACCTGCCGACCGGCACCCGGATCGGCACCGTCGGCCGCCCACTGCCCGGCGTGACCGTACGGATCGAGGACGACGGCGAGATCCTGATCTCCGGTGCGCTGGTCTTCCAGGGTTACTGGCGCAACGAGACGGCGACCGCCGAGACGCTCAGCACCGACGGCTGGTTCCGCACCGGCGACCTGGGCCAGCTCGACGCCGACGGCTACCTGAGCATCACCGGGCGCAAGAAGGAGCTGATCGTCACCGCCAGCGGCAAGAACGTCGCCCCGGCGGTGCTGGAGGACCTGGTCCGGGCACACCCGTTGATCAGCCAGTGCGTCGTCGTCGGTGACCGCAAGCCGTTCATCGCGGCGCTTGTCACCGTCGACGAGGAGGCGCTCCCGGCCTGGCTGGAAGGCGTCGGGATGCCCGCCGACACCCCCGTCGAGCAGCTCCGCGAGCACGAGGCCCTGCTCCGGGAGATCCAGACCGCCATCGACACCGCCAACCAGGCCGTGTCCAAGGCCGAGGCGATCAAGATGTTCCGGGTCCTGCCCCGCGACTTCACCGAGGCGACCGGCGAGCTGACCCCGTCGCTCAAGGTCAAGCGCCAGGTCGTCCACACGACGTACGCGGCGGACATCGCCGAGATCTACCGAGGCTGACTACCATCCGTCACGTGCCCGCATCCACAGCCACCGCACCGCACCCGCATCCCCTCGCCGCGGCCGCCCGCCTGGTGATGCTGGCGCTGATCGCCGTCCTGACCATCTTCGCCACCCGCGACCTCAGCCAGCTGTGGTGGATCGCGCTCCTGGCGGTGGCCGGGCTCCCGTCCCTGCTGGCCCCGCAGCACCGGCTGATCGCGCCGCTGAGCCGGGTGGCCGAGGTGGTGGTGCTGGGCCTGGCCGCGAGCCAGGTGGCCGCGGTGGCGTCGATCGGCACGGTCGCCGGGCTCGGCGCCTCGGCGGTGCTGCCCTACCTGGCGGTCCCGGTGACCGTCACCGCGCTGCGCCGCCACTTCTCCGAGGGCACCGCCCTGCTCGCGGTCACCGCAGCCACCCTGCTGGTCAGCGGTGCGCTCACCACTGTCGGCGGAGAGCTCCAGCTCGGCCAGCCGGGCTACCTCGCGGTCTGCGCGCAGTGGCTCATCCTGGCGGCGCTGGGGCTCTACGCCGCCGGCACCCTGCACCGGGTGATGGCCGTCCGTAACGAGGGCAAACCCCAGCCGTACGCCGAGGCGACCAGGCTGCTGACCCAGCTGCGGACGGTGGCCCGGCAGTTGCCCGGCGCCACCCTGGACCCGGGCGGCATCTCCGAGCACCTGCTGGAGGAGTTGCGCACGGTGGCCCAGGCCGACCGGGGCGCGGTGCTCTCGGCCAGTGGCGGAGGCCGGCTCGTGGTGCTCGCCCAGGCCGGCGTCGACCGGGTGGACTGGGAGACGACGCTGGACGCCGACTCGGCCATCGCCGACGCCTGGGCCAGCCAGCAGGCCACGACGGCCGCGCGCTCGCAGTCCCGCTCACACCGTGGCGGCGACGTGTCCGCGCTGATCGTTCCGCTGGTCGCCGGGGTCCGCACGGTCGGGCTGGTGGTGCTGGAGGCGGACGCCGCGCACGCGTACCCACCTCCGGTGGTGTCCCGGGTGACCGCGCTGACCCGCCCGGCCGCGCTGCGGCTGGAGGCGGCGCTGCTCTTCGACGAGGTGCGCTCGCTGGCCACCAACGAGGAACGGCAGCGGCTGGCCCGGGAGATCCACGACGGGGTGGCGCAGGAGTTGGTGATGGTCGGCTACGGCATCGACAACGCCATGGCCACCGTCTTCGACGACGCCGACGAGACCGCCGAGGCCCTGCGTACGCTGCGCACCGAGGTGACCCGGGTGATCCAGGAGCTGCGGCTGAGCCTCTTCGAGCTGCGCAGTGAGGTGGACCGGCAGGGCGGGCTGGCCGCCGCCATCGCCGAGTACGCGCGCACCGTGGGCGCGTCCGGCGGACTGCGGGTGCACCTCTCGCTGGACGAGTCCACCGCCCGGCTGCCGGCCGCCACCGAGGCCGAGTTGCTGCGCATCGCCCAGGAGGCGGTGACCAACGCGCGCAAGCACGCCGGCGCCTCGAATTTGTGGGTCACGTGCGAGGTCGACCCCCCGTACGCCCAAATAGAAGTGTCGGATGACGGTCAGGGGATGGCTGACCAGCGCCCCGACGGACGGTACGGTCTTGCGATCATGGCCGAGAGGGCGGAACGTATCCGGGGCCGGTTGGAGATCAGGCCGCGGCAACCCAGCGGCACTACCGTGGCCGTGGTTGTTGGCACCTCGTCCCGCCGAGATAACGTGCGCGACAGCGCAGCACCAGAAGGGGAGTAACCCGAGGATGACCACAAGTCCGACACCGGCCACCCGCACCAAGGTCCTCCTTGTTGACGATCATGACCTGATTCGCAAGGGCCTGCGCCACGCCTTCGAGCGCGACCGGCAGTTCGAGGTCGTCGGTGAGGCCGCCACGGCGGCGGAGGGCGTACGCCAGGCCGGTGCCCTGCAGCCGGACGTGGTGATCATGGATCTGCGGCTGCCCGACGGCAGCGGCCTGGAGGCCACCCGCGCGCTGCGCAAGTCCAGCGCGTCGATGGGCATCGTGGTGCTGACCATGTACGCCGGCGACGACCAGCTCTTCGGTGCTCTGGAGGCCGGTGCGAGTGCCTTCGTGCCGAAGACCGCCCCGGCCGACGAGGTGGTGGCCGCCGCGCGGCACGCCGCCTCCTCCCCCAGCGCGTTCACCGCCGCCGACCTGGCCGAGGCGATGAAGCGCCGGCTCGCGCCGTCCGGCCCGCAGTTGTCTCCCCGGGAGGGGCAGGTGCTGCGGCTGCTCGCCGACGGGATGAGCGTGGCCGGCATCGCCAAGCAGCTGTTCGTCAGCGAGTCCACGGCCAAGACGCACATCTCGAAGCTCTACGAGAAGCTCGGCGCGGCCAACCGGGCCCAGGCGCTGATGACCGCGCTGCGGCTCGGCCTGCTCGAAGCACCGGACGCGCCGAAGTTCTGACCCGCCCCCGCTCCTTCAGCGGGACCGCACGACCGACGGTCCGCGCCGGCTTCGGCCAGCGCGGGCCGTCGCGTATCGACCGACGTCGGCGGGTAACCTCCCGCACGCTATGGTCTGGCGTGCGTGGCGGGTGCACAATACCCGCGCGGGCGACGACGCCCGCGTCGCGGACTCGAGGGGTGAATCGCATGCAGCGGCCGGACTGGGCACCCGACACCATCGACATCGAGCGCCCGAGTGTCGCGCGGATGTACGACTACTACCTCGGTGGCTCGCACAACTTCGCCGCGGACCGCGCCGCGGCGCAGGCGATGGTCGCGGCGGTGCCGGAGGCGCCGCTGATGGCCCAGGCCAACCGGGCGTTCCTGCGCCGGGCCGTGCACCATCTCGCCGAGGCCGGAATCCGGCAGTTCCTGGACATCGGCTCGGGCATCCCGACCGTCGGCAACGTGCACGAGATCGCCCAGCGGCTCGACCCGCGGTCCCGGGTGGTCTATGTGGACGTCGACCCGGTGGCGGTGGCGCACAGCCGCGAGATCCTCGCCGGCAACGACCGGACGGTGGTGGTGCAGGAGGACCTGCGGCACCCGGAGGCGATCCTGGCCCACCCGGAGGTCCGCAAGCTGCTCGACCTGAGCCAACCGGTGGCCGTGATGGTCGTGGCCGTCCTGCACTTCGTCTCCGACGACGACCGACCGGCGGAGCTGCTGCGGACGCTGCGTGACGCCTTGGCCCCCGGCAGCTATCTGGTGCTGTCGCAGGCCAGCGACGACGGTCGCAGCGACGACGAGCGCGCCGAGGCGGAACGGGTCTACCGACGCACCGACAATCCGCTGTGGATCCGTAATCGAGCTGAGCTGACCGCACTCTTCGACGGGTTCGAGCTGCTCGACCCCGGCGTGGTGTGGGTGCCCCAGTGGCGACCGGACACCCCGGAGAGCGCGGAGGACGCCGAGCGCGCGGTCTTCATGGGCGGCGTCGGGCGACTCGGTGACTGAGACGCCCGAGGCGGCCACCCGTCCGGGCACCTTCGCCCGCGCCTGGGCGAAGGCGGTCTCCGGCACCAGCTACCTGCCGATGACCCAGGCCCAGCTGGAAACCATGCTGGACCGGCTCACCGCACAACTGGCCGGCGCGTTGCTCACGGAGCCGTTCGACCTGCGCGCCGGGTACCGGGTCGGTGCCGAGTTGGTCGCCGCGCACATCGCCTCCGCGGAGGGGCTTGGTCGTACCGTCGAGGTCATCCAACTTCGGTTGGTGCGCGACCTGGGGTTGGTGGCCGAGGAGGTCGAGGACCGGATGGCCCGGCTGCTGGCGGCCGTGGCGACCGGTTACGCCCGCGCGCTGCGCGACCGCACTCTCGACGAGCAGGAGTCGATCCGCCGGGCCGCCATGCGGGCCCGGACGCAGGCCGAGCGGGCGCTGCGCGCCAGCGAGGCCCGGTTCCGGCATCAGGCCACCCACGACCCGCTCACCGGTCTGCCCAACCGGACGCTGTTCACCGAGCGGCTCACCGCGGCGCTCAACGAGCCCGGCCGGGGCGCGCAGCGGGTCGGGGTGTGCTTCCTGGACCTGGACCGCTTCAAGGTCGTCAACGACACCCTGGGGCACCAGGTCGGTGACCGGCTGCTGGTCACGGTGGCCGAACGGCTGTGTCGGGCCATGGGTGAGCATCTGGTGGCCCGGCTCGGCGGGGACGAGTTCGTCATCCTGGTGCAACACACCGGCGGCACCGACGACATGGTGGCGTTGGCCGAGAGCGCGCTGGCCGCGGTCCGGACACCGGCGCTCGTCGACGGGCACGAGCTGCAGATCTCGGCGAGCATCGGCATCGTCGAGCGTCAGGTGGCCGGGGCCAACCCCAGCGACCTGATGCGGGCCGCGGACAGCACCCTGCACTGGGCGAAGTCCGCCGGCGGGGCGCGCTGGGCGCTCTACGACGCCGAGCGCAACCAACGCGAACTGGCCCGGTACGCGCTTTCCGCGGCGATCCCCGCCGCGCTGGAGCGCGGCGAGTTCTACCTGGACTACCAGCCACTGACCTCACTGCGCGACGGCAGCCTGGTCGGCGTCGAGGCGCTGGTCCGCTGGCGTCACCCGGAGCTGGGGGTGCTGCGTCCGGACAGCTTCATCGGGTTGGCCGAGGAGACCGGCCTGATCATCCAGTTGGGCGGCTGGGTGCTGGCCGAGGCCTGCCGCGAGGCGGAGGCGTGGGCGGGCGGTACCGTCGCCGCACCCTTCATCAGCGTCAACCTGGCGGTACGGCAGGTACACCGGCCCGGGTTGGTGCAGGAGGTTCGCGCGCTCCTGCGGCAGACCGGCCTGCCGCCGGAGCGGCTCCAACTGGAGATCACCGAGAGCACGATGATGAGCACCGCCGAGGAGCCGGTCCGCGCCCTGCGGGTGCTGGCCGACCTCGGTGTACGGATCGCCATCGACGACTTCGGCACCGGCTACAGCAACCTGGCGTACCTCCGGGATCTGCCGGTGACCGAGTTGAAGGTCGCCGGGGAGTTCGTCGCCGGCCTGCGGTCGCCCTCGGTCGGCCGCACCGACGAGCGGATCCTCGCCTCGCTGGTCTCGCTCGCGCACGCGTTGGACCTGACGGTCACCGCCGAGGGTGTGGAGACCGCCGGGCAGGCCGAGCGGCTACGGGCGATCGGCTGCGACGCCGGCCAGGGCTGGCATTTCGGGCGTCCGGCCCCCGCCGACCGGATCCTGGCCCGCATCCGCTGAACCCCGGGCGCGGCCCAGCCCGGGCGCGAGCATGATCCACTCGTCTTTCATGAAGTCGGGGCATGCCTGGCACGGGCGGCGACTCTCGACGGCGCGAGGCTGAGCCCGTCCCGGTATCTCCATCGAGCGTGATGCCTGTGAGTCATCTTGATGACTCACAGGCATCACGTTGACCTGCGGCACTCGGCAGGTCATGACACGCCCGACGACAGTCCAACAGGCCCACCGACGAGGTGAACGAGCGCAGCACCACGCCGACCGAGATAGACAGCGTCTACCGCTACTGGTAGACAATGTCTATGGACGCGGACGAGGCAGGCCTGCGCGGTCGGCTGGTGGCCGCCGGGGTGGACCTGGTGCTGCACGAGGGTCAGGCGGCGGTGTCACTGCGGGAGATCGCGCGCCGTGCCGGCGTCTCGCACGGCGCGCCGCGCCGCTATTTCCCCACCCACGTCGACCTGCTCTCCGCCATCGCCCGGGAGGGCTTCGCCGACCTCACCGCCCGCGTCGAGCAGACGATGCGCGATGTCGACCCGGACCCGCGTACCCGACTGGCCGCGCTGGCCCGGACGTACCTGGACTTCGCGGCTGCCCACCGCGGCATGTTCGAGCTGATGTTCCGCCACGACCTGCTGGACAGCGGCCGGCTGCGGCTGCGCGAGACGAGCCTGCCGCTGTTCACCGCGCTGGCCGACCTGGTGGCGCAGGTGCGCCGGCCCACCGACGCCCCCGCGCCGGTGCTCGCCGGCGCGCTCTGGGCCAACCTGCACGGCATCGCCCAGCTCTGGGCCTGGGGCAGCCTGCCCCTGGCCACCGGCGTCACCGACGACGACACCCTGCTGCACGCCGCGCTGGAGGCCCACCTCGGCCCGGCGCGAGCCTGAAGCTCGACCCCGGAGGACACGTGCCCCTGCTGTACGACGTCGCCAAGCTGACCGTCGGCGCCGCGCTCCGGATGGGCTGGCGGCCCCACGTGGAGGGGCTTGAGCATCTGCCCCGACACGGCGGCGCCATCCTCGCCGGCAACCACCTGTCCGTCGCCGACGAGTGGTTCCTCGTCACCTCGACGCCCCGGCACGTCACCTTCTGGGCGAAGGTCGAGTACTTCAACGGCCGCGGTCCGGGCGGCTGGCTCAACCGGCGGATCGTCGCCGGGATGGGCGCCATCCCGGTCGAACGCGCCGGAGGCCGGGCCGCCCTGCGGGCTCTCGACGCCGCCGTACCGGTGCTGCGCGCCGGTGGCCTGGTCGCGATCTACCCGGAGGGCACCCGCTCCCCGGACGGACGGCTCTACCGGGGCCGCGTCGGGATGACCCGGCTGGCCCGCGACGCCGGAGTGCCGATCATTCCGGTCGGCGTGCTCGGCACCGCCGAGGTGCTGCCGGTCGACGCACGGCTGCCCCGTCGACATCCGGTCACCCTGCGGTTCGGCCCGCCGATCCCGGTCGTCGACCGGATCCACGCGCCGCGGGACGTCCGGACGGTCACCGACGAGGTGATGGCGGAGATCCAGAAACTCACCGGCCAGGAGTACGTGCCGCACTACGCGCCGGCCCGGGAGAGCTGAACGGCGATCAACCGGCGAGCAGCGCCGCCATCCGTTCCGCCTGTGCCTCCCAGCGCCACTCCCGCTCCACCCAGGCCCGGCCGGCAGCGCCCAGCTGGCGGGCCAGGTCCCGATCGGCGAGCAAACGGGCCACCCGGTCGGCGAGCTGGGCCACGTCGCGCCCGCGTACGACGTAACCGGTCTCCCCCTCACGGACCGCGTCCGGTGCGCCCCCGGAGTCACCAGCCACCACCGGCAGGCCGGTCGCGGACGCCTCCAGGTAGACGATGCCCAGCCCCTCCACGTCGAGGCCCCGGTTGCGGGTGCGACACGGCATCGCGTAGACGTCGCCGGCCGCGTAGTGCGCCGGCAACTCGGCCGACGGCACCGAGCCGGTGAACACCACGTCCCGCTCCACACCGGTCTGTCGGGCCAGCTTCTCCAGGGTCGCCCGGTACGGACCACCGCCGACGATCAGCAGAGCCGCTTCGGGCACCCGGCGGCGGATCTCCGGGAGCGCCCGGATCAGCATGTCCTGACCCTTGCGCGGCACCAGCCGGGACACACAGACCACCACCGGACGGTCGGTCAACCCGAGCCGGGCCCGGACCTGCTCGCCGTCCACGGTCGGGTGGTAGGTGTCCACGTCGACCCCCGGGGCGAGCCGGCGCAGCTCGGTCACCCCGTCCAGCACGCGGGCCAGCCGGCTGCGGGTGTACTCGCCGAGATAGGTGGTGACATCCACACCCCGACCGATGCGCCGCAGCGCCGGCCGGGCGGCCGGCAACGCCGCCCAACCAACCTCGTGGCCGTGGGTCTGCGCCACCACCCGGCGTACGCCGGCACGCCGACGCAGGCCGGCGGCGAGCAACCCCAAGGGGGCCGCCGCACCGAACCACACCGTGTCGCAGTCGTACGCGCGCGCCAACCGCGCCGCCCTGCGGGCGATCAACGGGGTGGGCAGCAGCACCCGGGTGCGTTCCCGGATCACCTCGAACGGCTGGTCGGCGTCGAACTTATCGGCCCCCCGCCAGCTCGACGCGTAGACGACCACCGAACCGGCCGGTTGCCGCACCGCGAGGTTGTGCACGAAGGACTGGATGCCGCCCGGACGGGGCGGGAAATCGTTGGTGATCAACAGTGTGCGGCTCATCGGCCGGCCTCCCGGGCGTACGCGCGCGCGGCGGCCATCCGCTCGACGGTGGACGGATGCGAGGCCGAGTAGAGGTATTCCCAGCGTGGCGGGTCGGGGTCGCCGAGGTTGACCGAGCCGAGCCGGCGCTGCATCGACTCGAACGCCTGCGGGTCACGGGTCAGCGCGAGCGCGTGCGCGTCGGCCCGCGCCTCCACCCGTCGCGACATCAGCGCCTGCACCGGCGCGGCGACCAGGCCGGCCACCGTGACGAGTGCCAGCAGTAACGGAAACGCGCGTGGCTGGGCGACCGAGTCGACGCCGGCCAGCCGCAACAGTGGCCCCCACGAGCCGAGCAGATAGAGCGCCACCACGGCCGCCGCGGCGCCCAGCGCCCCGGTCAGCGTGCCCACCGTCACGTCGGAGTCCTTCGCGTGCCCAAGCTCGTGCGCGACCACGGCGGTCACCTCGGCCGGGGTCGCCTCGCGCAGCAGCGTGTCGTAGACGACCACCCGACGGGTCGGCCCGAGACCGGAGACGTACGCGTTGACCGCCTTGGTGCGCCGGGACGCGTCGGCGACCAGCACGTCGCGCACCGGCACCCCGTCGCGGGCGGCCATGCTCATCAGCTCGGTACGCAGCGGACCCTGCTCCATCGGCGTGAACTTGTTGAACACCGGCTCCACCAGCACCGGCAGCACGAACGACAGCAGCACCACCAGCAGAGCCGCACCCGCCGCGCCGAACGCCCACCACCAGCGCGGCGCGAACCGGATCACCGCGTAGAAGCCGACGAGCGCCACCGCGCCGATCACCGCGCTGACCGCGTACGACTTCAGCAGGTCGACCGCCCAGCCACTCCAGCCGTTGGTGCTCAACCCGTAGCGGGTGAGTACGCTCTGGCGCCAGGCGGCGAACGGCAGCGTCACCAGGTCGGCGACGAGCATCACGGCCAGCCCACCGAGCACCGCCTGCGCGACCCAGTGCCCCCCGAACGGCCGGCCCACCAGCTCGACCAGGCGACTGCCCAGCGGGGTCAGCCCGAGCGCGAGAGCGACGAGCAGCCCCACGGCGAGCGCGGTGTAACCGCCCGGGCGCAGCGCGGCTCGGAACTCCCGCCCCTTGGCCACCTGCTCCGCCGGCAGGTCACGCAGCGCGGCGAGCTGGTCGGCCCGCGGGGCCGGCGGTCGGTGCCACGGGATGAGCAGCGCGGCGATCACGACAAGCGCGATGGTCAGGCCGGCCAGGGTCAGCAGCGCCCACCCGCGCGGAGTCACCGCGTCACCGCCCGTCGTACCCCGCTCATCGCGCCACTCCTCCCGCCGTGACCGCTCATCCTATGGTCCGCGAGAAGCCCGCTTCCGGGCACGGTGTCGCGCTCAGGCGATCCGGCGGACAGCACGGCGGCGAGCCGCCGCGGTACGCGTGGGCGCGGCCAACACCTCCACGTCGAAACCGGCGCGGGCGAGCACCTCGATCGCCTCCACCTCGGCGGCGACCAGCCCTGCGGCCGGGGACGTCTCGTCGAACAGGGCGGTGAGCGGGCAGCCGGAGCAGCCGGCGTCCCGCTTCGCGCACCCGTCGCAGTCGATGAGCATCACGCCTCCTGATCGCTCGCGACGCACGGTCGGCGCACCCTGCCGTCGCCGACCGAGCACCGTCGGTCACATCGACGCTAACCACCGGGTACGACAGAAACCGCGTCCGACCGTCCGTTTGGGGGCGAGATCCACTCCAGATCAACGAAAACGGGCCATCCCACGCGGTCGGACACCCCGACATCATGGAACTCGAGTCGACGGCGGTCAGGAGCGGGCGAGCCGCCGCAGCAGCGAGTCGGCACCCAGCGGGTAGGCGCCGTGCCGGCGTACCCCGTCGGCGACCTCACGGTCGGACGAGACCACCACCACCGGCCGCCCCGCCGGCTCGGCGCGGACCAGTCGCCGGATCAGCTCGTCGGCGGTCTCGCCCTTGCGGGAGAACAGCACCCGGACGCCGCGCGGCGCGGGCGGCAGCCCGTGCATCCGCTCGGCGCCGTCGAAGACCACGGTGACCTCGTCGCCGGTCTGCGCGGCGATCCCGCCCAGCCCGGTGATCAGGCGTTTGCGCTGCTGCTCCAGCGACATCTCGCCGAAGCCGCGCTTGGTGACGTTGTAGCCGTCCACCACGAGGTGTGCCCGGGGCAGAGCGAGCAGTTGGTCGAGCCGCGCCGGGTCGTCGGTGTCGCGGGCACGTGCGGCGGGGCTGGCCGGAGCGGTGCCCGGCTGCTCGGCGAACGCGTCGGCGACGAAGTCGGCGGGGAGTTTGTCGACCGGGTCGAGCGCCAGCTCGCGGCGCAGCCCGACGGCGGCCTGACCGATGGTCTCCAGCAGCAGCCAGAGCCGGGCGTCGTCGACCGACCGGGCTTCCTTGGCGCTGGCCCGGGCCACCCCGGCGGCGGCCTCCGCCTCCGCCAGTCGGGCGCGGGCGCGGCGCAGCTCGGCGTCGACGTCGGCGCTGGCGCGCGCGGCCCGGCCGCGCTCGGTGGCCAGCAGTTCGGTGGCCTTGCGTTCACGGGCCTGGGTCTCCCGGAGGGTGCGGGCGACCTGCCGGGACTCCTCACGGAGCTGACCCAGCTCCTCGCGGACGCGGGCCAGCTCGTCGCGCAGCTTCTCCGCCTCGACCCGGGCCACCGCCCGGTCGTGTTCGGCGCGGGTGGCCCGCTGCTCGGCCTCGCGGACCAGCTCGGCGACGACCGCGCTGTCCGCCTCGGCACGCACGGCGGCACCGCTGGCGTCGATCAGCTCCCGCCAGCCGCGCGGCCGGGCCAGGTAGGCCAGCGCGGCGACCTCGACCGGGTCGGCGGCGGCGGGCGCGGTGCCCTCGACGACGGCGGCCCCGAGGTCGCCGGCGTCGGCCAGGACCCGGGCGGTGACCCGCTGCCGGAACAGCGGGTCGGCGGTGAGCTGGGCGGCGATGGCCGGCGCGCCGAGCCGGGCACGCCGGTTCGGGGCGAACTTGGCCACCCGACGCAACGGCACCGGCACCTCGTCGGCGGGCAGGGTGGGCAGGACCGTGGCGGTCAGCGTCACGATCCGCTGCCGGACCGGCTCGGGCAGCGTCGGCTCGGGCAGCGTCGGCTCCGGCTCACCAGCCGCGCCGTCGCCCGCCGTGGTCGGGTCGGATGCGTCGGATGTCGCGCTGACTACGTTGTCGTCCGGGTTGCTGGCGGCCCCGTCGAGCGCGACCAGATCCTCCTGCGGGAGGTGGTCGTCGGACGGCTCGGTGAGGGGCATGTGGCAAGTCTCCCACCGCGGCCGGGCCCACCGCCCGGTGAGTGAGCCGATCTCTCATCCTAGCCCCATGGTGACTGGTGGGACGGCTGCGACGCGAGTGTCGGACCGACGCGCTAGCGTGCCGCCGATGGCACAGGCGGAGTACGTCCAGGAGTCACTGGCCGGTCTCGACCCGACGGTGGGCGGGGTGGACCCGGCGTTGCCGCTCTACGCGACCACCTTCGTGGTGGTCGACCTGGAGACCACCGGCGGCGCGCCGGACGGCGGCGGCATCACCGAGATCGGGGCGGTCCGGGTGCGCGGTGGCGAACAGTTGGGGGTGTTGGCCACCCTGGTCAACCCGGGGCAGCCGATCCCGCCGTTCATCACCGTGCTGACCGGCATCACCCAGGCGATGCTGGTGCCGGCGCCGCCGATCGAGCAGGTGCTGCCCAGCTTCCTGGAGTTCATCGCCGACGCGGTGCTGGTGGCCCACAACGCCCCCTACGACGTGGGCTTCCTCAAGGCGGCCTGCGCCAAGCACGGCTACCGCTGGCCCAACCCCCGGGTCCTGGACACGGCGGCGCTGGCCCGCCGGGTGCTGACCCGCGACGAGGTGCCCAACCGCAAGCTGGGCACCCTGGCCGCCTACTTCCGCACCGCCACCCAGCCCACCCACCGGGCCCTCGACGACGCGAAGGCGACGGTCGACGTGCTGCACGGGCTGATCGGTCGGCTCGGCGGGCACCGGGTGGACACGGTCGGCGACGCCATCGAGTTCGCCCGCGCGGTCACCCCGACCCAACGCCGCAAACGGCACCTGGCCGAGGGGCTGCCCAAGGTCCCGGGGGTCTACATCTTCCGGGCCGCCGACGACCGCCCGCTCTACGTGGGCACCTCCGTCGACATCGCCACCCGGGTGCGCAGCTACTTCACCGCCGGGGAGAAGCGCGCCCGGATCTCCGAGATGCTGGCGGCGGCCGAGCGGGTCGAGGCGGTGGAGTGCGCGCACTCGCTGGAGGCGGAGGTCCGCGAGCTGCGGTTGATCGCCGCGCACGCCCCGCCGTACAACCGACGGTCGAAATACCCGGAGCGGATGGTCTGGCTCAAGCTGACCGACGGTCCCTATCCCCGGCTCTCGATCGTCCGCGACCTCTCCCCCACCGACACCGCGTACCTCGGCCCGTTCACCTCCCGGCGGGCCGCGGAGCTGGCCGCCGCCGGTTTCCACGACGCCGTGCCGCTGCGCCAGTGCACGCACCGGCTCTCGCTGCGCACCGTCACGCCGGCCTGCGCGCTGGCCGAGCTGGGTCGCTGCCCGGCGCCCTGCGAGCACAAGATCACCCCCGAGGAGTACGACGACAGAGCGGCCCGGCCCTTCCGCACCGCCACGACAAGTGACCCGCAGCCGGTGGTGGACGCACTGCTCGCCCGGATCGACGTGCTCTCGGCCGACCAGCGTTACGAGGAGGCCGCGGTGGTGCGGTCCCGGCTGACGGCGGTGCTGCGGGCCACCGTGCGGATGCAGCGGCTGGCCGCGCTGACCGGGATCGTCGAGCTGGCCGCGGCCCGGCCGGCCGCCCGGGGCGGCTGGGAGTTGGCGCTGGTGCGGCACGGCCGGCTGGCCGGCGCGGGGGTGTCCCCGCCCGGCGCGCACCCGCGACCCACGCTGGCCACCATCCGGGCCACCGCCGAAACGGTGGCCGGCGGGCACGGCCCGGTGCCGGCGGCGACCGCCGAGGAGTCCGAGCGGATCCTGTCCTGGTTGGAACGACCGGAGACCCGACTGGTCGAGATGTCCTCCGGTTGGTCGTCCCCGGTGGGCGGCGCGGGGCGCTTCCGTGACCTGCTGGCGAAGGCCGAGAACGGCGCGTCTCACCAACTCTCGACCGAACGCTCATGACCAACTGACCGATCGGACTACGTCGACTCGCTTAGGCTGTTAGAGGAGTGCAGTCCTGCCCGATTCGTGGGCCTGCTCCCGCCGCCGGGTTCCGGCGTCGCGGAGCCGGGGTGAGGAGGTGTCCCTCGTGGACGTCGACGCCGGACACGGCGCCGCCCTGGGGGGCGCCCTGCCGACACAGCCGGGTGAGCTGCCGCTCGCCCGCCGGCTGCGGTCGTTGCTCAGCTGGCCGACCACCGACTCCGACCCGGTCACCCAACTGGTGCGCACCCACCGGGGCATCCACGCCGGCACCGATCCCGCGGTGCTGCGACGTGCGTACACGATCGCGGAAAACATGCACCGCGGGCAGTTCCGCAAGAGCGGTGAGCCGTACATCACCCATCCTCTCGCGGTGGCGCAGATCTGCGCGGAGCTGGGGATGGACACCACCACTCTGGTCGCGGCGCTGCTGCACGACACCGTGGAGGACACCCGCTACACCCTCCAGGCGCTCTCCGAGGACTTCGGCGGCGAGGTGGCCCACCTGGTCGACGGGGTGACCAAGTTCGACAAGGCGTTCTACGGCAAGGCCGCCGAGGCGGAGACGATCCGCAAGATGATCGTGGCGGCCGCCAAGGACGTCCGCGTGTTGATCATCAAGCTGGCGGACCGGCTGCACAACATGCGCACCCTCGGGGTGCGCTCGGCGTCGTCGCGGGAGCGCATCGCCCGCAAGACCCAGGAGGTGCTGGTCCCGCTCTGTGACCGGCTGGGCATCCAGACCCTCAAGCGCGAGCTGGACGACGTGGTGCTGCTGCACCTGGAGCCGGACGAGCACGCCCGGCTGGCCCGGCACGTGCACGACCGGCCGGGCTGGGACGCCTACCTCGACGCCGTGGTCACCCGGACCAAGGTGGCGCTGAAGCGCAGCCGGGTCGACGCCGAGGTGAGCCCGCGCCCCCGGCACCTCTACTCGATCTGGAAGGACACCATCGCCGGCGGCCACACCGCCCCGTTCGACCTGCCCCGCATCGTGGTGGTGGTCGACGGCCCGGCCACCGACTGCTACGCCGCGCTGGGCGCGATCCACGGCACCTGGCGACCCATCCCCGGGCGTTTCAAGGACTTCATCGCCTCGCCGAAGAACAACCTCTACCGTTCGCTGCACACCAGCGTCCGCGGCCCCCAGGACCGTACGGTGGAGGTGTTGATCCGCAACCAGGAGATGCACCGCTCCGCCGAGTACGGCATCGCCGCCGACTTCCGCTTCCCCCGCTCGGGGAGCAGCAGCGCCGCGGCCCGCGCCGAGCAGTTGGACTGGCTGCGCCGGGTGCTCGACTGGGAGCCGGACGCGGCCGACCCGGCGCAGTTCCTCGAGTCGTTGCGCTGCGACCTCGCCGAGGGCCAGATCCAGGTCTTCGCCGAGGGTCGGCAGGTCGTGCTGCCGGGCGGCGCCACCCCGGTCGACCTCGCGTACGAACTGGGCAACGAGCGGGGCGACCACTGTCTCGCGGCGCGGATCAACGGTCGGCTGGCCCCGCTGAGTTCGGAGCTGGACGAGGGCGACGTGGTGGAGATCTTCACCGAGAACGACGGCGACAACGGGTTCGAGGCCGGGGTCGCCTCGCGTGGCCCCCGGCGGGAGTGGTTGAGCTTCGTCAAGTCGCCACACGCCCAGATGCAGATCAACAGGTGGTTCGCCGAGCACACCGAGCCGGGCATCACGATCAGCGACAAGGTCCGTCTGGGTCGGGCGACCATCGGGCTCACCCTGCGTCAGCACAACCGGGGTCTCGCCAGCGACCTGCCGCTGTTGCGCCTCTCGGAGGAGTTGGGCTATCCCGACCTGGAGACCCTGCTGGTCGCGGTCTTCGACCGGGTGATCGAACCGGACACCGTGGTACGCCAGCTCATCGACCTGGTCGACCATCGACAGTGACCGGGACCGGCCCAGCGCGTCCGAGGAACATTCGTGACCACTAGCCTGGAGTCATGATCCCCCGTTCCCGCGCCACCGGTCGGGCCATCTTCTACCAGGCTTTCTACCGACTGCCGCTGCCGGTGCGCCGGCGCCTGGTCAAGCTGGCGATGCCGAAGTACATCGTCGGTGCGGTCACCCTGGTCCGCGATTCCGAGGCACCGGGCGCAGGACGGCTGCTCATGCTGCGCCAGCCGCCCGGCAAGGGCTGGTCACTGCCCGCCGGCCTTCTGGACCGCGGCGAGGCCCCGGTGGTGGGCGCGGCGCGCGAGCTGTTCGAGGAGTCCGGCGTCCGACTCCCCCCGTCCCGGCTCCGTCCGGCGGTGCCGAACGCGATCGTGCACGCCAAGGGTTGGGTGGACGTGGTCTTCGAGGCGGAGGTGCCGGCGTCCGGCACCGAGCTGGCGGTCGACGGCGCGGAGGTCTTCGAGGCCGCGTGGCACCCGCTGGACGACCTGCCCAAGCTGACCTGGCCGACGGCCCGGCTGCTCGCCTACTACGACATCGGGCCGCTGGCCGGGCAGTTCCCGCCCCCGATCCCCGACGACCTGCCGTGACCGGGATGGCGTCCGTGCCGGCGGAGCTGTGCGCGCTGGTGCTCGCCGCCGGTGCGGGCACCCGGTTGCGTCCGCTCACCGAACGGGTGCCCAAGGCGCTCTGCCCGGTGGGCAACGTCCCGCTGCTGGATCGGGCGTTGGCCCGGGTCGCGGGGCTCGGCCTGGTCGGCCCCGCCCGGGTCGCGGTGAACGCCTGCTATCTCGGTGACCAGGTGGTCGCGCACGTCGGCGACCGCGCCCACCTGTCCGTCGAGCCGGGCGAGCCACTGGGCACCGCGGGTGGCGTGGCCAACCTGCGGGACTGGATCGGCGGGCGGCCGGTGCTGGTCGGCAACGCCGACGCGTACCTCGCCGACCCGGCCGCCGCGCCGGGCCCGGACGTGGCCGCCCTGCTCGACGGGTGGGACGGGCACACCGTACGCCTGCTCGGTCAGCCCGCCGCGGACCCGGCGGCGCCGGGCACCTTCGCCGGGCACAACTTCACCGGCTTCTCGCTGCTGCCCTGGCGGCTCGTCCGCGATCTGCCTGTCGTCTTCTCCGACCTGGTCCGCGCCCTCTGGCGCCCGGCGGAGGCGGCGGGCGCGCTGGAGGTGGTGCCCTACCCGGGCACCTTCTACGACACGGGCACCCCCGCCGACTACCTGGCCGCCAACCTGCACGCCGCGAATGGCGGCACCCTCGTCGACAGGTCCGCCACGGTGACCGGTGGCTGCGTGGAGTCGGTGGTCGGCGCGGGCGCACGGGTGGACGGTGACGTGTTCCGCAGCGTGGTGTGGCCGGGCGCGACCGTGCGCGACGGCGAACGGCTTCAGGACGCGATCCGGGCCGGGAACGACCTGACCGTGGCCGCCACCGCTCACGCCTGAGCCGAGTCCGGCGCGGGCCGGCGGGCACACCCGGTCTCCGAGCCGCCGGGGAGCATCTAGCATGGGCGACGACGCCGACGAACGGAGAAATGTCCCGTGATCACCGCCATCGTGCTGATCGACTGTGCCACCGACGCGATCCCCGAGGTGGCGGAGACCCTGGCCAGCCTCTCCGGTGTCAGCGAGGTCTACTCGGTGGCCGGGCACGTCGACCTCATCGCCATCGTCCGGGTCCGCGAGTTCGACCAGATCGCCCAGGTCATCGCGGGCAGCATCTCCAAGGTGCCGGGCGTGCTCAACACCGAGTCGCACATCGCGTTCCGGGCGTACTCCCAGCACGACCTGGAGGAGGCGTTCGCGATCGGCCTCTCCAGCGCCGACTGACCACCGCACACACGGCGGCCGGTCCACCCGCAGGGGTGGACCGGCCGTCTGCTGTCGCTACGTCAGCTCACGCTGGGAGCCGGCGTTTCGGTGGTGCCCGGAGCCGGGGCCTCGGTGCTGCCGCCACCCGGAGCCGGGGACTCGGTGCCGGTGCCACCCGGAGCCGGGGACTCGGTGCCAGTGCCACCCGGGCTGGGTGTACCGCTGGCGCTGGTCTGCGGAACCGGGATGCCCAGCTTGTTGGCGAGCTGCACCAGCTCGTCATAGTGCGCCTGCAGCGTCGGCAGGGCCGTCTGGGCCAACTGGACCACCGACTGCTCGGAGCCCTGCGAGATCTCCGTCTGGGTGGCCTGGATGGCCTGGACGTGGCCGGCCAGCTCACTTGTCACCCAGAGCCGGTCGAACTCCGCCCCGCTGGCGTTGTTCAGCTTGTCGATGACCGCCTGCTGATCGGCACTGGGCTCGTTCGGCAGGTCCACCCCGAGCTGGGACGCGGTCTGCTGCACCGTCTGGTCCAGCTGGGTGTGGTCGGTCTTCAGCATCGCGCCCAGGTCCTTGACCCCCTGGTCCTGACCCTTCTGCTGGGCCAGGTCACCGGCGGTGATCTCGAACAGGTTGACCTGGTGTACCGCCTGCAGGTACTGGGTGTCCTGCGTCGACGGCTGTGCCGCGGCCTGCGCGGCCGCAGCCGGCGCGACACCGACAAGTACCAGCGCGGCCAACAGGCCGAGGCGTTTGATACCCAACATGCTTCCCCCCCTTGAGACGTTGGACCGCACGGATACCCGGCTCACCGGGGTTATTCCTGCGATCGCCCGTCGCGCGGGGTCGACCGGTCCGATCAGGGCCGTCCGACTCCTGGTCGGATGGGCGGGGGGGGTACGGATACGACGGGGCGCCCGCCGGAATCCGGCGGGCGCCCCGTGACGGTGCGTCTGGGCGGTCAGCGGCGGCTGTCGCCGCTGGCGATCTCCTCGCGTTCCGGTCGGGGCTCGACCGGCGGGTGCCCCGGCGAGACCGGCGCCTCGACCGGCTTCTCGATCGGGTAGAAGAAGCCCCGGATGGCCGGGCCGAGTGCCCCGAGCCGGTTCATCTTCTTCGGCACGACCCAGCCGACGTACTCCAGCTCGCCGTGGCCGTCCGCGTGCCCGTTCGACGCGCTGAGCGGCTGGTGCACCTCGACGAACCGACCGTCCGGCATGCGCCGGATGATGCCGGTCTCCACGCCGTGCGCCAGCACCTCCCGGTCGTGCTGCTGCAGGCCCAGGCAGAGCCGGTACGTCACGTAGTACGCCAGCGGCGGAACCACCAGCAGACCGATCCGGCCGGCCCAGGTCATCGCGTTCAAGCTGATCTGGAACTTGTCGGCGATCACGTCGTTGCCGCCGGAGAGCGTCAGCACGACGTAGAACGAGACGGCCATGGCGCCGACCGCGGTCCGCGCCGGAGCGTCCCGGGGACGCTGGAGCAGGTTGTGGTTCTTGCGGTCCTTGAGCTGTCGAGCTTCCAGGAACGGGTACATCGTCGACAGGCCCACCAGGATGCCGGGCAGCACGACAGTCGGCCAGAACAGCGGCGGAATCACGTACCCGTCGCCGAGCGGGATGTTGATCTCCCAGGCCGGCATGAGTCGGGTCGAGCCGTCGAGGAACATGACGTACCAGTCGGGCTGGCTGGCGGCGGAGACCACCCACGCCTCGTACGGGCCGAACAACCAGATCGGGTTGATCTGGAACAGACCGCCCATCAGCGCGATGACGCCGAAGACGACCATGAAGAAGCCGCCCTGCTTCAGCGCGTACCGCGGGAACATCCGCTCGCCGACCACGTTGTTGTTGGTCCGGCCGGGGCCGGGCCACTGGGTGTGCTTCTGCTTGAAGACCAGGCCAAGGTGGACGCTGATCAGCGCCAGCAGCAGACCCGGGATGAGCAGCACGTGGGCGATGAAGAACCGGCTGATGATGATCGTGCCCGGGAACTCGCCACCGAAGATCGACGAGGTGACCCAGGTGCCGATCACCGGGATGGACAGCATGATCGCCGAGGCGATCCGCAGACCGGTGCCGGACAGGCCGTCGTCCGGCAGCGAGTAGCCGGTGAAGCCGGCCAGGAAGCCGACCCAGAACAGCAGCGAACCGATGATCCAGTTGGTCTCGCGCGGCTTGCGGAAGGCGCCGGTGAAGAAGACCCGCAGCATGTGCACGACGATCGCGGCCATGAACAGCAGCGCCGCCCAGTGGTGCATCTGCCGCATCACCAGACCACCGCGGACGTCGAACGACAGGTCCAGGCTGGAGGCGTACGCGGCGGACATCGGCGTGCCCTGCAACGGCGCGTAGCTGCCGTTGTAGACCACCTCGGTCATCGCCGGCTCGTAGAAGAAGGTGAGGAACACACCGGTCAGCAGCAGCACGATGAACGAGAACAGCGCGATCTCGCCGAGCAGGAAGGACCAGTGGTCCGGGAAGACCTTGTTCAGCAGCTTGCGCAGCGGGGTGGCCACCTGGAAGCGGTCGTCCACTCCCACCGCAGCCTTGCCCGGCGTCGCCGCCAGGTCAAACTTTCGACGCTTCATGGCCGCTCCCAGAAATCAGGCCCGACGGTCTCAGTGTAGTCGGACTTCGCCACGAAGAAACCCTCGGAGTCCACCTCGATCGGCAGCTGCGGCAGCCGCCGGCTGGCAGGGCCGAAGACCGGCTTGGCGTTGTTGGTGATCAGGAACTGGGACTGGTGGCACGGGCAGAGCAGCCGGTTGGTCTGCTGCTCGTAGAGGCTGGCCGGGCAGCCGGCGTGCGTGCAGATCTTGGAGAAGGCCGCGTAGTTGCCCCACATGTAGTCGCCGTGGCCGATCCTCTCGTTGGCCTGACGCGACTCCTGCGCGTCGGAGTCCCGGAGGTGGATCAGCAGCGTCGGGGAGTCGGCGTGGGTGTTGCTCACCCCGTGCTCGATGCCGGGGAAGACCGTCACCTGGCCACCGACGCTGACGTCTGCCGGGCGCACCGGCCGGCCGTCCTCGCGCACCAGGCGGATCGGCTCGCCGCCGTCGGCCGAGGCGAACCCGGTGGTGAACATCTGGTTCTTCTTGTGTGGCTGGGAGATCAGTCCACCGACCAGCGGCGCCGCCGCGACCGCGGCGACCGGCGCGAGGCCGGCCAGCAACGAGATGCCGAGCAGTGGACGACGCTTCACACCCAACTCGTCGGCCATGTAGAGCATGGTCTGGCCGGTGATGGTGCGGCCTTCGGAGTCCACCTGCCCCTCGTGCCGGTCCTGGATCGAGACCTCCTTGGGCAGCAACTTCTTGCCCCAGGTCAGGATGCCGAAGCCGACGGCGAGCAGAGCGATGCCGAGGGTGGCGCCCAGCAGCGGCGTGTACCACTTGTCGCCGCCACGGCCCGCCTCGTACTGCCACGGCCACCAGATGTAGATGGCCAGGAACGCGGTCGCGGCCAGGCCGGTGATCAGGAAGAACCCGGCGACCACGCGGGTCAGCCGACGTTCCGCCTTGGTGCCCGGCAGCACCTGCGGCTCGTAGTGGACGATCTCGATGTCGTCCCGACGCGCGCCCTCGCGAACGACGTCGAAACGGGTCAGCTTGGGGTCGTTCACGTCGAGCGGCTCCTGGCCCTGCGGGGCCTGGTGCTCGGTGTGGGTGCTCATGCCGTCACCTCGCTACGGGTGGCGCCGAGCGGCGCCACAGCACTGAATCGGATGATCCGCTCGGTCACGACTTGCCCGCAATCCACAGGCTGGCGAAGACGAGCGCCACGATGCCGATCAGGAAGATCGCCAGACCCTCGGTGGAGGGGCCGTACCGCCCGAGGTTGAAACCGCCCGGGTCCTGGTCGTGCTTCAGCGTCTCCTGGATGTAGGCGATGATGTTCGCCTTCTGCTCCGGAGTGATCTGGTTGTCACCGAACACCGGCATGTTCTGCGGGCCGCTCAGCATCGCCGCGTAGATCTGCCGGTCGGTCGCCGGGTGCAGGCTCGGGGCGAACTTGCCCGAGGAGAGCGCACCGCCGCCGCCGCCGAAGGCGTGGCACTGGGAGCAGTTGATCCGGAACAGTTCGCCACCGGCGGCGACGTTGCCGTTCTCGTGGAGGTTCTCCTCGGTGCCCGGCACGACCGGACCGCCGCCGAGCTCCTGGATGTACTGGCCGAGCTGGGTGACCTGATCCGGGGTGAAGACCGGGGGCTTGCGGTGCGCCTGGGCCTCCTGGCGGGCCAGCGGCATCCGCCCGGAGCTGACCTGGAACTCGACCGAGGCCGCGCCGACGCCGATCAGGCTCGGACCGCGACCCTCCACGCCCTGGGCGTTACGGCCGTGGCAGGTCACACAGCTCACGTCGAACAGCGCCTTGCCCTCGGCGGCGGCGCCGGTCAGCTGCGGATTGTCCTGCGCCTGGGCACCGGGAGCGAAGACGGTGTAGGCGCCGCCGGCGAGCATCAGCGCGGCGATCAGCCGGACCGCGGCGCCCAGCCGGCGGCGGCCCCTGCTGCGCGCGGCGGGCCGCTCACGCAACCGCGCGAGCAGACCGCGTCGGCGGTCGTTGTCAGAAGTCATGAGCGGTGTCCTTAACCGGTTGGACCTGTCTCAGGGGACGGAGCAGCAGCACGGAACGTGACGCGCAAGATCACTGAAGCCAGTAGATCATGCCGTACAGGCCGATCCACACGACGTCGACGAAGTGCCAGTAGTACGACACGACGATCGCCGAGGTCGCCTGCGCCGGAGTGAACCGGCCCATGGTCGTACGGACCATGAAGATGATGAAGGCGATCAGACCGCCGGTCACGTGCAGGCCGTGGAAGCCGGTGGTCAGGTAGAACACCGACCCGTACCCGTCTCCGTTGATCTTGATGCCGTCCTCGACCAGGTGCCGGTACTCGTTCAGCTGGCCGAGCACGAAGATCAGGCCCATCACGAAGGTGACGGTGAACCAGCGCCGCAGCGCGTGCACGTCGCCCTTCTCCGCCGCGAAGACGCCGAGCTGGCAGGTCACGGAGGACAGCACCAGGATCACCGTGAAGGTGGTCGCGTACGGGATGTTCAGCGCCTCGGTGTGCTTCTCCCACTGCTCCGGCGCAGCTGCGCGGATCGAGAAGTACATCGCGAACAACGCCGCGAAGAACATGAGTTCACTGGAGAGCCACACGATCGTCCCGACGCTGACCATGTTCGGTCGGGTCAGAGAGTGGATCCGGCTCTTGTCAATGGCTGGGGCCGCAGTCACGCCGTCATTATTGCCCCTGACCGGGGCCGCCCATCAGCGGGGTGGCAAACCTGCGCCTTCCGTGGCCCGACCGACGGGGTCCGGTTCGCCTGGCCTAGCCTGAAAAGCGTGCTGCACGTCGATTCGATCTTAGCCGCCACCTCGGCCCCGCCGCCGTTCACCGTCGGCGCGGTGCTGACCGAGACCCGGCTGGACAGCTGGCTGGCCCTCGGCCTGGTGCTCGCCGCCGGCCTGTACCTCTACGGGGTGTACCGGCTGCGCCTGCGGGGCGACCGCTGGCCGGTCGCCCGTACCGTGTTCTTCCTCGGCCCCGGGCTGGGCGGCATCGCGCTGGTCACGGTCAGCGGGCTGCACGCCTACGACACCGCGCTGCTGTCCGTGCACATGATCCAGCACATGGTGCTGTCCATGGTGGCGCCGATCTTCCTGGCGCTGGGTGCGCCGATGACCCTGGCCCTGCGCACCCTGCCGGTCGGGCCGCGCAAGCGCCTGCTGGCGATCGTGCACAGCCGCGTCGCCCGGGTCTACAGCTTCCCGCTGGTGGCGTTCGCCATCTTCGTGGTCAACCCGTTCGTGTTGTACTTCAGTGATCTGTACCGCTTCACCCTCGAACACGCCTGGGCGCACGAGCTGGTGCACGCGCACTTCATCATGACCGGCTGCGTGTTCTTCTGGCCGCTGCTCGGCCTCGACCCGCTGCCCGGCCGCTGGCCGTACCCGGCGCGTGCGCTCCTGATGCTGCTGTCGGTGCCGTTCCACACGGTGCTCGGCCTCACCATCATGCAGAGCACCACGCTCTTCGGCGGCGACTGGTACCCGTCGCTCAACCTGAGCTGGTCCGACCCCAAGGCGGACCAGGTGGTCGCCGGCGGCATCCTCTGGGCCGGTGGTGAGTTCGTCAGTGTGACCATGCTCGCGGTGCTGGTGGTGCAGTGGGTCAAGCAGTCCGAACGGGAGGCCCGCCGGGTCGACCGCGAGCTGGACCGCCAGGAGGCCCGCGAGCGCGCCGCCGACGCCGCGCCCGCCTGAGCTGCCCGGACGGTACGCCCGACGGGTGCCGCCGGGCGGGATGTCGGCTACGTCACGTCGACCGGTACGATCGGCGGGCAGCTACGAGGTTGGAAGCGGAGTGCCGGCATGAGCGATCGTCTTTGCACCGTCCTGCTCTACAGCGACGACCCGCAGGTCCGTGATCGGATGCGGATGGCCGTCGGCACCCGGCCCGCGCCCGGTCTGCAGATCGAGTTCGTCGACGCGTCGACCTACGCCGAGACCATCCGGCTGGTCGACGACTACGAGATCGACCTGCTGCTGCTCGACGGTGAGGCGAGCCCGGGTGGCGGCATCGGCATCGCCCGCCAGATCAAGGACGACCGGGACGACGCTCCTCCGACCTGCCTGGTGATCGCCCGCGCCGCCGACCGATGGCTCGCCGCGTACGCCGAGGTCGACGCCACGCTCGTGCACCCGCTCGACCCGGTGACCACCGGCGGTACGGTGGCCGAGCTGCTGCGGACGCACGCACCCGCCTGACGTCTCCCAGCTGTCCGGCACCGTCGCGGCGCCGGATCCGCCGGCGCCCGTTCCAGCCCACCCGCACTTCGCACGCTCGGGAGGCCCGCCATGGGCGATCGGACCTGGCCGCACCTGCTCAGCTCGCTGCTGCACGGCGAGGAGCTGTCCACCGCCGACACCGCGTGGGCGATGGACGAGATCATGACCGGTTCGGCGAGCGCGGCGCGGATCGCGGGCTTCGCCATCGCGCTGCGGGCCAAGGGTGAGACCCCGGCTGAGCTGGCCGGTCTCGTCGAGGCGATGTTGGGTCGCGCCGTGCCGGTGGTGCTTCCTGAGGAGGTGCGCCGCACCGCGCTCGACGTCGTCGGCACCGGCGGTGACCTCGCCCACACGGTCAACATCTCCACGATGACCGCGCTCGTGGTCGCGGGCACGGGCGTACGCGTGGTGAAGCACGGCAACCGGGCCGCCTCCTCCCTCTGCGGCACGGCCGACCTGCTGGAGTTCCTCGGCATCCCGCTGGATCTCGGCCCCGAACAGGTGGCCCGCTGCGTCGAGGAGGCGGGCATCGGGTTCTGCTTCGCGGCCCGACACCACCCCGGCATGCGGCATGCCGGCCCGGTCCGCCGTGAGGTGGGAGTGCCCACCTTCTTCAACTTCCTCGGCCCGCTGACCAACCCGGCCCGCCCCCGTGCCGGCGCGGTCGGCTGCTTCGACGCCCGGATGGCCCCGGTGATGGCGAGTGTCTTCGCCGCCCGCGGCGACTCGGTGATCGTGATGCGCGGCGAGGACGGCCTGGACGAGTTCACGACGGCCGCACCGACCCGCGTCTGGGTGGCCCAGGACGGCGCCGTACGCGAGGCCGTGCTGGACGCGACGGACCTGGGGGTACCCCGGTCCACCCTGCAGGACCTGCGGGGCGGTGACGCCGCGTACAACGCCGGTGTGGCCCGTCGCCTGCTGGCCGGTGAGACGGGTCCGGTCCGGGACGCGGTGCTGGTCAACGCCGCCGCGGCGCTGGCCACCCAGGGTCCGCTCGACGGCGACCTGACCGAGGCGCTTCGAGCGGGCATGAGCCGCGCGGCCGAGTCGATCGACTCCGGCGCGGCCGCCGCGACCCTGGACCGCTGGATCAAGACCGCCGCCGCCCTCGGGCCGGCGCCCGTCTGACCGGTGCTGTCCGGCAGCCCTGGACACCCCGACCGCAATGATTTCGAGTTGATCATGCGGCAGCGGCGAGCCTGCGTTGGCCTCCCGGGCGGCACCCGGCGGAGATTTGTCGGACCCGGGTGGAAAACTACAGGCGAGTACTTCTCCGCTTCCGTTGTGCGTCGTTGTCGCATCCGGGGGTGGTTCACCTGGAGTGAGAAGGAGACACCCGTGTCGCACCGCGAGCTCTACTGCGATGTCTGCCAGGACGTGACGCCGTTCGAGATGCCGCCCTGCGTCGACGGCCACGACACCGACTGTCCCGAGCTGATCTGCACCGGCTGCGGCGTCGCCGTGGTGATCGCCACGTTCACCTTTCCGGTCACCCGGCTGGCTGAGCGCCGACGCCACCAGCCCACCCACCGCCACGCCGCCTGACACTCACCACCCAGCACCGGCACCACACCACCGGCACCGCCCCGCACCCGCGCCGCAGCACCCAGACCGCACGCACCTGGGCACCGCCCGGCGAACGCCACGACCAAGGCGCCACGACGAGCACCCCCACGACGAAGGCCCGCGCTCCCCGTGGGAGGCGGGCCTTCGTGGCGTACGGGTCGGTCGCGACGGCGACCGGGTGGATCAGTGCTCGGCGGTGCGCCGGGTGCCGCTGTAGTACTCGAACAGCAACCCGCAGGCGGAGAAGATGACCGCCAACAGACCGGCACCGATCAGCCAGAACTGCCAGAACACCATGCCGAGCGCGGCGATCGCGGCGGCCAGCGCCAGACCGAACGGCCAGTAGCTGCCCGGGCTGAAGAAGCCGACCTCACCGGCGCCGTCAGCGATCTCGGCGTCCGGTCGGTCCTCGGGCCGCAGGTCGATGCGGCGGGAGACGAACCAGAAGAAGCCGCCGCACATCGAGCAGAGCAGGAACGACAGCAGCAGGGCCACGGTGCCCACCCACTCGATGCCACCGGACGCACCGTTGGTCCAGGCGCCGTAGAGGATGGTGGCACCGAAGAGGAACCCGGCGATGATCAGGAAGATACGCCACTCGGTCTTCATGCGGCTGCCTCAGCTTCCCGTGCGGGCCGGAACTTTGTCCGGGTTGAAGTTGTCCTGCGTCCGCCGGGTGTCGAACGGCTGCGTGGTCTCCGCGTACGGCTGCTCACCGATCTGGGTCAGCGCGTCCTGGGTCGACTTGCCGCTCTGCTTGGCAGCCAGGAACTGGTCGTACTTCTCCGGCGAGACCACCCGCAGTTCGAAGTTCATGAACGCGTGGTAGCTGCCGCACAGTTCGGCGCAGCGTCCGACGTAGGCGCCCTCGGCGTCCAGGCTGGACACCTCGAACACGTTGCGGATCTTGCCCGGCATGACGTCCCGCTTGAACAGCAACTCCGGCACCCAGAACGAGTGGATGACGTCGCGGCTGGTCTCCTCGAAGCGGATGGACCGGCCGGTCGGGAGCACCAGCACCGGGATGACCTCGCTGGTGCCGAGCGTCGACGCGGTGGTGCGGGCTTCCGTGCCCTGGCCGTCGCGGTAGTTGAACTGCCAGTTCCACTTGAAGGCGACGACCTCGACCGTGACGTCCGGGTTCTTCGACAACTTGTCGACGTCGGTCTGCACGATCGCCGTGTAGTAGAAGAGCACGGAGACGATCAGGATCGGCGCGATGGTGTAGAGGAACTCCATCGGCAGGTTGTAGCGGGTCTGCACCGGCAGCGCGTTGCCACGCTTGCGGTAGCGCACGACGCACCAGAAGATCAGGCCCCACACGAAGACGCCGACCGCGAGCGCGGCGATGCAGGAGGCGATCCACAGGTCGTACATCCGCTTGGACTCCGGCGAGATGCCGCCCTGCGGCCAACCGAAGCCGTCAAACGCCTGGCCCACATCACAGCCCGTGAGCAGGATCAGCAGCGCCACGCCACTGAGACCGAGCCCGGCCAACCGACCAGCACCACGCCCCCGGCGTCCACCGACCCCTGGCGAAGCGCTGTGCCGTACGGCCGACGGCCGTACCTCCGAACTCCTTGCGACCACCTGGTCCTGCCTCCCTAGCGCGCCGCGGTGCGTCTTTCCTCAGCACCGGCGGCAAAGGCGTCACCGACGGTCGCAGATTACTCGACCATGACGGGCTCGGCCGTGGTGGGGTCACTGTCCACCCCCCATTGGGGGGATGATGGGCATACCGCCGCGATACCGTGTCGATCTGTGAGCGCGAGGAGTGAGCCGGGTTTGCGAGCCCCGCAGTCGCGAACAAACGGCGGATCTGTGAGCGCGAGGAGTGAGCCGGGGTTGCGAGCCCCGCAGTCGCGAACAAGAGGCGGATCTGTGAGCGCATCCCCGGTCTACCTGGACGCGGCGACCGCCGCGCCGATGCATCCGGTCGCGCGGCAGGCGCTGCTGGCGGCCTTCGACGACGGCTGGGCCGACCCGGGCAAGCTCTACGCCCAGGCCCGCCGGGCACGACAACTGCTCGACGCCGCCCGCGAGGCCACCGCGCTGACGCTCGGCGTCCGCCCGGACGAGGTGTCCTTCACCCCCAGCGGTACGACCGCGGCCCACGGCGCGGTGCTCGGCGGCCTGGCGGCCCGGCACCGGGTCGGGTCGACGCTCGTGCACTCCGCGATCGAGCATTCGGCGGTGTTGCACGCGGCGGAGCGACACGTGGCGGCGGGCGGGACCGCGACCGGCGTGCCGGTC
This sequence comes from Micromonospora sp. NPDC049204, assembly GCF_040647935.1. NCBI lineage: Bacteria > Bacillati > Actinomycetota > Actinomycetes > Micromonosporales > Micromonosporaceae > Micromonospora > Micromonospora sp. NPDC049204. The sequence goes on along the minus strand of NZ_JBEZDC010000004.1, from coordinate 435,300 downwards.
GACCGGTTGGGCCGGTTGGACCTGGCAGCGTGGTCGACCGCCGTTCGCGCGCCCGGAGTCGCGCTGGCCGCGCTGATCACTGCCAGTCACGAGGTGGGGACCGTGCAACCGGTCACCGAGGCGGCTGCCGCCTGCGCCGAGGTGGGGGTGCCGCTCTACGTGGACGCCGCGCAGTCGGTCGGCCGGGTGCCCCTGCCGGCCGGCTGGTCGGTGCTCAGCGCGAGCGCCCACAAGTGGGGCGGCCCTCCCGGGGTGGGGCTGTTGGCGGTGCGCAAGGGCACCCGCTGGGAGTCACCCTGGCCGGCCGACGAGCGGGAGGGTGGTCGTACCCCCGGGGTGGTGAACCTGCCGGCGGTGGTGGCGGCGGCGGCGAGCCTGCGCGCGGCGGCGGCGGACGCGGCGACCGAGGCGACCCGGCTGGGCGCGCTCGTGGATCGGATCCGGGCGCGGGTGGCGGTGGAGGTGCCCGACGTGGAGGTGGTCGGCGACCCGGTGCTCCGGCTCCCCCACCTGGTCACCTTCTCGTGCCTCTACGTCGACGGTGAGGCGCTGCTGCACGCGCTGGACCGGCGGGGCTTCGCCGTGTCGTCCGGTTCGTCGTGCACGTCGTCCACGTTGCGGCCGTCGCACGTGCTGGAGGCGATGGGGGTGCTCTCGCACGGCAACGTGCGCGTCAGCCTGCATCGGGAGACGACCGACGCGGACGTCGAACGGTTCCTCGGCGAGTTGCCCGGGATCGTCGCCGAGTTGCGCGCCGAGGCGGGGGTGGTGGGGCTGTGACGATGCCGGACGAGGTGATCGACTGTCGGGGACAGCGGTGCCCGCTGCCCGTGATCGCGGCGGCCCGACGGTTGCCGCAGGTGCCGGTACGCACGGTGGTCCGGGTGCTCGCGGACGACCCGGCGGCGGCGGTCGACATTCCCGCCTGGTGCCGGATGCGCGGCCACGAGTATCTGGGAGCCGTCAACGGCCCCGAAGGCCCGGCCTACGACGTCCGCCGCCTCCACTGACGCACCCGTCCGCCCCCGCGATCTTGCACTTTCTGCCCCGACAAAGGGCGCAGAAGTCGCGATCCGGCGACACAAAGTGCAAGATCGGCGAGGGTGGGGGGTTGGGTCAGGCCGGGAGCAGGTGGGGGCGGACCTCTTCTGCTGCCTCGTCGCCGTAGGACTCGGCCAGGCGCTTGACGAACAGGTCGCGGCGGACGTCGTACTCCTGGGTCCCGACGGTCTCCAGGACGAGCGTGGCCAGCAGCGAGCCGACCTGGGCGGCCCGCTCCAGCCCGACCCCCCAGGACAGCGCGGTGAAGAACCCGGCCCGGAAGCCGTCGCCCACCCCGGTCGGGTCGACCGCCCGGATCTCCCGCGCGATCGGTACGTGGATCGGGTCGATGCCCCGCCCGGCGATCTCCACACCGTGCTTGCCCAGCGTGGTGACCCGGACCTTGACCAGGTCCAGCAGTTGGTCGTCGCTCAGCTTCGCCTTGCTCTGCAACAGCGACTTCTCGTAGTCGTTGGTCATCAGGTAGTCGGCGCCTTCGATGAGCGCCACGACGTCCTCGCCGGGCATCCGGGCGAGCTGCTGCGACGGGTCGGCGGCGAACGCGTACCCGCGGGTGCGGCACTCGGCCGAGTGCCGCAGCATCGCCTCGGGGTCGTTGGCACCGACCAGCACCAGGTCCAGTCCGCCGACCCGGTCGGCGACCGGAGCGAGCTCGATGTTGCGGGCCTCGCTCATCGCACCTGCGTAGAACGACGCGATCTGGCACATGTCGGTGTCGGTGGTGCAGACGAAGCGGGAGGTGTGCGCCACCTCGCTGACGTGCACGGAGTCGCAGTCGACGCCGTGGCGCTCCAGCCAGGAGCGGTAATCGGCGAAGTCCGCGCCCACCGCGCCGAGCAGCACCGGGCGCAGGCCCAGCTGGCCCATGCCGAAGGAGATGTTCGCGGCCACTCCGCCGCGACGGAGCACCAGATCGTCCACCAGGAAGGAGAGCGACACCTTGTGCAGCTGATCGGCGATCAGCTGGTCGGCGAAGCGACCGGGGAAGCTCATCAGGTGATCGGTGGCGATCGAGCCGGTCACGGCGATCTTCATGTCAACCCTCGGGGTCGGGAGCAGGGCGCGGTCAGCCTACCGGCCCGGCCATCCGGCGGCGTCCGCGTCCCGTCGGTCGGACATCGGTGACCGGCCGTCACCAGCTCCGGGACCGCTCCCGGCCAGCACGCGGCGGGGCCGCCCCGAAGGACGGCCCCGCCAGTGCTGCTGTGTGGTGTGACTCAGTTGAACGAGTCACCGCAGGCGCACGAGTTGCCCGCGTTGGGGTTGTCGATGGTGAAGCCCTGGGCGTCGATCCGGTCGGCGAAGTCGATCGTCGCGCCGGACAGGTACGGGGCGCTCATCCGGTCGACGACGACCCCGACACCGTCGAAGTCGGTGACGACATCACCGTCGAGCGAACGCTCGTCGAAGAAGAGCTGGTACCGCAGGCCGGAGCAGCCGCCCGGCTGCACGGCGACGCGGAGCCGCAGGTCGTCGCGGCCCTCCTGCTCGATCAGGGCCTTGACCTTCTGCGCTGCGACGTCGGTGAGGACGACGGAAGTAGGGGCCTTGGCCTCGGTCGACTCGGTCTGCGCTGGCGTGGTCACGTGGAAGTCTCCCTGCGCGGTGTGGGTCCGGACGCACTGGCCAACGCCGTGCGCCGTCCAGTCATTCCCGGTTGTGGTCCGCTTCCGATCCTACGCCGCCTCGGCCGGACCCACCCGCGTGGCGTGATCGCCGCCGCAGGTCGGCCCCGGTGGTGGGCGGTCGGCGGCCTCAGCGGCTCCACTGCCGGGCCAGCCGGGCGCCCAGCTCGTGCAGCCCCGCCGCGGGCCGGCTCAGGGCGGCGTCGAGCCCTCCGCGCTCCTCACCGCCGAACTGCTCGACCAGGCTGTACGCGTCGGTCACCCCGGCCGAGGCGGCCTCCCGCCGGCCGGTGCTCACCTGCCCGGCCACCACCACGCAGGGGACTCCCCGGTCGCGGGCGGCGCCGGCCACCCCGGCGACGACCTTGCCGCGCAGCGACTGGTGGTCGAACGACCCCTCACCGGTGATCACCAGGTCGACGCTGTCCAGCGCGGCGTCCAGTCGGGTGGCCTGGGTGACCACGCCGATTCCCGACTCGCAGCCGCCGCCGAGGGCGAGGATGGCGGCGCCGATGCCGCCGGCGGCCCCACCTCCGGGCACCGTGCCGAGCCCCGCCGGGCAGCCGGGCAGATCCCGCTCCAGCACCTCCGCGAAGCGCTCCAGCGCGGCGTCGAGCAGCAGCACGTCCGCGCGGTCGGCGCCCTTCTGCGGGCCGAACACGTTGCTCGCGCCGTGCAGGCCGAGCAGGGGGTTGTCCACGTCGGTGGCCGCGACCAGCCGAACGCCCCGCAGCCGGGGTACGCCGTCGAGGGCGTCGACCAGGGCCAACGCCGCCCCGCCGTACGGCAGCGCCGCGCCGCCCGGGTCCAGCGGGGTCAGGCCCAGCGCGGTGAGCATTCCGGCTCCCGCGTCGTTGGTGGCGGAGCCGCCCAGCCCGATCACCACGGTCCGCGCGCCGCTCTCCACCGCGGCGGCCACCAGCAGGCCCAGCCCGTACGAGGTGGTGGTCTTCGGGTCCCGTTCGGCGGCGCTGAGCAGGTGCAGCCCACACGCCTGCGCGCTCTCCAGATAGGCGGTCGCGCCGTCGGTGGTGAGGAGGATCTCACCGGCGGCCGGCCGGCCCAGCGGGTCGACGGTCGCCACCGGCACCCGCCGGCCACCGAGGGCTCCGGCGAGCACCTCCACGAAGCCGGGCCCACCGTCGGCGAGCGGCCGGATCAGCAGCTCGTCGCGGTCGGTGACGGTGCGCCAGCCGTCGGCCACCGCGGCGGCCACCTCCGGTGCGGACAGGGTGCCGGCGAACTTGTCCGGGCAGAGCAGCACGCGCATGCCGAGCAGTGTGGCAGCCCACACCGAGCGGAGCTGCGGCGCGCTCGTGCTGTGGGACCATGGGCTACGTGACTTCGACCTGGCTGGAACCCTCCAACACCGCGACGGCTCTGCTGCTGCTCGGCCGGGGCAGCGACCCCGACACCGAGCGCGGCGTCGAGTGTCCGGGCGACCTTCCGGCGCCCAGTGACCCGGATCTGGTGGCCCGCGCCACGGCCGCGAAGGCGAAGCTGGGCAGCAAGGTCTTCGTGCTGGGGCACCACTACCAGCGCGACGAGGTGATCCAGTTCGCCGACGTGACAGGCGACTCGTTCAAGCTGGCCCGGGAGGCCGCGGCCCGTCCGGACGCGGAGTACATCGTGTTCTGCGGCGTGCACTTCATGGCCGAGAGCGCCGACATCCTCACCACCGACGCCCAGCGGGTGATCCTGCCCGACCTCGCGGCCGGCTGCTCGATGGCGGACATGGCGGTGCTGAATCAGGTCGAGGCCGCCTGGGACACGCTCTCCGACCTGGGGATCGCCGGCGAGACCGTGCCGGTGACGTACATGAACTCGTCGGCCGACATCAAGGGCTTCGTCGGCCGCAACGGCGGCGTGGTCTGCACCTCGTCCAACGCCAAGCGCGCCCTGGACTGGGCGTTCGAGCAGGGGTCGAAGGTGCTCTTCCTGCCCGATCAGCACCTGGGCCGCAACACGGCGGTGCTGGAGATGGGCCTGTCGCTCGACGACTGTGTGCTCTACGACCCGCACAAGCCCGGTGGCGGGCTCACCCCGGAGCAGCTCCGCGACGCCAAGATGATCCTCTGGCGGGGGCACTGCTCGGTGCACGGCCGGTTCACCCTCGACAGCGTCAACGACGTCCGCGAGCGGGTGCCCGGGGTCAACGTCCTGGTCCACCCGGAGTGCCGGCACGAGGTGGTCACCGCCTCCGACTACGTGGGCTCGACCGAATACATCATCAAGACCATCGAGGCGGCTCCGGCCGGTTCGGCATGGGCGCTCGGCACCGAGCTGAACCTGGTCCGCCGGCTCGCGCTGGCGCACCCGGACAAGCAGATCATGTTCCTGGACAAGGCCGTCTGCTACTGCTCGACGATGAACCGGATCGATCTGCCGCACCTGGTCTGGGCCCTGGAGGAGCTGGTCGCGGGCCGGGTCGCCAACCAGATCACGGTGGACCCCGACACCGCGTACCACGCCCGGGTGGCACTGGACCAGATGCTCGCCCTGCCCGGCGCGGACACCCCGCCACCCACGGCGTCCTGATCACGGTCAGTAGCGTTCTTGGTACGCAAAAGTGCCGGATCACCGATTAATGCCACACACGCCGATGTGACCGAGTCCTTTTTCGTCACCGAGGGCTATGCTGCCCGGAGCGACGACACAAGCGGGCCGTTTCGACATGGCCGCATCCGGGGTAGCGAGAAAGCTCAGGCGCCCCACCAATAACACTGCAGCACCGACGCGCTGGAGGTTGCGTTGACCGACGACGTCCTGGTCGTTCACGGAGGCACTCCGCTCGAAGGGCGGATCCGCGTGCGCGGCGCGAAGAACCTGGTCTCGAAGGCGATGGTCGCCGCGCTACTCGGCGACACCCCGAGCCGGCTGTTCGACGTGCCGAAGATCCGCGACGTCGAGGTGGTCCGAGGTCTGCTCGGTCTGCACGGCGTCAAGGTCACCGACGGCACCGAGGACGGCGAGCTCGTCTTCGATCCGGCGAACGTGGAGAGCGCCAGCACCGACCAGATCAACGTGCACGCCGGTTCCAGCCGGATCCCGATCCTGTTCTGCGGCCCGCTGCTGCACCGGCTCGGGCACGCGTTCATCCCGGACCTGGGCGGCTGCCACATCGGCCCGCGCCCGATCGACTTCCACCTCCAGGCGCTGCGCGAGTTCGGTGCCACCGTCGAGAAGCGGCCGGAGGGTCTGCACCTGTCCGCACCGAACGGGCTGCACGGCACGAAGTTCGCCCTGCCGTACCCGAGCGTCGGCGCCACCGAGCAGGTGCTGCTGACCGCGGTCATGGCCGAGGGCGTCACCGAGCTGCGTAACGCCGCGGTGGAGCCGGAGATCATCGACCTGATCTGCATCCTGCAGAAGATGGGCGCGATCATCAAGGTCCACACCGACCGGGTGATCGAGATCCAGGGTGTGCCGAAGCTGCACGGTTACACCCACCGGCCGATCCCGGACCGGATCGAGGCGGCGAGCTGGGCGGCCGCCGCCCTGGCCACCCGTGGTCACGTCGAGGTGCTCGGCGCGCAGCAGGCCGACATGATGACCTTCCTGAACATCTTCCGCTCGGTCGGCGGCGAGTACGAGGTCACCGACGCCCGTGCGCCGAAGCTGGGCGACCCGGGCCAGGAGGGCGGCATCCGCTTCTGGCACCCCGGTGGCGAGCTGAACGCGGTGGCGCTGGAGACCGACGTGCACCCCGGCTTCATGACCGACTGGCAGCAGCCGCTGGTCGTGGCGCTGACCCAGGCCCGCGGGCTGTCGATCGTCCACGAGACGGTCTACGAGCAGCGGCTGGGCTACACCGAGGCACTGAACTCGATGGGCGCCAACATCCAGGTCTACCGGGACTGCCTCGGTGGCACCCCGTGCCGCTTCGGCCGGCGCAACTTCAAGCACTCCGCGGTGATCGCCGGGCCGAGCAAGCTGCACGCCGCCGACCTGGTCATCCCGGACCTGCGGGCCGGGTTCAGCCACCTGATCGCGGCACTCGCCGCCGAGGGCACCTCCCGGGTGTACGGCGTCGACCTGATCAACCGGGGCTACGAGGACTTCGAGGCGAAGCTCGCCGACCTGGGCGCGCACGCCGAGCGTCCGTAACCCGCTCACCCCGACGTTCGACCACGACGGCTCCAGGTCGCGCTGCGACCTGGAGCCGTCGGCCGTTGTACCGCGATGTGCACCGGGCGCGGACCGTTGGCTACCCTTGCCGCGTGCCGTCGCTCTTTCGCCGCAAGTCCACCGACCTCGTCGACGAGGCCGTCTCCTCGGTGACCCCCGAGGAGACCGCCGAGCGGTCCCGGGGTTACACCCCGGCCAAGGGTCGGGAGACGCCCAAGCGGCCGACCGTCGGTCGCCGCCCGGCCGGTCCCAGCCGCCCCCTCACCAAGGAGGAGGAGCGGGAACGTCGCCGCCAACTGCGCGCCGAGGCCGCGTCGGAGTTCCGCCGCGAGGGCGGTCCCCGCGACCGCGGCCCGGAGCGGCTGCTGGCCCGCAACGTGGTCGACTCGCGGCGTACCGTCGGCACCTGGTTCTTCGGCGGTGCGTTCATCGTGCTGATCGGATCGAACGGGCAGATGCCGGCGCTGGTCCGGTTGATCTCCAACGTGCTCTGGGGCGTGCTGGCCCTGGGATTGATCATCGACTCGGTGCTGATCTGCCGCAAGATCGGCAAGTTGGTCCGGGAGCGCTTCCCGAAGACCGGCCAGCGGATGGGCTCGCTCTACCTCTACGCGGTCATGCGGTCCATCACCTTCCGACGGATGCGCGCCCCGGCCCCGCAGGTGAAGCTCGGCGACAAGGTCTGAGCCCGACTTCCACCCCCGCCCCACCATCGGCGAAACCGCTGTCCCCGGCACCCCCGGCGGCAGCGGTTTCGCCGTAGCTGCGCTGGTCGACTGACGTTTGCGGGCGGGTCGGGGGCAAGCACGCCGTGCGGCATCCGAGCGGGCGCTGTTCGTTGTACCGTACGCAGGGTTCACCCTGCTGGACAGGCTGCTGTTCGCCGCAACGAACGCCGAACCGAGGAGCGGACACATGCCTCCGGAACCGGCCGCCCCGTTGGCCACCATCGCCGCCGCCCTGCGCCGGGAGCGGGAACGCGTGGGCATCTCGCTGACCGAGCTCGCCCGCCGGGCGGGAGTGGCCAAATCCACCCTCTCCCAGTTGGAGTCGGGCACTGGCAACCCGAGCGTGGAGACACTCTGGGCGCTGGGCGTGGCGCTCGGTGTGCCGTTCAGCCGACTGGTGGAACCCGCCGACGACGCCGTCCGGGTGATCCGGGCCGGGGACGGCCCCCGGGTCCGCTCCGAGCAGGCCGACTTCGCCGGCACGCTGCTCAGCGCCGGGGCGGCGCACCTGCGCCGGGACCTCTACCTGATCGAGTTGGAGCCGGGAGCGGCCCGAACCGCGGACGGACACACCCCGCGCAGCATCGAACACGTGGTGGTCGCCGCCGGCCGGTTGCGGGTCGGCCCCGAGACGACCCCGATCGAGCTCGGACCCGGTGACTACGCGGCGTTTCCCGGCGACGCCCCGCACCGTTACGAGGCGCTCGCCTCCGGCACGTTCGCTGTCCTCATCCTCGAACATCCCTGACCGAAGGACGACGATCAGCCCGAGCCCGGCGGCCGTCGAATGCGGTAGGGTCGGAGACCAGGTCCGGTTATGGGACTAAATGCCGGAAACAGTACGGATAACGTTTGCCCTGTTTGCGGCACCACAGTGGCGGTGAGCGAGCCCACGCCGTTACCCTCCATCCGCAGCCACGGCCTGCCGGCGCGGGCGACCTGACCGGCACGCGAGGCCCCAGCACGACAATTTGCAACGAGGTGACAACGCCGTGAGCGAGCGGACGCGAGCCGGCCACCGGGGCGTGGCAGGCGGCGACCGGACGCCCGGCGACCAGTCCGTGACGGCTGCGGACGGCTCACCTCCGGCGAGAATCGGCCGAGTGGCCGGGTGTGGCGACGGGCGCGGCCGATGAGCGGCCGCTACGCCGACCGGTGGTCCGACCCGAACGAGCCGGCCTGGGTGGTCGAACCGACCACCGAGTGGCACCCCCAGTACCCCGGCCAGCGCTATCCCGGCGACATCGGGGTGACCCACCAACCGCCACCGCGCGGCCGGGCGACGGTGACCGGCCGGGCCGAGGTGCCGCCGCTCGCACCCACCCGTCCGGACGGCACGTACCTCGGCCGATCCTGGGCCGACGAACCGCCGGAGGAGCCGGCGGTCCACGGCCGATCCTGGGCCGACGACGAGCCGGGCGAGACACCGAGCTACGGCCGAACCCGGGGCGACGCACGCTCGGTCGACGCGTCCAGCTACGGCCGGAACGACAGCGCCGACCCCCGCACCTACGACCATGAGCCGTACCGCCGGCCACTACCCGAACCGCCCCGACGCGACGATCGCCGCTCCGCCGAGTCGGACCGGCGTACCGCCTGGTCCGACCGCCGGCCCGGCGACGAGCGAGGTCCGGCGCGGGAGGCCGCCTGGCACCGGGACCAGCCCTCCCCCGACCGGTACGACGGGCGACGCCAGCGCCCGGAGCCCACCGAGCGGGACCGTGGCTACCCGGGCACGCCACCGGTCTCCCCCGCGCCCCGCTCCGATTCCGGTTGGATGCCGGAACCGGACGACGTGCCACGTCGACGCGGCACACACGAGCGACCGGCCGCCGGCTACGACCGCCACCCCGTCGACGGGTACGCCGGCCGCGCCACCCGGGACCACGACGGCCGCGCCACCCGGAACCACGACGGCCGGACGGAGGACAACCGGACCGCCGACGGAGCCGACCAGTGGGCACCCGTGGACGGCCACACGCGACACCGCGCCGACGGTTACCCGGACCGGACCGGCGACGACGGCCGCCGCCCGGAACGGCGCTACCGCGCGGACGAGGGAGCCGGCGCAGCGCCGTCGCCCAACGGAGGACGACGGCACCGGCCCGAGCCGGACCTGCCCGACCATCCCCGGCGCGACGACGATCGGCGTCGGCCCGACAGCGACCCGCGCCGTCCGCAGCCCCGCGAGACCGCGGCACGCGCCGAGGCGTACCCGGACCGGCGTCCCCGCGAGGAGGCCCGACCGGGCGCGTACCGCGAGGACGGACCTCGCGACCAGGCGTACCGCGAGGAGCGGCCGGACGGCAATGCGTACCGGGAGTCTCGTGCGCAGCCCGGCCCACGTCCGGACGGCAGCCTGCCCTGGCCGCCGCCGGGTCCCGTGCGCCCGGACCGCACGCGGGAGCCGGGCCAGCGCACCGACCCGCACCGCAGCGCGGACCCACACCGCGGCGCCGAGCCGGTCACCCCGTCGCGGCCGGACGCTCGGCCCGAGCGACAGGCAGTCACCCCGTCCCGCTACGACGAGCGACAGGCCCGCCCGGCCGCCACGGCCCCGTCGACGGCTCGCCGTGCCACTCCCGTCCCCCCGCCGCCGTCACCGGTCTCCCCCGCCGCGCCCAACCGGGACCGACAGGTCCCGGCCGCTCCGATCTCCCCCGCCCCCGACGTACCCGTCTCGGGTCCACCAGCCGCACGCCTTCGGCTGGAGTACCTGCCCGCGCCCGTGGACCCGCCCGCCCCCGACGAGCGTTCGGAGGTGCCACCTCCGCCGGAGCGCCGGACACCTGGCGAACCGGCACCGACTGTCGGGGCACACCCCACCGCGCCGCCGCGTTACCCCGGCCCGGACACCACCGCCCGCCCGACGGACCAGCGGCGAGCTGGCGAGCCCACCCCGGAGCGCCGCCAGTTCGGCGACCCGTCGGGCAGCACCACCCCGACCGACCGCCGCCCGACGCCACACTCTCCCGACCGACCGGCCTCGGGGCAGCGCCCAGACTCGGCGGATCGGCCGCACCCCACGGACCGGCCGCACCCCGCAGACCGGCCGCACCCCACGGACCGGCCCACCTCGGGGCAGCGCCCGGACTCGGCGGATCGGATGGCCCCTTCGGCGGACACACGCCCGCCGGTCGCGCCGCCGCCCACCTGGCAGGTCCCGCACCCGGCGGCGACCCCGCCCGCTCCGACGCCTGCCGCACCGGAGCCCCCGGTGTTGGACGCCGACGCGGCGGCACTCCCGCTCGCCCCTGGCACGCCACGCCGCTACGTACCGCCGCCACCCTCGGAAGGGCCGCTCGCCCCCGTTCGAGGCGCGGACGAGGTCGCGGGCGTTCGCGGGCCGGACGCGTGGTTCAGCCCCGCTCAGCCCGCCGACCCGGATCCGCGCGAGCCCGCGCCGGACCGGCAGTCGTCCGCGCCGGCCGACGACGACGAGTCGACGGTGAGCGAGCCCGACCTGTCCACGACACCGACCACGGTGGACCACGACCCGGTGAATCGGGACCCGCTGGACCACGACCCGTCGGCACCACCCACCGACGTCACCCACGAGCCGAGTGACGAGCACGGAGGCGGGTCGGCACCGGCTGACGCTCCCGAGCCCGTGTCCACGCCACCCGCACGCCCGACAGTCGACGCCCGGGCCGACGAGCCGCAGGACGATGCACAGACGGCTGGCGGACCCACCACGGCGCACGACGACCGACCCGTGTCCGGCGCACCTGCCACCGCGACGTCGCACCAGCAGGCAGAGGTCATCGCCGAGGTCGACCAGCCGATGGTCACCGCTCAACTGGTCGAGGGCACCGATCCCGTCGCGCACGACACCACTGTCGACGCCGAGGCGTACGTCTGGCCGTCCGAAGCCGAGGCCGATCCGCACGCCACCGCCTCGACGGACGGCTCGCGAACCCACGACCGGCCGGACGATTTGGCCCCACCGGCCCCGTCCGCGATGTCTGATGACAACGATGCACCGGTCTCGGGAGCACCGGTCTCGGCCGACCACACGCCGTCGACCCTGACGCCCGTCTCCGCACCCCCGGCACCTACGCCGCCCTTCGCCGCAGCACCGGTCTCCGCGCCACCAGTCTCCGCAGAACCGGTGTCCGCACCACCGGCGTCGGTGCCACCGCCCGTTTCCGCACCACCCGCCACCCCCGCGCCCGTGTCCGCACCGCCCGCCGTCCCCGCGCCCGTGTCCGCGCCGCCCGCGTCGACAGAGTCGGCCTACGCGTCACCCGTCTCCGCACCGCCCGCGCCGACACAGCCCTCCTACGCGCCAGCCGTCTCCGTACCGCCGACGACCCCGCCACCCACGTCGACAGCACCCACCCCCGCACCGCCCATCTCCGCACCGCCCGCGCCGACACCGCCGGCCCACGCGCCGCCCGCGCCCACCGGGCCGGCCTACGCCCCACCCGTCTCCTCGCCGCCCGCGCCCGCAGAGCCGACCTACGCGCCGCCCATCTCCGCACCGCCCGCGCCGACACCGCCGACTCACGCAGGACCCGCGGCCAGCGTTCCCGGCCCGAGGATCGGCCCGCGCGGGGAGGACGCGCCGGTCTCCGCACCACCCGACGACGCCGCACCGGCGACGAACCGCCCCTCGTTGGCCGACCCGGGTGATCCGGAGCAGGTCCTCGCGGCGTACCGCTGGCGGTTGGACCCGGTCACCCTGCGCGAGGAGCTGACCGAGCCGGACCACCTGCGGGCCATCCGGCGGCGGCTGACCGAGAAGCTGGGCTCGGCCATCGACAACCGCGCCCGCGCCCGGCTGCTCAGCCTGCGGGCGGTGGCCTCGCGGATCCTCGGCGACCTGGACGACGCGCTGGCCGACGGCCGGCTCGCCCTCACCTACGCCGAGGCGACCGGCGAGCTGCGCCGGACCTCGTTGGCCCAGGCCCGGCTGGCCCACGTCCTGCGCTGGCGGGGCAACTTCGCCGAGGCTGACCAACTCTTCGCCCAGGCCAACTCGGTCGAGCTACCCGACCGGTTGCGGGCCGCACTACACGAGCACTCCGGACGGTCGTGTTACGACCAGGGCCGGCTCATGGAGGCCTGCCAGCACTTCGAGCAGGCGCTCGACCTGCGTGGCGCCGGCGACGCCGAACTGCTGGACCGGGTCCGGGTGGCCCTCGACGCGGTGGCCGTCCGAGCCACGGCCGACGGCTTCGGGCCGTACCGCCGGGGTCGGGACGAGGTGCTCGACCGGGACCGACCCCCGGTGCCGGAGCGGGACGGGCCGCTGTGGGGTTACACCGGCCAGGACGGCGACCTGGTCATCCCCGCCCGCTACGCCGAGGCGCAGCCGTTCCACGACGGTCTGGCCTGGGTTCGTCGGCCGGACACCGACCGGTGGTCGTTGATCAACCTGCTCGGTACGACGGTGATCCCGCCGTCCTACCGGACGGCGCACCCCTTCAGCGACGGCCTGGCCTGGGTGGTCGGCGAGGGCGGTTGGACGGCCATCGACGCGACCGGCGCGGTGCAGGTCGCGCCCAACTTCGCCGAGGTACGGCAGTTCCGCCGCGGGTTGGCCGCGGTGCGGCGCGAGGGGTGGGGGGCGGTCGACCGGACCGGCCGGATCGTCGTGCCCACCCGCTACCACGGGTTCGTCACCGAGTTGGCCGACGGCCAGCGGGTCGACGGTTTCACCGACGAAGGCCTCGCCGTGGTGGACGTGGCGGGCCGGCGCGGGGTGGTGGATCGCACCGGCGCGGTGCTGGTCCCGCCGACGCACCCGATGCTGGTCATCCACCCGGTGGCGTTCCTGGTCGGCAGCGGCGGCCGGTGGGGTGCGCTGGACCGGCGCGGCGAGCCACTGATCGACCTGGTGCACCGCGATCGCGACGAGGTGTTGGCGGAGATCGATCGGTTGCTGACCGATGCCAACCCGGTGCTCTGAGCGGCCGTTCGACGATGGTGATCCACCGGGGCTAGGGTCGGGTACATGGAATTCCGACACCTGGGCCGTTCAGGCCTGCTGGTCAGTGAAATCTCGTACGGCAACTGGATCACCCACGGTTCACAGGTCGAGGAGGACGCGGCGAACGCCTGCGTCCGGGCCGCCCTCGACGCGGGGATCACCACCTTCGACACCGCCGACGTGTACGCCGGCACCCGGGCCGAGGACGTGCTCGGCCGGGCGTTGCAGAACGAGCGTCGCGAGGGCCTAGAGATCTTCACCAAGGTCTACTGGCCGACCGGGCCGGGCCGCAACGACCGGGGCCTGTCCCGCAAGCACATCATGGAGTCGATCAACGGCTCGCTGCGCCGGCTGCGCACCGACTACGTCGACCTCTACCAGGCCCACCGGTACGACTACAGCACCCCGCTGGAAGAGACGATGGAGGCGTTCGCCGACGTCGTGCACTCCGGCAAGGCGCACTACATCGGCGTCTCCGAGTGGACCGCCGAGCAGCTGCGCGCCGCCCACCCGCTCGCCCGTGAGCTGCACATCCCGCTGGTCTCCAACCAGCCTCAGTATTCGATGCTGTGGCGGGTCATCGAGACCGAGGTCGTGCCGGCCAGCGAGGAGCTGGGCATCGGCCAGATCGTCTGGTCGCCGATGGCCCAGGGCGTGCTCTCCGGCAAGTACCTGCCGGGGCAGCCGCCGCCGGCCGGTTCCCGGGCCACCGACGAGAAGTCGGGTGCGAACTTCATCTCCCGGTTCATGAACGACGACGTGCTCACCCGGGTCCAGCAGCTCAAGCCCCTCGCGGAGCAGGCCGGGCTCAGCATGGCCCAGCTCGCCGTGGCGTGGGTCCTGCAGAACCCGAACGTCTCGTCGGCGATCATCGGCGCGTCCCGCCCCGAGCAGGTGCACGACAACGTCAAGGCGGCCGGGGTGAAGCTCGACGCCGGGCTACTCAAGGCCATCGACGAGATCGTCGAGCCGGTCACCGAACGGGACCCGGCGAAGACCGAGTCCCCCGCACAGCGTCCCTGACGCCGCTGCGGTCCGGCCGGCGCGAGAGGTTCGCGCCGGCCGGACCGGGTCAGCCCTGCCAGAAGCGGATCAGGTCGAGGCCGGTGGCGTAGAGCCAGGACGGCAGGCCCAGGGCGTCGCCGATCGCGAAGACCGCGTCGAAGAACCAGCCGCCGATGCGCGGGTTCCACAGCAGCGCGAAGAGCAGCAGGAAACCGTACGGGGCGAACAGGTCGTACATCTTGCGCCACTGCGGGTTGAGCCACGGCTGGATCATGTTGCCGCCGTCCAGGCCCGGCACCGGCAGCAGGTTGAGCACGCTCGCGGTGAGTTGCAGGAAGGCGAGCAGGGCCACGCCGGCCCAGAACTCCACCGGGCCGCCCGCCGACTCGGTGCCGATCCGCAGCACCGCCACCAACACCAGCGCGAACACCACGTTTGTCGCCGGGCCGGCGAGGCTGACCAGGGTGTGCCGCAGTCGACCCGGGATGGAGTGCCGGTCCACCCAGACGGCGCCGCCGGGCAGACCGATGCCGCCGAGCAGCAGCACCACCACCGGCAGCACGATCGACAGCAGCGGGTGGGTGTACTTCAACGGGTTGAGCGTCAGGTAGCCCCGGTGGGCGATGTCCCGGTCGCCGGCCCGGTAGGCGACCACCGCGTGGGCGTACTCGTGCAGGCACAGCGAGACCAGCCAGCCGGACACCACGAACAGGAACACGTTGAATCGGGCGTTGCCGTACTCGTTCCAGGCCAGCACCCCGCTGACCGCGAAGAGGGCGACCAGGCCGAGGAAGACCGGGCTGGGCCGGAACGCCGCCTTGGGCACGCCGAGCACCAGCCCGTCGGCGCCCGGCCGGTCGTAGGCCATCACTCGGCCGTGGGCAGCAGGCTCATCCGGTAGTCCACCCGGTCGTCCTCCATGAGTGCGACCGAGGTGACGCCGGACGCCGCGAGCTCCCGCCAGGTCTGACCGATCCAGGATTCGGCGTCGGCCTGGCTGCTGAACGACTCCGCCGGTCCCTCGACCGTCTGGCCGTCCGTGCCCTCGTACCGCCAGCTCCACGCCATGCCGCGTCTCCCCTCGCCGCTGATGTCCCCGTGGGACGAACCCTCGCAAGCGTAGTCGGCCCAGCGCGTGACGGCCGCTCGCTCGCCCCGGGCCAGATCATCCCGGCAGCGACGACGAACCCCCGCGACCCTCCGCGATCTTGCGTTTTCTGCCGCGACATAGGAGGCATTCCACGCATCACGGCGACAGAAACTGCAAGATCGGCGCGGCTGGAGGCGGGACGGGAGTCGGGGCGGGTTTTCGATCTTCGCTAGGGCTGGGGCGACGTGCCCGGACTCGGACGAGGCGAACTAAGGTACGGGCATGTCCGTAGACGGGTGGAACACGGTCCTGGTGCTCGGCGGTATCCGGTCTGGCAAGTCCGAGTTCGCCGAGTCCCTGGTCACCGACGCGCCGGTGGTCCGTTACGTCGCCACCGCGCCCGAGGGCGACCCGGAGGACACCGAGTGGGCGACCCGGCTGGCGGCGCACCGCGCCCGACGGCCGGGCAGTTGGACCACCGAGGAGACCACCGAGGACCCGCGCCGGCTGGCTGACGTGCTCGCCTCCGCCGAGCCCAACGAGACGCTGCTCGTCGACGACCTGGGCGGCTGGGTGACGGTGCTGCTCGACCCGGATTACCAGCCTGCCGACGACGTGGCGACGATCGCCGAGCTGGCCGAGGCGATCCGCACCTGCTCGGCCCGGGTGGTGCTGGTGAGCCCGGAGGTCGGGCTGTCGCTGGTGCCGACCACCCCGCTGGGTCGGGCGTTCACCGACGCGTTGGGCGCGGCCAACCGCGCGGTCGCCGACGCCTGCGACGCGGTGGTGCTCGTGGTCGCCGGCCAGCCGGTCTGGCTGAAGCCGGCCGCCAGCGCGACGGCCCCCGCGGCCCCCGCCAGCGCGACGGCCCCCGCGGCCCCCGCCAGCGCGAGCGTCCCGGCCACCCTCGGGAGCACCGCCGTCCCGGTCACCACCGACAGCACCGCCGTCCCGGCCGCTGCGGACAGCGCGACCGCACCGGCCATCCCGGGCAGCCTGGCCGACGCCGAACCCACCCCCGAGGTGCAGCTACCCGACGTGCTGACGCACAAACCGCCGGTCGTGCCGAACCAGGAGCCCGGCAACCCCTGGGCGGCCCCGACCATGGCGCTGCCGATGGTGGCCACCGGGCTGGTCATCCAGCCGGGCATGGAGCTGCCGATGCCCGACGAGTACGCGGGCCCGCAGGCGGTGGACCGACTGGCCACGCTGGACGTACCGGGCGCCGGGCTGGGCGTGCTGGACCGGGTGGTCGGTTTCGCCGCCGCCACCCAGGGCACCGTCACCCCCCAGGCCTGGGGTTCGGTGCGGGTGTTGCTGCTGCACGGCGACCACGCCGGCGGGGCGTCGGCCGGCACCGTCGCCGGTGAGTCGGCGCGGCGGGCCGCGCAGGCTCGCGCCGGACGGGGCGCGTTGGCGCGACTCGCCGCCGAGAGTGGGGCCAGCCTTCAGGTGGTGGACACTCCCGCCGCCGCCCCGATGGAGGACCAGCCGGCGCTCTCGCTCGACCAGGTGGAATCCGCGCTGCGCTACGGCTGGCGGCTCGCCGAGCAGGCCGCCGACGCGGGCGTACAGCTGCTGGTGCTGGGGGCGTGCGGAGCCGGCACCGAGGCGGCGGCCGCGGCGGTGCTCGCGGCGACCGCGGGCGCGGAGCCGCCCGCCGTGCTGGGCCGGGTCATCACCGGCTCCGGCGAGATCGACGACGCGGCGTGGATGGTCCGCTGCGCGGCGGTCCGCGACGCGCTGCACCGCACCCGCCGCTCGTCGCGTGGGGCCAAGGACATCCTGGCCGAGCTGGGCGGCGGCGACGTGGCCGTGGCCAGCGGTGTGCTGCTCGGCGCCACCGCCCGCCGGGTCCCGGTGCTGCTCGACGGGCCGGTCGGGCTGGCCGCCGGCATGGTCAGCCGCGACCTGGCCGGACAGGCCCGGCACTGGTGCCTGCTCGCCGACCACGGCGGTCACCCGGCGGTGCGGCTCGCCGCCGACGTGCTCGGCCTCACTCCCCTGCTCGACCTGCGGATGGATCTCGGCGAGGGCGCGAACGCCCTTGTCGCGCTCCCGCTGCTGCGCTCGGTGCTCGCCCTGGCCGCCGCTCTGCCGGTCCACCCGTCGCTCGGCGGCGACGACGACCCGGACGCCGACGCGCCGGACCACCTCGACGAGACCCTCGACGAGTCCGACTTCGCCGAGCCGGAGCCGGCCGGTCCAGGCCCGGCAAGCACCGGGGCGGACGAGCAGCCGGCGTCGGGTTGGCGTGCCGGCTGAGTCGCGGCTCCTCGCGGGAACCCGGCTGGCGCTCACCACGTTCAGCACGCTGCCGGTGCGGGCCGGGCGGATCGACCGCCCGGTCGCCGGCACCGCGATGGCACTCGCCCCGGCGGTCGGCGCGCTGCTCGGCGCCCTGCTGGCGGGTGCGCTGCTGCTGACCGGCGCGTTCGCTCCGCCACTGGTGGCCGCGGGTGTGACGGTCGGCGTGGGCGCGTTGCTCACCCGCGGGCTGCACCTGGACGGGCTGGCCGACACCGTGGACGCGCTCGGCTCGTACCGGCGGGGGGCGGCCGCACTGGAGATCATGAAGAAGCCGGACGTCGGCCCGTTCGGAGTCGTCGCCCTGGTGGTCGTACTCCTGGTGCAGGCCGCCGTGCTGGCCGACCTGGTGGGACGGTCCGGGCCGGCGTGTCTCGCGGCCGTGGTCGCGGCGACCGCCGCCGGGCGGTTCGGCGTCACGCTGGCGTGCCGGCGGGGAGTGCCGGCGGCCCGACCGGACGGGCTCGGCGCGCTGGTGGCGGGCACGGTCGGCCCGGTGGCACTGGCGGTCGGCGCGGTCACCGTCGTGCTGCTGGCGGTGCCCGCGGTGCCGGGCCGCCCGTGGCAGGGGCCGCTGGCCGTCGCCGCCGCACTCGCCGTCGCGCTCACGCTGCTGACCCACGTGGTACGCCGGCTCGGCGGGATCACCGGCGACGTGCTCGGCGCGACCGTCGAGGTGGTCACCACGCTGGTCTACCTGGGTCTGGTGCTGTCCGCCTGAACCGGGCGCGGCGGGCCGGGTAGCGTTCGGCTCGACAGCACCGGCACGGCCACCGGGGGAACCCAATGCTCATCACGGACGACTTCCTGCCCGTACCGGTGCCGGAGTCGCTCAGCGCGACCTACCTGGTGCCGATGGCGGGGCTGCCGAAGGTCAGCGCGAAGACCGCGGTGGCGGCGCTGAGCGGCCGGCTGGCCGAGCCGGTGCACGGGCTGGCCCGGCAGATGCTGGACAGCCCGCTGATGAGCGTCGACACCCGGCCGATCGCCGACTTCCCCGAGCTGCCGCCGGATCTGCTCACCGCGTTCGGCGCCACCGAGGAGCAGTTGGCCCGGCTGGCCGCGGCGACCCACCTGGTGGTCGTGCAGGCCGAGTACCGGCCCGGTTGGCCGCCCGCGCACGAGTGGGCGGCCCGCGCGGTCGCGGCCGCGGTGGCGGAATCCGTCGACAGCGACGTGGTGGACGTCTTCGGTCTGCAGTTCCTCGACCCGGCGACCGCGCTGCGCTCCCTCCCCGACGAGCAGGGCCGCATCCGACTCGTCGACTGGGTGCTGGTGCCCTACTCCTCGGACAGCGAAGGGCTGTGGTTCACCACCAAGGGACTGCGCCGCTTCGGGCTGCTGGAGTTGCAGACCCAGGGGGTGCCCGACCACCTCACCCGCGCCTGGGGTGCGGTGATGACCGGGGCGGCCCGTCGGTTGCTGCGGGACTGGACCGACGGGCTCACCGGCGAGGAGGTCCCGGCGTTCGTGCAGCTGCCGGTGCTGGCCACCGTCACCGGGCACGACATCGCGGTGGCGTACGGCAATCCGGAGCAGCACGGCGCGACGGCCCCGGTGCTGCTGCGCCTGGAGCTGGACCCGGCGACCGACCCGGAGGCCGACTCGTTCCTGAGCCTGCGCCCGCCGGCCGGGCACCCGGGTCCGGACGGGCGCTACTTCGCCGCCGCCTGCGCCACCCTGTTCTCCGGGATCCAGCCGGACGTGCGCTACGCCCGCTCCGGTGACGCGATGAGCCGGGCGGTCGCCACCGCGCGGGCGGCGCTGGGCGAGGCGCGGGCCCGGTTCGTGGCCGGTCAGCTGCCCGCCGAGTCGCAGTTGGTGGTCAAGTACGGCCTGCCCGGCGACGACGGTCCGGAGTACGTCTGGGCGGGCGTGACCTCGTGGGAGACCCCGGAACGGATCGTCGGCGTCAGCGCCAGCGATGCCAGCACGGACCCCAGCGTGCGGATCGGCGCCCCGGTCGTGGTGGAGGCCACCGACGTTGTCGACTGGGCCATCCTGGATGCGACAGGCGTCATCGAGGGCGGCTGGACCCAGGCAGTCCTGGACTCCGGCGAACCCCCAACCCCCGCCCCCTAACCCCCCACCCTAGTTGATCAAGAGGTTTGCGTCAGAATCTCGTCCGAAGATGACGCAAACCTCTTGATCACCAAGGCAAGGCAAGGCAAGGCAGGTTACTTGACTGAGGGGGTTACGAAGGGGGGTTTTGTCAGCTTCAGGGGGGCTCGGCGACCTCGGATGTCGATCTCGACCTCGTCGCCTTCGGACAGGTTCGCGTCCGTGTCCAGCAGGGCCAGCGCGATGCCCTGCTTGCGGGTCGGCGAGAAGGTGCCGCTGGTCACCTCGCCCACCTGCTTGTCGCCCACGTGCAGGGTCATCCCCGGGCGCGGAATGGCCCGGTCGACGGCGACCAGGCCGCGCAGCGTACGCCGGGGGCCGGTGGCCTTCTCGGCGAGCAGCGCGTCGCGGCCCCAGAAGGCCGGCTTGTCCCAACCGACGGCCCAGCCCGAGCGGGCCTGCACCGGGGTGATGTCCAGCGAGAGGTCCTGCCCGTGCAGCGGGTACCCCATCTCGGTACGCAACGTGTCCCGGGCGGCCAGCCCGCAGGCCCGCAACTCGAACGCCTCGCCTGCGGCGAACAGCGCATCCCAGACGGTCACCGCGTGCTCCGCCGGCACCACCAGCTCGTACCCCAGCTCGCCGGTGTAGCCGGTGCGGCAGACGGTCAGCTCCACCCCGGCCAGGCTCGCCGCGGAGAAGCTCATGTAGCCGTGTTCGGTGGGCAGGTCGAGGGCGGCCAGCAGCTCGGCCGAGCGGGGACCCTGCACGGCCAGCACGGCGTACCCCTCGTGCTCGTCGGTGACGGTGACCTGCGCGGGCGCGGCGGCGCGCAACCGGCGCACCACCTCGGCGGTGTTCGCGGCGTTGGGGATGAGGAAGACGTGGTCGTCGGCGTACAGGTAGGCGATGATGTCGTCGACGACGCCGCCGGTGGCGTCGTCGCAGCAGAGCGTGTACTGCGCCCGGCCGGGACCGATCCGGCCCAGGTCGTTGCTGAGGCAGGAGTTGACGAAGTCGGCCGCGCCGGGGCCGCTCACCCGGGCCTTGCCGAGGTGCGACACGTCGAAGACCCCGACCCCGGTACGCACCGCGGTGTGCTCCTTGAGCACCCCGCCGCCGGCGTACTCCAGCGGCATCTCCCAGCCCCCGAAGGGGGCGAACTTGGCGCCGGCGGCGATGTGCCGCTCGTGCAGCGGGGAACGGCGCAGCCGGGTCGCGGCGGCGTCGAAGGTCACGTCGGTCATGGGTGGCAACTTACCGGGGGCAACGTCGCTGGTTAGCATCGGCGGGAGCCCGCTGGCGCTGTCGGCGGGACAGCCATGACGTTCGGCGGGTACGTTCCGCCGGAGACCTTCACCGCTGGTACGCGACGTCGCGACCGGCCCGGCCCGCCCGGAGTAGCTTCAGTGACATCACCCCGCACGACCAACCTGAGCCTGGTCGACACCGACCCGGCCGAGCTCGCCGTCGACGCGATCGTGATCGGCGTGCACAGCCAGACCGGAGAGCAGGGCGCCACCAGCGGCCTCGCCGGCACCCTGCTGCTCGCCAGCGGCGCGGAGAGCATCGCCGCCGCGTTCGACGGAAAGCTGACCGAGACGCTGGCGCTGCTCGGCGCGACCGGTGGGCCGGGTGAGGTCATCAAGCTGGCCACGCTGGGCACCGTGACCGCCCCACTGGTCGCCGCGGTGGGGCTCGGCCCGGAGCCGTCGGGTGCCGCCCCGGCCCCGGAGACGCTGCGCCGGGCCGCCGGTTCGGCGATCCGGGCCCTGGCGGGAGCGCCCAGGGTCGCGCTGGCGATGCCGCTGCCGGACGACACGGACGCGTCGGCTGAGCTGCGCGCGGTCGCCGAGGGCGCGCTGCTCGGTGGCTACCGGTTCGCCGGTTACAAGACCCGGCCGCAGCCGACCCGGCGCGAGCCGGTGACCGAGGTGCTCATCGCGGTGCCGGACGCGGGCGACGCGGGCGCGCAGGCAGAGGTCACCCGGGCACAGGTGGTGGCGGGTGCGGTCCGGCTCACCCGGGACTGGGTCAACACCGCCCCGAACGAGCTGCGTCCGCCGTCGTTCGCCGACGCGGTCGCCGACGCCGCCCGGGACGCGGGCCTCGGCGTCGAGGTGCTGGACGAGGCGGAGCTGGCGGCCGGCGGCTACGGCGGCATCGTCGCGGTCGGTCAGGGCTCGGAGGCCCCGCCGCGGCTGGTGAAGCTCACCTACACGCCGCAGGACGGCGGCAACGGCAAGCGGGTCGCCCTGGTCGGCAAGGGGATCACCTTCGACACCGGCGGCATCTCGATCAAGCCGGCGCAGGGCATGTGGGAGATGAAGTCCGACATGGGCGGCGCGGCCGCGGTGGGCGCGGCCATGCTGGCGATCGCCGCGCTGAAGCCGGCGGTGGCGGTCAGCGCCTACCTGCCGATGGCGGAGAACATGCCCTCGGGCACCAGTTACCGGCCGGGTGACGTGATCACCATGTTCAACGGCAAGCGGGTCGAGGTGCTCAACACCGACGCCGAGGGTCGGATGGTCCTGGGCGACGCCATGGCCCGCGCCTGCGCGGACGGCACCGACTACCTGTTCGAGACCTCCACCCTGACCGGCGGCCAGGTCGTCGCGCTGGGCAAGCGGGTGGCGGGCGTGATGGGCACTCCGGAGCTGTGCGAGCGGGTCCAGGTGGCCGGCGACGCGGTCGGCGAGCCGGCCTGGCCGATGCCGCTGCCCGACGACGTACGCAAGGGCATGGAGTCCGACGTGGCGGACATCTCGCAGGTCAACGCCGGGATGGACCGGGCCGGTCACATGTTGCAGGGCGGGGTGTTCCTGCGCGAGTTCGTGGCCGACGACGTGGCCTGGGCGCACATCGACATCGCCGGACCGAGCTACCACTCCGGTGAGGCGACCGGCTACTGGACCAAGGGCGGCACCGGCGTCCCGGTCCGCACGCTGGTGCAGCTCGTCGAGGACGTCGCCGCCAACGGCTGATGATCCGCCGACCCGGGGCGTCCTCCTCCCGGAGGGCGCCCCGGTCGCGTTCAGGACAACTCAGGGCGGCGGGTACGCCGCTCGTTACCGCTCGGGGCGGCGCTTACGCCGCTCGTTGAAGTCGCGCATCCGCTGCGGGTAGCCCATCAGCCGGACGTCGTACACCGGGATGCCCATCCGGTACGCGAAGCGCCGCGCGCCGTCCGGGCCGTCGATGCGGCGCCGGGTCCACTCCCCGTCGTCGGCGATCAGGATGACCGTGGTCTCGGTCACCGTCGTCCGCGGCTCGATGAACGCCTCGACGCCGCGCCGACTCCGGATGAAGTTCTCCAAATGGTCCAGGTCGCCGCGACTCGCCGCACGGTCATGGCTCGGCACAGCCGCCTTTTTGCGGCGCCGGAACAAGCCCAACGGATCTCTCCCCCACCGTGCGTCATCGACAACGGTGCCAAGGGTACGTGTCGATGACGTGTCGTTGGGCACCTCGGTACGCACCCTGTGCCCAGTGGTGACAAGATGACCGAGGTGGGGTGTGTCCCTGTTACACCTCTGTGACCCCCGATGCAGCGACGCGACCTGGGAGTTGGACGTGAGCGAGCCGAACGAAGCGACCTTCGACATTGTCATCCTCGGAGGTGGCAGCGGCGGCTACGCGGCGGCGCTGCGCGCCGCCCAACTGGACCTGAAGGTCGCACTGATCGAGAAGGGCAAGCTCGGCGGGACCTGCCTGCACAACGGCTGCATCCCGACCAAGGCCCTGCTGCACGCGGCGGAGATCGCCGACCAGGCCCGCGAGTCGGAGCAGTTCGGTGTGAAGGCCGAGCTGATCGGCATCGACATGGCCGGG
The DNA here is from genome assembly GCF_040647935.1 of Micromonospora sp. NPDC049204. NCBI lineage: Bacteria > Bacillati > Actinomycetota > Actinomycetes > Micromonosporales > Micromonosporaceae > Micromonospora > Micromonospora sp. NPDC049204. The sequence goes on along the minus strand of NZ_JBEZDC010000004.1, from coordinate 411,528 downwards.
GTCAACTCGTACAAGGACGGTGTCATCTCCCGCCTGTACAAGGGTCTGCAGGGCCTGCTGAAGGGCAACAAGGCGATCACCATCGTCGAGGGCCACGGCAAGCTGGTCGGCAAGAACGTCGTCGAGGTCGACGGCAAGCGTTACACCGGCCGCAACATCGTCCTGGCCTCCGGCTCGTACGCGAAGAGCCTGCCCGGCCTGGAGGTCGACGGCGAGCGGATCATCACCAGCGACCACGCCCTCATGATGGACCGGGTGCCGTCGTCGGTGATCGTGCTCGGTGGCGGCGTGATCGGCGTCGAGTTCGCCAGCGTGTGGAAGTCCTTCGGCGTGGACGTGACGATCGTCGAGGCGCTGCCCCGGCTGGTCGCCGCCGAGGACGAGGAGTCGTCCAAGGCGCTGGAGCGGGCCTTCCGCAAGCGGAAGATCAACTTCAAGGTCGGCAAGCCGTTCGAGAAGGTCGAGAAGACCGAGAACGGCGTCAAGCTGACCATCCAGGGCGGCGAGACCGTCGAGGCCGAGCTGCTGCTGGTCGCCGTCGGTCGCGGCCCGAACACCGCGAACCTCGGGTACGAGGAGCAGGGCGTCAAGATGGACCGCGGCTACGTGCTGACCGACGAGCGGCTGCGCACCAGCGTGCCGAACGTCTACGCCGTCGGCGACATCGTGCCCGGCCTCCAGCTCGCGCACCGCGGCTTCCAGCAGGGCATCTTCGTGGCCGAGGAGATCGCCGGGCAGACCCCCGCCGTGATCGACGAGGTCGGCATCCCGCGCGTCACCTACTGCGACCCGGAGCTGGCGTCGGTGGGCCTCACCGAGGCCAAGGCCAAGGAGCAGTACGGCGCCGACAAGGTCAAGAGCATCAACTTCAACCTGGGCGGCAACGGCAAGAGCCAGATCCTCAAGACCACCGGCTTCGTGAAGCTGGTGCGGGTCGAGGACGGCCCCGTGGTCGGCGTACACATGATCGGCGCCCGGGTGGGTGAGCTGATCGGTGAGGCGCAGCTCATCTACAACTGGGAGGCCTACCCGGCGGAGGTCGCCCAGCTCGTGCACGCCCACCCGACCCAGAACGAGGCCCTGGGCGAGGCGCACCTGGCCCTCGCCGGCAAGCCGCTGCACGCGCACGCCTGATCACCCACAACCGCGGCGTCCGGCGACGGGCGAAGATCCCCCCAGGGGAATGAAGGAGTCTGGAGAACATGCCGGTATCGGTCACCATGCCCCGGCTCGGCGAGAGCGTCACCGAGGGCACCGTCACGCGCTGGCTCAAGCAGGAGGGCGACACCGTCGAGGTCGACGAGCCCCTGCTCGAGGTCTCGACCGACAAGGTCGACACCGAGATCCCGTCGCCCGCTGCGGGCGTGCTGAGCCGGATCGTGGTCGGCGAGGACGAGACCGCCGAGGTCGGCAGCGAGCTGGCGGTCATCGCCGGTGAGGGCGAGTCGACCGGCGGTGGCGAGGCCGCCCCGCAGGAGCAGGCCCCGGCCGAGTCGGTCGAGCCGGTCACCGAGCCGACGGCCGCCGCCGAGGGCACCGCCGACGAGGTGGCCCAGGACGAGGCCCCGGCTCCGGCCGCCGCCTCGTCGGGCGAGGGCACCGCGGTGAAGATGCCGGCCCTGGGTGAGAGCGTCACCGAGGGTACGGTCACGCGCTGGCTCAAGCAGGTCGGCGAGACCATCGAGGTCGACGAGCCGCTGCTCGAGGTCTCCACCGACAAGGTGGACACCGAGATCCCGACGCCGGTCGCCGGCACCGTGCTGGAGATCAAGGTCGCCGAGGACGAGACCGCCGCGGTCGGCGCCGACCTGGCGATCATCGGCGTTTCCGGCGCCGCCCCCGCGCCGGCGAAGCCCGAGCCGAAGCCCGAGCCGAAGGCGGAGGTCGCGCCGGCGCCGAAGGCCGAGCCGAAGCCGGAGCCGAAGGTCGAGGAGCCGACGCCGGGCATGTCGTACAACGAGCCGGCGGCCGAGACCGAGAGCTCGGCACAGCCGGCGAAGACCGAGCAGGCTGCGCAGCCGGCCGCGCCGACCTCGACGCCGCCGCGCCCGTCCGCCCCCGCGCAGGGTGGTGGCGAAGAGGCAGCCGGCTACGTCACGCCGCTGGTGCGCAAACTCGCCAGCGAGCACGGTGTCGACCTGTCCTCGCTCAACGGCACCGGCGTGGGTGGCCGGATCCGCAAGCAGGACGTCCTCGAGGCGGCCGAGAAGGCGAAGGCCGCCAAGGCCGCTCCCGCCGCCGCGCAGCCGGCCGCCGCACCGTCGGCCGCCCCGGCCAAGCCGGCCGCGAAGCCGCAGCCGAGCGGCAAGCGGGGCAGCACCGAGAAGCTCCCCCGCATCCGTAAGGCCATCGCCAAGCGGATGCAGGAGTCGCTGCACGAGATGGCGCAGCTCACCACGGTGGTCGAGGTGGACGTCACCCGGGTCGCCAAGTTGCGGGCGCAGGCGAAGGACTCGTTCGTGCAGCGGCACGGCGTGAAGCTGTCCTTCCTGCCGTTCTTCGCCCTCGCCGCCGTCGAGGCGCTGCAGACGTACCCGATCGTCAACGCCCAGCTCGACCTGGACGGCGGCACGATCACCTACCCGGCCGCGGAGCACCTCGGCGTCGCGGTGGACACCGAGCGGGGCCTGGTGGTGCCGGTCATCCACAACGCCGGTGACCTCAACCTCGGTGGCATCGCCAAGCGGGTCGCGGATCTGGCCGAGCGGACCCGGACCAACAAGATCAGCCCGGACGAGATCGCCGGGGCGACCTTCACGCTTACCAACACGGGCAGCCGGGGCGCGCTCTTCGACACCCCGATCGTGCCGAAGCCGCAGTCGGCGATGCTCGGCACGGGTGCCGTGGTCAAGCGGCCGGTCGTGGTCAACGACCCGGATCTGGGCGAGGTCGTCGCGGTCCGGTCGATGGTCTACCTGGCCATGTCCTACGACCACCGGCTGATCGACGGCGCCGACGCGGCCCGCTTCCTGAGCGCGATCAAGGAGCGGCTGGAGGCCGGCAACTTCGAGGCGGAGCTGGGCCTGTCCTGATTTAGCGACAACGCCGAGAAGGGCGCCCCGGTCATCGACCGGGGCGCCCTTCCGTCTGCGGTCCTCAGCTCTTGAGCAGATCGGTCGAGACCTTCCAGAGCCGCTCGGCGGCCTCCGGATCCAACGCGTACTCCGCGACGCCCGTCCGACCGCCCGGCGTGGCCGGGGCGGCCTCCTGGCAGTCCTCGAAGTAGCGCCCACCCACACCGACGAGCAGCGGTGACGCGGCGACCAGCACCGAGGTGGCGGCACCCTGCTCGACGGTCTTCCAGGCCGCCGCGTTCCCGGCGCGCAGCCGGTTCAGCTCCTCCTCGCTCACGTAGCGCTGGAGGTTGGTCCGGATCGCGCCGGGCATCAGCGAGTTCGCCATGATGTCGTCGTCGCCCCAGCGGCGGCTCGCCTCCACGGCGAAGAGCACGTTTGCCGTCTTCGACTGCCCGTACGCCTGCCACGGCTCGTACTCCCGCCTGTCGTACTGGATGTCCTCGAAGACCACGGGTGAGCGCAGGTGGGCGGCGGAGCTGACCGAGACGATCCGGGCCCCGTCGGCGGCCGCGAGCGACGGGCGCAGCCCGGTGGCGAGCGCGAAGTGCCCGAGGTGGTTGGTGGCGAACTGCATCTCCCAGCCCTGCGGAGTCCGGCTCAGGGGCGCGGCCATGATGCCGGCGTTGTTGACCAGGATGTGCAGCGGTCCGTCCCAGTTGGCGACGAAGTCGGCGACGGACCCCTGGTCGGCGAGGTCGAGCGGCGCGACCATGACCCGGTCGTTGCCGGTGGTGCCGGTGATGTCGTCGGCGGCCTGCTGGCCGGCGTCGGGGTTGCGGACGGCCAGGGTGACCTCCGCGCCGGCGCTGGCCAGGGCACGGGCGGTCTCCACGCCGATGCCGGACGATCCGCCGGTGACGATGGCCCGCCGCCCGACGAGGTCCACGCCCCGGATCACGTCCATGGCCGTGGAGGTATGGGCGAATGACGTGGTGATCGGGTTATTCGTCGTCATGATCCATCCTTGTCCAGGGTGGGTCGGACCGGCCGGCCCGTCTGCCGGGGCCGCTGGCGGCCATGGATTCGGCCTCCGCGCCGAGCGACGGCGCTCCGGACCGAATGAAGGCCGGTCCAGGCGTTTTCCCGCCCCGGGCCGGAGGTAACGCTCGACCGCCCCGCCATTGCTGTTCGGGCCTTGGACCAGGCCGGACGCTGCCAGAGTGAGACCGTGGGCAGCTACCGGCGGGGTGGGCAACTGGGTCCTGCCGTCCCGATCGCCCCCGGTGCCCGGGTGGACAAGTTCGAGGTCTTCTTCGACCTGGTCTTCGTCTTCTCGTTCTTCATCATCACCCGGGCGACCGCCGCCAACATCTCCGGCCGACAGTTGCTGCACGCCGCTCTGGTGCTCGCCGTGCTCTGGTGGATCTGGGTGGTGCACAGCCTGGTCGCCACGCGAGTCCGGCTCGGCGAGGGCTACGTGCCGGTGCTCATGGTGATCGCGATGGTGGCCCTGTTCGCGTTCGCGCTGGCGCTGCCGCAGGCGTTCAGCGATCCGAAGGAGAGCGCGGGCGGCCCGATGCTGGTGGCCGTCAGCTACGTCGTGGTCCGGGCCGTCCACATGATCCTCTACCAGCACGTGGTGCGGGACAGCCCGCAGGAGCGGCGGCAACTGCGCCGCTTCGCCCCGGAGCTGGCGGTGAGCATCGTGCTGCTGCTGGCCGCCGCGTTGATCCCGCCGCGGATCACCGATCCGGACCAGGCCGCGCTGATCCGCGACGCGTTGTGGATCTCCGTGGTGGTGGTGCAGTACGCGACCGGCTTCATCGTCGGCACCTGGGGCTGGGGGGTGACGAGTGCCGAGCACTGGACGGAGCGCTACGACCTCATTCTGATCATCGCGCTGGGTGAGTCCATCATCTCCACCGGAGTGGGCGGCAACCTGCTCGGCAAGCCGGTGACCTGGCCGGCGGTGGCGGCCGCGGCACTGGGCATCGTGATCACGGCCGCTCTCTGGTGGGCGCACTTCGACTTCGTCGGGCCGGCCGCCCGGATCGCCCTGCACGCGGCGGAGGGCGCCCCCCGGGTGGCGATGGCCCGCGACGCGTACGCGTACCTCTACCTGCCGATGATCGCCGGGGTGATCCTGTTCTCGATCGGCAACGAGGAGGTCCTGCACAAGATCACCGACCCGGCCGGCGGGATCACCGAGCGGGTGGAGGGACCGGCCGTGCCGATGCTGTTCGGCGGGCTGGTCTGCTACTTCGCCGTCAACATGCTGTTCCAACTGCGGACGCTGCACACCGTCACCTGGACCCGGGTCGGCGTCATCGTGGTGCTGACGGCGGCCCTGCCGGTCGGGCAGCACCTGCCGGCGCTGGGGGCACTCACCCTCGCGACAGTGATCTGCGTGGCGCTGGTGGCTGTCGAGGTGATGGTGATGTCGGACTCCCGGCACGCGTTGCGGGCCGCCGTCTTCCAGGAGCGCACCACCCACGAGGCCCACGAGGCCGCCTGGCGTGCCCGGTGGCACGACGTTCGGGAGACCGACGAGCCCACCACGCCGTGACCGGTTCGCCGATAGACGCCGGCGCAGCGTCGCGGTGTACCCGGCACGAAGGCCGTCGTGGGCATGAAGGCGCGGGGACAGCATGGGACGAACGTGCACCCGACCGGTTCACCGGCCGACCGGCTCGCCGCCGTCGGCAATCAGATGATCGAGATCCCCGGCGAGGACGCGGGCGCGTTCCGGCTGCTGGCCGAGCAGGTGCCCGAACTGCGCCCGGTCATCGCGAACCTGAGCACCGATCACGAGGTGGTGGCGGGGATCCTGGAACGGGTCGAGGCGCGTCAGCGGCTGACGGCCGAGCCGATCGCGGCGGGGTGCTCGGCCTCCGGCGCCGGCTCGGGCAGCCGCTCGTAGAAGCGGATCTTCTCCCGGAGGTGGTCGTACTGGCGCTGGAGCAGGCGCATCTGCTCCTCCACCCGTACCGCGTGCTGTTCCAGCAGCTCGCGTCGCTCGGCGGCGGTGTGCTCGCCCTCGCGGGCCAGAGACGCGTAGCGGCACATCTGCGCGATCGGCATCCCGGTGTCGCGCAGGCAGCGGAACAGCACCAGCCAACCGAGGTCGTCATCGGTGAAGACCCGCTGCCCGCCCGCCGTCCGCTCCACGTCGGCGAGCAGGCCGATCTTCTCGTAGTACCGCAGGGTGTCCAGGCTGAAGCCGCTGCGGCGGGCGGCCTCCGAGGGCGCGTAACCGCTCATGTCGCCAGATCGTAGTGCTTGACCTGGAGTGCCCTCCAGGTTGGAGGCTGATCGCCATGACGACGACACGGACGCTGGGACGCAGCGGCATCGAGGTGAGCGCCATCGGCATGGGGTGTTGGGCGATCGGTGGACCGCTCTGGGGCGACGACCGACAGCCGTACGGCTGGGGTGAGGTGGACGACGACGAGTCGATCCGCACCATCCATCGGGCGCTCGATCTCGGCGTGACCCTGTTCGACACGGCCAGCAACTACGGTGCCGGGCACAGCGAGCGGATCCTCGGCCGGGCGCTGACCGGCCGGCGGGACAGCGCGGTGATCGCCACCAAGTTCGGCAACGTCAGCGAGGAGAGCACCCGGCGGGCGCTCGGTACCGACGCCAGCCCGGCGTTCGCGGTCCGCAGCCTGGAAGACTCGCTGCGCCGGCTCGGCACCGATCACGTCGACCTGTACCAACTGCACATCGCCGAACTGCCGGTGCCCGCCGCACTCGACCTGGTCGACACCCTGGAGGGCCTGGTCGACCAGGGCAAGATCCGGGCGTACGGCTGGAGCACCGACAACCCCGCCTCGGCGGAGGCGTTCGCCGCCGCCGGCCGGCACTGCGCCGCGATCCAGCACGACGAGTCGGTGTTGCGCGACAACGCGGCGGTGCTGGCGGTCTGCGACAGCCACGACCTGGCCAGCCTCAACCGTGGGCCGCTGGCGATGGGGCTGCTCACCGGGTCGACCCGGGCGGTCGGGGCGGACGACGTGCGCGGGCGCGCCCCGGAGTGGCTGGAGTGGTTCACCGACGGCCGGCCGGCGCCACGCTGGGCGGCCCGGGTGGACCAGGTTCGGGCGGCGCTCACGGCGGACGGGCGGACCCTCGCGCAGGGCGCGCTGGGCTGGCTGCTGGCGCGTAGCCCGCGTACCGTCCCGATCCCCGGCCTGCGCACCGTGGCCCAGGCCGAGGAGAACCTGACCACCCTGGCGCTCGGCCCGCTGAGCGCCGAGGCGTACGCCGAGGTGGAGCGACTGCTCGCCGACCTGCGACCGGCCCACGCCGCCTGACCCTCCGGCCGGTTCCGCGCAGCCTGACCGTCAACGGCCCTCGCCCCGGGCGTCGTCACCGGAAGTCGTCCGCGTGCTCGGCGGCCCACTGCCGGAACGTGCGCCCGGGGCGTCCGGTGACCTGCTCGACGTCCGGGGCGACCCAGCCGCTGTCCTCGGCATAGCTACCCATTTCCAGGAACCACTCGATCACCTCGGTCGGGTAAAGGTCCTTCCAGTGCTCGCGGGCCTGCTCCGGGGTCAGTTCGTCGAAGCGCACCGGGCGGCCGATCGCCTCGCCGATCATCCGGACCGCGTCCCGGCGGCGGACCGGTTCCGGCCCGGTCGGCTGGTACACCCGGCCGGCGTGGCCGTCCTCGGTCAGCGCGGCCACGATGACCGCGGCGATGTCCGCCTCGTGGACCAGCGCGCTGTTCCAGTCCCCGAACGGCGCCCGCACCACGCCCTCGGTGCGGATGTCGGCGGCCCAATCGCGGGTGTTCGCCATGAACTCGCCCGGGAAGACGTGCGTCCACTCCAGGCCCGAATTTTCGACGGCCCGGTGCAGCGGCCGGTGGGGTGCCTCGATCGGGTCGTCGTCCGCGCGGCTCGGATCGTTGTGGCCGAGGTGGGTGACCCGGCGGACGCCGGCCCGCCGGGCCAGCTCCAGGATCTCCGCACCGGTGCTCAGCGGCCCGTACCCGTCCATCGCCACCAGGTGCATCCGCGTCACGCCGCGCAGCGCCGCGACCAGGGTGTGGGGGCTGGCGAAGTCGCCCGCCACCACCTCCACCCCGCTGGGCAGCGCGGTGGCCGCCGGCGACGCGGGGTCGCGGGTCAGCGCGCGTACGTCGTGCCCGGCGCTGACCAGTTGCCGAACCAGGCTGCCGCCGACGGTCCCGGTCGCTCCGGTCACCAGGATCGGCATGGTTCCTCCTCAGTTTCGCCCGACGGCGGGCACGACGAGCCGACCCCGCCAATCGGGGGCGCTCTCGGATGACTCATGGTCAGCCAGATCGATTCCGGAAGCAATCGTGAACACCGCATTCACGTTCGCTCTGACCTGCGGAAACGGGGTGACCGTCGAATCTGCGTGGAAGCCTTTTTTCGGTGGCCGGGAGCCCGTTGACCTGCGTTTTCCAGGCGGCACGGCGTGGGGGCGCAGATTTCTTGCCGGAACACCCCACCGTCGCCGGCTCGACGCATCCGTCGGTGGCGTTCTGGACGAAGATGGGGGTATGCGCATCCTTCTGGCCGGCGCGTCCGGCTTCCTCGGCACCCGGCTGGCCGACCGGCTCACGGCGGACGGACACCAGATCACCCGGCTGGTCCGTCGGTCGCCGCGCGATCCGCAGGAACGGCGGTGGGACCCGGCCGCCGGGCAGCTCGACCCGGCCGTGGTCGCCGAGGCGGACGCGGTGGTCAACCTGGCGGGCGCGGGCGTCGGCGACAAGCGTTGGAACGACGACTACCGGCGGTTGATCCGGACCAGCCGGGTGGACAGCAGCACCATCCTGGCCGCCACCATCGCCGGGCTCCCCGCCGCCGACCGTCCCCGGGCGTTGCTGAACTCCTCGGCCGTGGGGTGGTACGGCAACACCGGCGACCGGGCCGTCGAGGAGGACGCGCCAGCCGGCGAGGGCTTCCTGGCCGACGTCTGCCGGGTGTGGGAGGCCGCGACCAGGCCGGCCGAGGACGCCGGGGTACGCGTCGTCCGGCTGCGCACCGGCCTGCCGCTGGACCGCGACGGCGGGTTGCTCAAGCCGCAGCTACTGCCGTTCAAGCTGGGCATCGCCGGCCGGCTGGGCAGTGGCCGGCAGTGGCTGCCGTGGATCTCGATGACCGACTGGCTGGACGCGACCCGCTTCCTCCTGGACCACGACGACATCGCCGGCCCGGTCAACGTGGTGGGACCCAACCCGGTCACCAACGCCGAGTTCACCCGAGAGCTGGCCCGACAACTGCACCGCCCGGCGATCGTCCCGATCCCCGCACTGGCGCTCAAGGTGGCGCTCGGCGGCTTCGCCCACGAGGCCCTCACCAGCGCCCGAGTCCTCCCCGGCGCCCTGGCCCGCGCGGCCTACCCGTACCAGCACCCCACCCTCCCCCAAGCCCTTGAAAAAGCCCTGACGCCCTGAGGGCGGTTCGGCCCTCGGCAGAATCGGCGGTCGGCGGGTCGCCCGTGGGCTGGCGTCGACCGATGCTGGACCAATGGCGACCTTCTCCCTCCATGCCACCCGACCGACGCGGCGAGCTGGGCCGCGTTGGCCCGCCGAGCCGAGACCGCCGGCTTCGACGCCCTGCTCGCCGCCGACCATCCCGGCGACGTGACGTCACCGTTCGTGGCGCTGGCGGCCGCCGCCCCGGTCACCTCGACGATCGGGCTCGGTTCGTACGTATCGAACCTCGGAGTACGGGAGCCGATGCTGCTCGCGGCCGACGTGGCCACCCTCGACCTGATCTCCGGCGGCCGGGCGCGGCTCGGTGTCGGTGCCGGTCACACCCCGGCGGAGTGGCGCGCGGTGGGCCGGGAACGCCCAGACGTGGCCGGCCGGGTCCGCCGTTGCGTGGCCGCCGCCGAGGCGGTCCGTGCCCTGCTCGACGGCGCCTCGGTCACCGTCGACTCGGTGGAGCTGACGATGCGCGAGGCGGTGTTGCGCGTACCCCGGCCGGTGCAGGACCGGATCCCACTGACGATGGGTACGGCGAACTCGACGCTGCTGCGCTGGGCAGGCGCACACGCCGACGTGGTCGGGCTGACCGGGTTCGGGCGTACCCTCGCCGACGGCCACCAGCACGAGGCGCGGTGGCGGGCCGACCAGATCGAGGCGCAGCTGGCCTGCGTGGCCGCCGGCGCGGCCGGCCGGGCCGCCCGCCTGCCCTGAGCCCGCACCCACCTTGTTGATCAAGAGGTTTGCGTCAGATCCCGGCTTCCGGATGACGCAAACCTCTTGATCAACAGGAGCAACAGTGCGGTGGGGGCGTTAGCAGCCGATTACCCAGTGGTTGGGGGCGGTCTGCTTGAGGATGCTGGTGTAGAAGGTGTTGTAGAGGCCCATGCGCTGGTTGGAGCCGTTCGCGTAGGCGTAGCCACCGGACTGGTACGCCCGACCGGCCGCCACGTGCGCGTAGTTGCTGGCCGTCACGCAGGTCGGGGGCGTCGTGGGCGTCGCCGTCGGCGTCGGGGTGGGGGTGGGGGTGGCCGTGGGCGTCGCCGTGGGAGTGGGGGTCGGGGTGGTGCCGCCGCCGTTCAGGCCGAAGAAGAGCGCGTCGCGGTACGTCGAGCAGATGGTGTCGAGCAAGTACGCCCCGGCGGTGCCGCACTGGTCCGCCCCGGAACCCGGGTCGACCGGAGTGCCGTGGCCCATGCCGGAGACCCGGTAGAGCCGTACCTCGTCGTTGCCGTACACCTCGAGGCTCGTGTTGGCGGGCAGCGACGAGGTGCTGGTCGGGGTCTGCGAGATGCCGCGCACGTTCGTCCACTGGTCGCGGGACTCGGTGCCGTTGAGCGGGGCGACCGTCGGGTCCGAGGTGCCGTGCCAGATGGCGACGCGGGGCCGCGGACCGGTGTAGCCGGAGTACGCCCCCCGCACCAGGTCGCCCCAGGCGGCCGGGGTCTTGTCCGCGCCCGGGTTCATGCAGCTGAAGGCGTTGACCATGCTGGTGGCGCAGCGGTACGGGATGCCGGCGATGATCGATCCGGCGGAGAAGACGTCCGGGTACGTGGCGAGCATGACCGCGCTCATCGCCCCGCCCGCGGACAGCCCGCTGACGAAGACCCGGGAGCCGTCCACCCCGAAGTTCGCCTTGGCGTGGTCGACCATCTGCTTGATGGACAGCGCCTCACCCTGGCCGCGCGCGGTGTCGCCGGCCTCGAAGAAGTTGAAGCAGGAGTTGGCGTTGTTGCCGGACGGCTGCTGGACGACGATCAGGGAGAATTTCCACTGGTCGGCGTACTTCTGCCAGCCGGAGCCGGAGAAGTAACCGGCGGCGGTCTGGGTGCAGCCGTGCAGCAGCACCACGGCCGGGGAGTTGGCCGGCAGGCTGTCCGGCCGGTAGGCGTACATGGCGAGGTTGCCCGGGTTGGAGCCGAACCCGGTGACCTGGGTGAGGGTCGCGGCCTGGGCGGGTGCGGCGATGGCGACCGCGCCGGCTGCGGCGAGGACGAGCCCGGCGCCCACGCCGATCAGGCGGGTGAGGATGGACGAGGAGCGGCGCACGGCGGCCTCCTGGAAGGGGCGGACTGTGAACTGGGTCACGGTCGAATTGCCGTGACGTTACGACGATGTGTCGCCGCCATGACATGGGGCGCGCTCACACATTCACGGCCGCCGAGGTGTACGCCGGACCGCCGACGCGAGTCCTCGCCAACCCCACGCGACAACAACGGTCCCCTCCTTGCAGGTCTGACCGGCCTGTCCAGGTCCGGTTGGTAACGTCCGCTGCGTGCCGTCCTCCCCGTCGCTGGCCACCGGGCCCGCACCCGCGTCACCGCCGCGCGTCGTCCGGGACCGCCGGGCCGACCTGATCGTCGTGCTGGTGGCGTTCGCGCTCGCCGTCTGGGTGACGAGTGGGCTGTGGCGGGACCCGAACGTCCGCACCATCACCGTCAACTCCAGTGACCAGGCGCTCTTCGAGTGGCTGCTGGCGTTCGGCGGGCACGCGGTCACCCACGGGGACAACCCGCTCTTCACGTATCTGATCAACGTCCCGGACGGCGTGAACCTCGCGGTGAACACCTCGATCACGGTGTACGCGGTGGTCTTCGCTCCGCTCACGTACCTGATCGGGCCGCCCGCCACGTTCCTGGTGATCCTCACCCTGAACCTGCTCGCCACCGCGCTGGCCTGGTACTGGCTGCTCTCCCGGCACCTGGTCCGCAGTCGGCTGGCCGCCGGGGTCGGCGGCCTGTTCATCGCCTACTCCCCCGGCATGGTCTCGCACGCCAACGCCCACCTGAACTGGACCGCCGGCTGGCTGGTGCCGTTGCTGATCTGGCGGCTGTTCGCGCTGCGCCGAGCGGGGCACTGGCTGCGCGACGGGGTGATCCTCGGCGTGCTGGTCGCGGTGGCGTTCTCGATCGCCGCCGAGGGGCTCTTCTTCACGGCGCTGGCGCTCGGGGTGTTCGTCGCCATCTGGGCGCTGCACCCGGCCAACCGGGCCGAGGCCCGCGCCGCGCTGCCCACCTTCCTGCGCGGACTCGGGGTGACCGCCGTGGTGGCCGGCGTACTGCTGTCCTACCCGCTGTGGCTGCACTTCGCCGGGCCGCAACGGTTCCACGGCACCGGCTTCGACCCGGTGATCCACTCCGAGGACATCGCCGCGTTCGCCGCCTTCCCGCGCCGCTCGCTCGCCGGCGAGGCGGGGCTGGGCACCTCGTTGGCACCGAACCCGACCGAGGAGAACTCGTTCTTCGGCATCCCGTTGCTGGTGCTCACCGTGGTCTGCTTCGTCGCGCTGTGGCGACGGGCCGACCCGAGCCGCCGGGCCACCCTCTGGGCGCTGGGTGTCGTCGCGCTGATCTTCACGGTGCTCTCCTTCGGGCCGGTCGCCAAGGTCGACGGACAGCGCACCGACCTGCCCATGCCGTTCGACCTGCTCGGGCAACTGCCGGTCGTGAACGCCGCGCTGCCGGCCCGGCTGGCGCTCGTGGTCGCACCGGTGATCGGCGTGCTGCTGGCGTACGCCGTCGACCAACTGCGCGCCGCGCCACCCCGGTACCGCCCCACCGAGCTGGCCTGGGTGCTCGGGTTCGCGGCGGCCCTGGTGCCGCTGCTGCCCACCCCGCTGCTGACCGACGAGCGGGAGCCCATCCCGGAGTTCATCACCTCCGGCACCTGGCGGGACTACGTCTCACCGGACGGCGTGCTCACCCCGGTGCCGTTGACCGTGGACATCTACCCGGACGGTCAGCGCTGGCAGGCGTACGCGTTGTCGCACCGGCAGGGCGAGTTCGAGATCCCCGGCGGCTTCTTCCTCGGCCCCGGCGGACCGGACGGGCGCGGCCGGATCGGCCCGGTGCCGCGCACCCTGAGCGCGTTGATGGACCAGGCCGGCCGCACCGGGTTGGTGCCGATCGTCACCGACGGGACGATCCGCGAGGTGCAGTCGGACCTGCGGCACTGGCGGATCGAGACGGTGGTGCTCGCCGACCAGGTGCACGGTGCGAAGTTCGAGGTCGACGAGGAGGCGCTGCTGCGTACCGGCACCGCCCTGTTCGGCGAGCCGCAGCGGGTCGACGACGTCTGGCTCTGGCGCATCCCACCGGCCGACCGGTAGCGCGCGGCACGACCGAGTGGGGCATCGTGTCCGGCCTGCGTCGCGTCTAATGGGCTGATGGGAGAGATCGGCAGGCGACTGCGGCGCGCCGCTGCGGCCGGGGTCGCGCTGGGGCTGGTGGCCATCAGCGCGCCGGCCGCCACGGCCGCGAACGGCACTGTCACCGGCCGCACCACGGCTTCCGGCAGCACGGCCGGCGTGGTGCCGACCCGGGTGCACGATCCGTGGCTGTGGCAGGCCACCGTGGGGCAACGCCCGGCCGGCCCGGCCGCGCTGGTGTTCTTCACCGACCGCACCCGCTACTTCGAGTCGACAGGGGTGCTCGTCGACCGGAACGGCGCGTACCGGCTGATCCCGATCCCCATCGGCGAGGGGCACGGGCTGCTCTCCCCGGATGGACGGCACTACCTGCGGCCGTACTCCGGCGAGCTGCTGGATCTCACCACCGGCCGGCAGCGCCGCACGAGGAGCACCGGCGTCTACCCGATGGCCTGGGCACCGGACGGGCAACACGTGCTGATCACCCGCAACAACGACGACGACGTGATCACCTACGGGCCGGACAATCAGCAGCTCAACGACCCGGAGAAGCCCGACGACCTGCTCGTCGTCGACCCGTTCCGGGACACCGAGCGGACGCTCGACGTCGGCACCTTCGCGTCGCACACCGCAGCGGCCTGGTCACCCGGGGGCGACCTGGTGGCGGTCACCGGCTGGCCGGACGTGCCGGCCCAACTCGCCGAACACGGGCGCCTGGTTGTCGTCGACCCGGCCGGTGGTGGCCCTCGTTGGCAGGTCGACCTGGGCGACCGGCGCAAACTCGCCGGCCCGGCCGCCTGGCATCCCGACGGTCGGCGGCTCGCGCTGCTCGCCTTCGACGGCTGCGCCGGGCCCCGGTGCACATCCGAGGAGGCGGCGGCGCGCACCTGGCGGATCGAGTTCCTGGACAGGGCCACCGGCCACGCCGTCGGCCGGGCCCTGCCGGCCGGCACCTCGGTCAGCGAGGTCATCGGCTGGCGCGGCGACGACCCCGTCCTGCGGTACGTCAGCGCAACGGAGCAGGACACCGACCGGCAGGCTGTTCTCGCCGCGCTGTCGCCCGACGGTGGTCGCGAGGTGCTGGTGACCACGCCGGTCGGCTCGACCGACCTGATGGTGCCGGGCGACCTGCTGACCCGGGCCGCGTTCGGTGGGCCGGAGCCCCGTCCGTCACCGTTCGCCGCCCCGCTCTGGGTCTACCTCACGCTGGCCGTGCCGCTGCTGCTCGCCACCGCCCTCGTCGTTCGTCGCCGCCGCGCCGCGTTCCTCGTGAGACGGCTCACCAGGGACGATCGCCGGGAGCGGGATTAGGCTGGACACCGTGACAACGACGATCTCCGGCCTCACCGCCGTCCGCGCCGGCCTGCTCGACTACCGGGCCGCCTGGGACGAGCAGCGACGCCTGCACGAGTCGGTGGTGGCTGGCGAGCGCGGCGACACCGTGCTGCTGCTGGAACACCCGAGCGTCTACACCGCGGGCAAGCGCACCGAGCCGTGGGACCGGCCGACGGACGGCACCCCGGTCGTCGACGTGGACCGCGGCGGCAAGATCACCTGGCATGGGCCGGGGCAGCTCGTCGGCTACCCGATCCTGCGGCTGCCCGACCCGGTGGACGTGATCGCCTACGTGCGCCGCACCGAAGAGCTGCTCATCGACGTGTGCGCCGAGTTCGGGCTGACCGCCGGCCGGGTCGAGGGGCGCAGCGGCGTCTGGGTGCCCGAGGACGACCGGGGGCCGGCCCGCAAGGTGGCCGCCATCGGCATCCGGGTCGCCCGGGGCGTCACCCTGCACGGCTTCTCGATCAACTGCGACTGCGACCTGACCTCCTTCGACCGGATCGTGCCGTGCGGCATCCGCGACGCAGGCGTCACCTCGCTCACCGCCGAACTGGGCCGCCCGATCACCGTCGCCGACGTGCTCCCGGTGGTCGAGCGCCGACTCGCCACCCTCGTCGCGGCCTGACCGACGAGCGCAGCCACGCTGCCGGGACGTGACATGACGGACGCGGTACGACCACCGGCCGGTACCGCGGTCACGTCCCTGGAGTGCGTTCGTTGCGGTGCCCACCATCCGGTCGGCGACTACCCGCTCGGGTGCCCCTCCTGCGCGGCCGCCGGCCACGGCTCGAACCTGTTCTGCCGTTACCCCGCCGAGGCGGTACGCCAGGACCAACTGGTGCCGTACCCCGTCGTTCCGGATCTGGGCCAGGGGCGCACACCGCTGTTCCCGCTGCCCTGGCTCGACGGGGTGCTCGTCAAGAACGAGGCGGCGAATCCGACCGGATCCCACAAGGACCGGTTCGCGGCGATGGCGGTGACCCACGCGAAGGCGTCGGGCTACGAGCGCGTCGTCGTCGGATCGTCAGGTAACGCCGGGCTGGCCACCGCCGCCTTCGCCGCCGCCGTCGGCCTCCGGGCCGTGGTGGCCGGCTTCACCTGGCTGCCCGAATCGCTCGCGGAGCCGCTGCGCAGGCTCGGAGCGGACCTGCGCACCTTCGACACCGACGAGGAACGCATCCGGTACGTCAAGGAGGCAGCCGACCGTCCCGACACGTTGGCCGTCTCCAACGTCGCCGACATCGTCATCGGCAGTAGCTGCTTCGGGATCGAGGGCTACAAGGCCATCGCCTGGGAGATGGCGGCCGCCGTACCCGCCGGGGTGGACCACGTCGTGATCCCGTCGAGCCGTGGCGATCTGGCCTGGGGCATCCACCTCGGGTTCGCCCAGTGGTCCGCCCTGACCGGCGGCCGCCTGCCACGCCTTCACCTGGTCGAACCCTTCCCCAGGTTGTCCGCCGTACTGGCCGGCCAGGACATCACCACGCGCTTCTCCGACAGCGCCGGAAGCCTCCACTCGATCGCCGGGGACAGCACGACCGTCCAGGCCCGGGCCGCGGTGACCCGGAGTGCGGGCAGCGTCGTGGTGGTGCGGGAGGACGTGGCAACCAGTTGGTACGAGCGGGCGAGCCGACACGGGCACACCTGGGAGATCAGCAGTTGCACCGTGTTGGCCGCCTACGACGTCCTCCGGCGACGCGACGTCATCCCGGCTGGCGATCGGACCGTCCTGATCACCACCTCCCACCTGTTCAAGGGGCTGTGACCGCCGAGGCACGCGCGCCAACGGCCCGCAGGCGGCCCGGCTGCGCGATCGACTCGCCGACTGTCGACAGGTGTCGGCTGTGATGCCGGTGAGTCATCAAGATGACTCACCGGCATCAGGCGCGCAGCCGGCACGGGGTCCTACGGGGTCAGCCGGTGCAGGTCGCGCGGGAACGCGGTGACCTCCCGGATGTTGGCCGCGCCGACCAGCCGGGCCACGAAACGCTCCAGGCCGATGGCGAAGCCACCGTGCGGCGGCATGCCGTGCCGGAACGCGTCCAGGTAACCGGCGTACGGCTCGACCGGCTCACCCCGGGCCGCCAACGCCGCCAGGTAGTCGGCGTGCCGGTGCAGCCGCTGCCCGCCGGTGACCAGCTCCAACCCACGAAAGAGCAGGTCGAAACCGTTCGAGTACGCCGGCCGCGCCGGGTCCGGGTGCGTGTAGAACGGTCGCTTCGCCATCGGGTAGCCGGTGACGAAGAGGAAGTCCGAGCCGTGTTCGCGGCGGGCCCACTCGCCCAGCGCCCGTTCGTGGGCGGGCGCGAGGTCCGGCTCGTCGGCGGGCGCGCCGGCGATCCTCAACGCCTCGGTGAAGTGCACCGCCGGGATCTCCGTGGGCACCTCCGGCGGTGTGACGCCCAGCGTCGCCAGGGCGGCGCCGGCCCGCTCGCCCACGGTGCCCAGCATCCCGGCCAGGGTGTCGCGCAGCACCCGCATCACGTCGCGGTGGTCGGTGACGAAGCCCAGCTCGGCGTCGAGCGACGTGTACTGCGCGAGGTGCCGGACGGTGTCGTGCGGCTCGGCCCGGAACACCGGCCCCACCTCGTAGACGCGTTCGAAGACGCCGACCATCAGTTGTTTGTAGAACTGCGGCGACTGGGCCAGGTACGCGGGACCGCCGAACCAGTCCAGCGCGAACACGTTCGCCCCGCTCTCGGTGGAGGAGCTGACCACCTTCGGAGTGTGGATCTCCACGAAGTCGTGGACGTCGAGTGCGGCCCGGAAGCCGGCCACCGCCGCCGCCGAGATCCGCAGCGCGGCCGACCGGGTGGGGTGGCGCAGCGCGGTCGGCGCGTTGTCGAGTTGGGTGGGCAGGCTCGCGGTGAGCGTCGGCCGGTACAGGTCGAACGGTGGCGGCACGGCGGGCGGCCCGAGCGGCCGTACCTCCGGGTCGGTCAGCTCGACCCCGGCGGGCGCCGTGTCGTTCGCGGTCACCGTCGCGGTGACCTCGACGACCGTCTCCTCGGGGAGTTTCTCCAGCTCGGCGCGGATGGCCGGGTCGGTGACGACCACCTGGGCCAGGCCGGTGGCGTCGCGCACGATCAGGAAGGCCACCGATTTCAACAGTCGGCGTCGGTGCACCCACCCGGCGATCCGCACGGTCGTGCCGATCCGGGTGGGCAGGTGGTGGGACAGGGTTCGTTGCATGGCGGGCTGCTCCTCGGTCGATCGCCACGCCGTCGCCGCCCTGCGGTGGCGACGCGTCGCATCAGCCCCAGGGAGGTGTGGGCGAGCGGGAACCTCGCGGTGCCACCACACCTTCACCCCCGCCGAAGCGGGGGCCTCGTTCGTCGCCTGATGACCGGGGCCAGCCGGGCGGGCTCTACTGGGCACGGGTGACCCGCAACCGTTCTTCCCGCAGCTCGGGAGGGTCTTCGCGCACCGGCGCCAGACCGCCTCTCAGCACCGGCGGCTCTCTGCACTGGCGGGTCGGCGCGCTACTCGGCTCCGTCGTCGCTGTTGGCGGAGACCGTAGCACCAGATCCCCACGTGTGTGACGCTCATTTTCGACTATCCGGTGTCCGGCGTCACAACGTTTGGAGCGTGACGCCGGTCGCCTGGCGTACATAGACACCTGCCGTCCAGCGTAGGCTCAATTTCGTGACGATCGAGCACTCCGCGCCGACGACCGGCCAGGCAGCGCGCACCGCAACGGCAGCCCCCGAGGGGCGGCGTCTGCTGCGCATCGAGGCGCGCAACGCCGAGACGCCGATCGAGCGCAAACCGCCGTGGATCAAGGTCAAGGCCAAGATGGGACCGGAGTACACCCAGCTGCGCGGGCTCGTCTCGCGCGAAGGGCTGCACACCGTCTGCCAGGAGGCCGGCTGCCCCAACATCTACGAGTGTTGGGAGGACCGGGAGGCCACCTTCCTCATCGGTGGCGACCAGTGCACCCGGCGCTGCGACTTCTGCCAGATCGACACCGGCAAGCCGGCCGAGTTCGACGCCGACGAGCCGCGTCGGGTGGCCGAGTCGGTGGTCGCGATGGGGCTGCGCTACGCCACCATCACCGGTGTCGCCCGTGACGACCTGCCCGACGGCGGCGCCTGGCTGTACGCCGAGACCGTCCGACAGATCCACCTCCTCCAGCCCGGCTGCGGCGTCGAGTTGCTGATCCCGGACTTCAACGCCGTGCCCGAGCAGCTCGCCGAGGTCTTCGGCTCCCGCCCGGAGGTGCTGGCCCACAATGTGGAGACCGTGCCGCGCATCTTCAAGCGCATCCGGCCGGCGTTCCGCTACGACCGTTCGCTGGACGTGATCCGCCAGGCCCGCGCCGACGGTCTGGTCACCAAGAGCAACCTCATCCTGGGCATGGGCGAGGAGCGCGCCGAGGTCACCCAGGCGCTCCGCGACCTGCACGACGCCGGTTGCGAGCTGATCACCATCACGCAGTACCTGCGGCCCACCCCCCGGCACCACCCGGTGACCCGCTGGGTCAAGCCGGAGGAGTTCGTGGAGCTGCGCGAGGAGGCCGAGGAGATCGGCTTCGCCGGGGTGATGAGCGGGCCGCTGGTGCGCTCGTCGTACCGGGCGGGCCGGCTCTACAAGCAGGCGCTCGACGCCCGCGCCGCCACCCCGGTCGCCACCACCGCGGGCTGACCCCGCCGGCAGCGCCGCGCGGCCGTTCGGCGTCCGGATGTCATGATCGTGCGATGACCCTCGGCGTACGCCAGCAGCCGCGTGGCGCGGGCTCCCCGCGCCCACGGCCGGGCTCGCGTCTCGGGTTGGTCGGCTGGCTGACCGGGTTGGTCGTACTCGTCGGGGTGGGTTACCGGCTCTGGCTGCTGGGTCACGCCGCGCCGCCCACCAACAGCGACGAGGCCGCCATGGGGTTGGCCGCGCTGCACATCGCCCGCGCTGAGGACTTCCCGGTCTGGTTCTACGGCCAGCAGTACATGGGCGCGCTGGAGGCGTACCTGGCCGCGCCGGTGTTCGCCGTGGCCGGTGGGCCGTCGCTGCTCGGTCTGCGGCTGCCCACGCTCGCGCTGTACGTGCTGTTCCTGCTGCTGGCCTGGCGGTTGACGCTGCGGCTGACCGGGGACCGGTGGTTCGGGCTGCTGGTGGTGGCGCTGCTGGCGCTGGGCTCCGACCGGGTGGTGAAGAACCAGCTGATCGCCGGCGGTGGCTATCCGGAGATGAACGCGGCCGGGATGGCGCTGGCCGTACTCGCGGTGGATCTGGCCACCGGGCGACCGGGGCGGCGGCTGACCCGCTGGGCGGTGTGGGGATTCCTGGCCGGCCTGATGGTCTGGGTCGACCCGCTGGTGCTGCCGTACGTCGTGGCGCTCGGCGCGGTGCTCGTCGGGTTCTGCGGTCGGGAGCTGCGGGGCGCGGCCGGGGCGCTGCTCGGGGCCGCGGCCGTGGTGGGCGCCGCACCGCTGCTGCTGGACAGCCTGCTGACCGGCCGGAACCCGCTGCACGCGGTGCTTGCCGCCAGCGGTGCGAACGCCAGCGCGGGATGGGCGGACCGCCTGCACGGCGGCCTGGTGCTCGGCCCTGCGCTGGGCATGGGGTTCTGCGGTCCCGGGCGGTGCGCCACCTGGCAACTGTGGTGGGCGCTCGCCCTGCCGCTGCTGCTGGCCCTCGCCGCCGCCACCGCCTGGCACACCCTGCGCCGCGCGTCCGCCATCCCGACCGACCCCGCGGTCCCGGCCGCGGGCGGCCCCGGGGGCGTCGCCGAGGTCCCGGCTCGGGTGGCGGCGGCCGTGTGGCTGGCGCTGGTGCTGGCCGCGGTCGGCACCCTCGGCGCGTACACCGTGAGCAGTTCCGCCGGGCTCACGCCGGTGGAGAGTTCCCGCTATCTGTCCTGCCTGCTCATCTCCCTGCCGGCACTGCTGTGGCCGGTCTGGGCGGCGGCCCGTGGCGGTCTCCGACGGTCCGCGGGCGACCGTCGCGGTGTCGGGTCGGCGCTGGCCCGCCCGGTCGCGCTGGCGTTGCTCGTGGCCACCCTGGGCACCGCCGGCCACGCCACCTGGCAGGCGGCGCGGACCGCGCCCGCGACCCGGACCGCCGAGGCCCGGCACACCGAGTTGGTGACCACCCTGCGTCAGCTCGGCGTACGACACGTCCGCGCCGGCTACTGGACCTGCAACCGGCTCACCTTCGCCACGGCGGAGCAGGTGGTCTGCGCGGTCGTCGACGACGCGCTGCGCCCCGGCTTCGACCGCTACCCCGCGTACCGGCGGGAGGTCGACGGAGCGGCGGCGCCCGCCTGGGTCGCACCGACCGGCTCGCCGTTGGCGCACACGCTCGACGAGCGGTTGCGCGCCGCCCCGGGCAGCCTGGGCCTGGTCACGATCGACGGCTGGCGGATCTACCTGCCGTCGGCCTGACCGCCGGATGCGGCCCGTCGGTGGTCATCCGGCCCGGCGGTGACCGCTGGCGCGCTCGTCAGCGGGGTGGCGCGGGCTCGGCGAGCAGGCCGAGGCGGTGGGCAAGCGCGGCGGCCTCCCCCCGGTTCGTCACGTCGAGTTTCGCGATGATCCGGGAGACGTGCACGCTTGCCGTCTTCGGGGAGATGAACAACTGCTCGGCGATCCGGCTGTTGCTGTGCCCCTCGGCGACCAGCCGCAGCACCTCCCGCTCCCGGGCGGTCAACAGATCGGCGCCGGCCCCACCCTGACCCGTCCCACGCAGGCCGACCCGCCGCGCCAGGGTCGCGGCCGCCTCGGCCAGCGGTGTCGCGCCCAACCGCCGGGCGATCTCCGTGGCCTCGGTGACCGCCGCCGACACCTCGTCCCGCTCGCCGCCGGCGGCGGCCGTCTCGGCCAGCGCCAACAACGCCCGACCGAGCGGGTACGGCTGCCCGTCGGCACGCCACGCGTCCACCGCCGCCCGCCAGGCCGGCAGCGCCTGGTCGCCGATCGCCAGCAGCGCGGTGACCTGGGCGGCGTGCGCCCGCGCCGCCGGGTGCCGGACCGGCAGGTCCGCGGCGAGCGCGCTGACGGCGGCAGCCAGGTCCCGATCACCAACCCGGGCGGCGGTACGGGCGACGGCGCTGAGCACCGGCCAGCCTTCCCGGGGCAGTTGCGGCAGATGCGCGTTGGCCACCGCGACGCGAGCGGCGCGTACCGCCTCGATCTTGTCGTCGGCGGCCAGCGCCGCCTCGATCGCCAGCTCGTGCAGGGGCAGCCGGTGGTTGGGCCACAGGTAGGGCCGGCCCAGGAAGGCCAACGCCCGGTCGACCAACTCCTCGGCCCCCGGATGGGCGCGGGCCAGCCGCAGCCCGGCGCCCACCTGGAGCCAGTGCAGCCCGGTGACGCCGGACAGGTCGATCCGGGCGGCCTCCGCGCACACCCCCTCGGCCTCGTCCCACCGACCCAGCGCGATCAGCGCCTCGGCCCGGTTCGACAGCAGGTACGCCCCGGTCGAGCGGCTGATCCCCACCCGCCGCGCCTCGGCCACACCGGCCTCCGCCGCCTGCGCGGACTCGGCGTAGCGGCCCAGTTCGCAGAGCATGTCCGACTGGAACACCTTGGCGAGCACGAGCGTCGGTGTGTCCCCGGCCGTACGCGCGGCGGCCTCGACCGTGGCCAGCCCGGCCAGCCCATCCTCCAGATCCCGTTCACCGTGGCAGAGCATGGCGATCCGCGTCGGCAGCAGGGCCAACTCCTCGCCGAGGGCCGCGGCGGCGGCACCCGCCTCGGCGGCCACCTGGGCGGCCCGCTGAGGAGCGATCTTGGCCAGGTGGGTGGCGATGTCGGCGAGCAGCCGGACCCGCTCCACGCCGATCGGGCCGCCGGCCGCCAGCCGGTACGCCTCGTCCAGCTCACGGCTGCCGTCGCTCTTGCCGAGCAGGGCCATCAGTCGACCCCGTTGGTCCAGCAGGCGGGCGGCACGCAGCGGCGCGGCGTCGGCGTCCACCTCGGCCAGCCCGGCCCGGGTCAGGGTGATGGCCCGGCTGAAGTCCCCGGCGGTGATCGCGGCGTCCAGGGTCTGCTCCAGCAGCCCCAGGTGGTCGATGCCGAGCAGGTCGGCGGCATCGGGCACCAGTTCCCACAGCTCCAGCGCCCGTTCCAACAGTCGACGCTGCTCGGCGTAGGCGTACCGGTCGGCGGCGTCGCGGGCCGCGGCGAGCGCGGCGACCAGGGCACGCGGGTGGTGGTGCGCGGCGTACCAGTGGTGGGCGATCTCCGCCGGTGCCCGGCCGACGGCGACCAGGTGCGGCTGCGCCTCGATCGCGGCGGCGAAGCGGGCGTGCAGCCGGGCGTGTTCGCCGGGCAGCAACTCGTCGTGCACGGCCTCGCGGACCAGCGCGTGCCGGAACTCGTAGTCGCCGTCCGGGTCGGCCACCACGAGTTGGGCGGCGACGGCGGCACGCAGCGCGTCCTCCAACTCGGTGTCCGGCAGGCCGGCGACCTCGGCGAGCAGGTCGTGGGCGAACCGGGTGCCGCCGGCCGCGGCGATCCGCAGCACCCGCTGGGACGGCTCGGGCAGCCGGTCCACCCGGGCCAACAGCAGGTCGCGCAGGGTCTCGGGAAGCGCCGCGCAGCCGAGCGGATCGCCGGCCACGGCCAACTCCTCGATGAAGAAGGGGTTGCCCTGGGTGCGCCCGTGGACGTCGTCGACGGCACGGGTGGACGGCTCGACACCGAGCAGATCCGCGAGGACCGCGCCGGTGCCGTCGCGGTCCAGCCGCCCCAGCTCGACCCGGTGTACGCCACGGACCCGGTCCAGCTCGGCCAGGAACGGGCGCAACGGGTGCCCGCGCTGCAACTCGTCGGTGCGGTAGGTGCAGACCAGCAGCAGCCGGCCCGGTCGGGCCGCCCGGACCAGGAAGCCGATCAGGTCGCGGGTGGAGCGGTCGGCCCAGTGCAGGTCCTCGATCATCAGCACCAGCGGCCGGACCTCGGCGAGCCGCTGGAACAGCTCGGCGACCAGGTCGAACAGGTAGCCGCGCGGGGCGTCGCCGACCGGGGCGGCGCTCGGCGCGGCCAGCGGCGCCCGGCCCAGCTCCGGCAGCAGCCGGGCGAATTCCGCCTCGTACCCGGCGAACACCTCGGGACCATCGACGCGCAGCACCGCGCGCAGGGCGGCGGCGAACGGGGCGAACGGCAGACCCGCCTCGCCCAGCTCCAGGCACTGGCCGACAAGCACCCGCGCCCCGCCGTCGGTGGTCCCGGCCGAGAACTCCTCCAACAGCCGGGTCTTACCCACCCCCGCCTCGCCACCCACCAACACGGTGGTCGGCTCCCCCGCCCCGGCGCGAGCCAGCGCCTCCCGCAACGTCGCCAGCTCACGCTGGCGGCCGACGATAACGGAGCTGGCGGCGCGTACGGTCACGGAAGCGAGCATGCCATGACGGCCGCCCGCGCCGGCCCCACCGATCGGCGGGACGGCCGGCGGTCGGCCGTCCCGCCGGTCGGGTGCCGTGGGCGTGGCCGCCGGGGCGGGCGCGGTCACCGGCGGTCGGCCGTCGCGCCGGTCGGGTGCCGTGGGCGTGGCCGCCGGGGCGGGCGCGCTCACCGGCGGTCGTCGCCGAGGCGGCGGGTCTGCTGACGGCGGCCCAGCCAGGTGCGGCCGGAACGTCGCGACACCGCGCGGGCGAGCCGGTCCGCGTCCACCTCGGCGCGCAGCTCGGCGGCGTGCGTACGGTGCAGGGAGAGCAGGAATTCCGCGTCGTTGCCGAACATGTCGGTCTCCTTCGTCGTGGCGTCGTCCTCTGCCGATGACTCTCCGCGCGAAGGCCCCACCCGGGCATGGGCACAGCGCCTGATCTTCACCGCCGGCACCCTCCTTACTCGGCCAGGCGGCGGCGGCGAGGCGACGTAAGGTACTCAGTCGGCCGGCACCCGGACGCGGATCAACGGGGCGGGCGGCGACCACTAGACTCTGCGACATGGCAAAGCCCCAGGAGAAGGTCTCGTTCGGCCAACGGCTGAAGCAGATCGGGATGGTGTTCCAGTTCACCGCCAAGCAGGACCGGTGGTTCGCGCCGTTGGTCGCCGCCGCGGTGCTCATCCCGCTCGCCCTCACCGTGGTCGCGGTCATCCTCTGGAGCTGGATCTGGCTGCCGATCGGCATCCTGTTCGTCCTGCTCGCGGTGCTGATCGTGCTCAACCTGCGGTCCAACAAGGCGATGATGAACGCCGCCGAGGGGCAGCCCGGCGCCGCGGCGCAGATCATGGAGAACATGCGCGGCGACTGGCGGGTGACCCCGGCGGTCAGCTCGACCACCCAGATGGACATGATCCACCTGGTGATCGGCCGGCCGGGCGTGATCCTGCTGGCCGAGGGCAACCCGCAGCGGGTGCGCGGCCTGCTCGGGCAGGAGAAGCGGCGGCTGTCGAAGGTGATCGGCTCCGCGCCCCTGCACGACTACGTGATCGGGCAGGAAGAGGGCGAACTGCCGATCCGCAAGCTCCGCACGACGCTGCTGCGTCTGCCCCGCGCGCTCTCCGGCAAGGACGTCAACTCGCTGGACAAGCGGCTCAAGGCCCTCACCGCCCGTCCGCAGATGCCCAAGGGCGCGATCCCGAAGAACATGCGGCCGCCGGGCGCCTCCCGCCAGTCGCGGGGCCGCTGACCCCCCAGGTGTACGCGTAAGAGCCGGACCCGAACGGGTCCGGCTCTTACCCGTCGGTGCCCCCGCACCCCGGCGCCCCGCACCTCCGCACCCCGGCGCCGCCTATCCCGGCGCCGTGCACCCCGGCGCCGCGCACCCCGGCGCCGCGCACCCCGGCGCCGCGCACCCCGGCGCCCCGCACCCGCACCCGCACCCGCACCCGCACCCGCACCCGCACCCGCACAACATCCCCGAAGTTGCTGCCTCAGACACGCCGCAGGCAGCAACTTCCCCGAAGTTGCTGCGATTTCGTTCAGATGCGGACGCCTGGGCCGCCGGAAGCGCGGCTTCAGACCACGTCGCCGGTCAAGATCGCGCTCGATCCAGGATGTAGTGGTGTCCCAGCGGTTCCAGGCCACTAAATCCGGGATCGAGCGCGATCTTGGGCGGGGCGAGGCCGGGGGCCGGAGGCCAGCAGCCGGGGGCGGGCGCTAGGCCAGCAGCCGGGCGCGAGCCCGGCTGCCGAGGGCCGAGGGCCGAGGGCGAGGGCCGAGGGCGAGGCCGCGGGGCCGCCGGCAGAGCGCGGCGGCGGGCTGGGGCTCAGCCTCGGGGTGCGTCGGCGATGACCGCGTTGGCGAATCTGTCGTGCAGGCCCCGACGGTGCTCGTCCATGATCAGTGCGGGGACGACGAGGGCCAGGAGCAGGCCGCGGATCAGTCCGCGGAGCACCCCGATCCGGCCACCGTCGTACCAGTTCACGCAGCGGATCTTCGTGATGTACATGCCCGGCGTCTGGGCGAACAGGCCGAGGAAGAAGCCGTACTCGAGCACCAGCACCAGCACCGGCGCCCAACTGTCGCGCAACGGATCGGCGAAGACGTTTGACACCAGCAGGCTGAGCACCCAGTCGATGACCAGCGCCCCGAAACGTTTGCCGAGGCTGGGTGGGGTGAAGCCGGGGTCGGTGGCCGGCGCGGCCGGGGCGTGCGGATTGGTCACAGCGGTCAAGGGTATCCGCGCGGGGATGGGGACTTGCCGGGTGTCGCCTGCACGGCGTGCTGATTCGGGCCAACGGCATCAAATGTCATTACACTGGCACAGTCGGACGGCGCTCGCGGCGGGCCGGGGGCGTGGACCGGAGCGCCACTGACGCTCTGCGCGGGACGTAACACGGCAGAAACAACGGAGACACGGCCGGGCAACCGCCTGGCCCTAGCGTCGCCAGAAGCCTAGCCACCCCGTGGACGTGCCAGGAGGATGTGTGTTCGCCAATCCCGAGGAACTGCTGCGATACCTCAAGAACGAGGACGTGAAGTTCGTCGACGTTCGTTTCTGTGACCTGCCCGGCGTGATGCAGCACTTCAACCTGCCGGTCGAGTCCGTCAACGACGATCTTTTCACCGACGGCCTCGCGTTCGACGGTTCGTCGATCCGCGGTTTCCAGGCGATCCACGAGTCGGACATGCTCCTGCTCCCGGACGTCGCCACCGCGTTCATCGACCCGTTCCGCGCGCAGAAGACGCTCGCGCTGAACTTCTTCATCCACGACCCGTTCACCCGCGAGGCCTACAGCCGCGACCCGCGCAACGTCGCGAAGAAGGCCGAGGCGTACCTGGCGGCGAGCGGCATCGCCGACACCGCCTACTTCGGCGCCGAGGCGGAGTTCTACATCTTCGACTCGATCCGCCACGAGACCTCGGCGCACCAGTCGTTCTACTACATCGACTCGATCGAGGGCGCCTGGAACACCGGCCGCGAAGAGCAGGGCGGCAACCTCGGTTACAAGACCGCGTACAAGGGCGGTTACTTCCCGGTGCCGCCGGTCGACCACTACGCCGACCTGCGTGACTCGATCGTGCGCCGGCTCGTCGACACCGGCTTCAACGTGGAGCGCTCGCACCACGAGGTGGGCACCGCCGGGCAGTCCGAGATCAACTACCGGTTCTCCACCCTGCTGCACGCAGGTGACCAGCTCCAGCTCTTCAAGTACATCGTGAAGAACGAGGCCTGGGCCAACGGCAAGACCGCGACCTTCATGCCCAAGCCGCTGTTCGGCGACAACGGTTCCGGCATGCACACCCACCAGAGCCTCTGGCTCAACGGTGAGCCGCTGTTCTACGACGAGACCGGCTACGCGGGTCTGTCCGACATGGCCCGCTGGTACATCGGCGGTCTGCTGCACCACGCACCGTCGCTGCTGGCCTTCACCAACCCGACGGTCAACTCGTACCGCCGCCTGGTGCCGGGCTACGAGGCGCCGGTCAACCTGGTCTACTCGCAGCGCAACCGTTCCGCCTGCACCCGCATCCCGGTGACCGGCAGCAACGCCAAGGCCAAGCGCGTCGAGTTCCGCGTGCCGGACCCGTCGGCCAACGTCTACCTGGCCTTCTCGGCCATGATGATGGCCGGCCTGGACGGCATCAAGAGCAAGATCGAGCCGCCGACGCCGATCGACAAGGACCTCTACGACCTCCCGCCGGAGGAGTGGGGCGACGTCAAGCAGGTGCCGGGCTCGCTGCCGGCCGTGCTCGACTCGCTGGAGGCCGACCACGACTACCTGCTCGACGGCGGCGTCTTCACCCCGGACCTGATCTCCACCTGGGTGGACTGGAAGCGCGCCAACGAGGTCGACCCGGTGCGCCTGCGCCCGACCCCGCACGAGTTCGCCATGTACTACGACTGCTGAGCAGTCACCGATCACCGGCCGGGCCGGCTCCGCCTACGCGGGGCCGGCCCGGCCGTTTTCGGTCCCGACACGCCGCCCCCCGCAATACCTTCGCGTCCGTTATATTACGGCCATGGACACACCCCTGCGGGAACCCACGTTCCTCATCCTCACCGCGCTCGCCGGCGAGCCGCTGCACGGCTATGGGCTGATCGGCGAGGTCAGCACCCTCTCCGACGGGCGGGTGACGCTTCGCCCGGGAACCCTCTACGGCGCGCTCGACCGGCTGGTCGACGCCGGCCTGGTCGAGGTCGACCGGGAGGAGGTGGTGGACAGCCGACTGCGCCGCTACTACCGGCTCTCCCCCGCCGGCACCAGCACCCTGACCGCCGAGACCGAGCGGCTACGGCGCAACGTCGAGGCCGCCACCGCCCGGCTGGCCCGACGCGCTCCGGCCACCCGGGCGACCACCCCCCGAGTGGCCGGAGGGCTGGCATGAGCGACCTGGAGCGCCGCTACCTGCGACTGCTGCGCGCGTACCCCGCCGACTACCGGCGTTCCCGCGGCGCCGAGATCGTCGGCACCTATCTGGACCTGGCCGCGCCGGGTCGCCGCTGGCCCTCGACGGCGGACGCCGCGGACCTGCTCCGCGGCGGGCTCCGTCAGCGGCTGCGGGCCGCAGGTGTCGCCAGCCTGACCCCCGGGGTACGCCTCGCGGCACTGCTGTCCATGGTCACCGCGAGCGTCCTCGCCGGTGTCTGGGGTACGACAGAGCTGCATCCGGCGAATATCGAATGGGGTGTACCCCACGTCGGCCCGTTTGTCTCGATCGGTGTCATCGCCTGGGCGGGCTGGCTGCTGGCCGCGATCGCCACCGCGGTCGCGTCGCGCCGGGTCGCCCGGCTGGCCATCGCCCTCGCCCTCCTGCTCACGGTGGCGCTGCCGCTGTTGGCCGCAGTGCTCGACGCATTCCGGCCGCCGCTGTTCGTGCTGCTGCCGCAGGTCATGCTCGGCCTGCTGGCGTTGGCCCTGCCCGACCGGCCCGCGACGGCGGTCCGCCTCGCGCCGCTGCTGTCCGCTGTGACGGCGGTAGCGGCGACGGAATACCTGGTGCGGCCGGGCGATGGTCTCACTTACTACGGCTTCACCGCGTTGAGCTTCCTGCCCGCCGTCGGCGGGTTACTGCTGGTCGTCGGGGCCGTGCTGGCCATGGCTCTGGCCATCGGCGGGGACACCCGCGGCGGCTGGGCGCTCGTCACACTGCTCACCCCCGCCGGCTTCCTGGCGGTGCCCGCCCTGGGCGATGCCATCGACCCGATACGCGGCGACGTCAGCTTCGCGGCGCTGGCCACGAGCACGATCGCCGTCGCGCTGGCCGGTCCCGCCGTGTTACTCCTGACCATCCTCGCCCGCGCCCGCCTGACCCTGACCATCAACCGCGCCGACCGCCACTACCCCACCTCCGGCGCGCAGTCCTGACGCACACTCGCGCGTTGATCATGAGGTTGGCGGGGCTTTCGGAGATCGACAGGACCGCTAACCTCATGATCAACGCGGTCGGGAGCGTCGGCGCAGCGTGCCGAGGAGGGCCAGGGACAGGAACAGGGCGGTCATCGCTACCGCTCCGGGGGCCTTGGTGAAGCGGGCCAGGTTGGTGCCGTCGGGCAGGGCGAGGAAGGCCGCCGCGGCGGCCGGCAGCAGGAACCACGTGGTCCGGGTGGCGGTGAGCGCGAGGAGCACCAGCGGCCAGGTCGCGTACCAGGGGTGGAAGACCGGGGACAGGACCACCGTGGCGACCAGGGCCAGGCCGGCGCCGTGCAGCGTGATCCGGGGGCGGGCTGCGCTACCTGGACCCGCCCCACAGCGGGCCATGGCCGGGTCAGCCGAGGCCCGCAGGTCCCGCCAGGCCCGCCACCACAGGAGCACCAGCACGACCGCGAGCAGCAGCAGTGCCACCGCCCGGACGACAGGCACTGCCTGCGGGTCTCGCCCGGCCAGCGCGCCGGCGTAGTCCACCACCAGGCCGACGGCGGTGGGCGGCGAGGTCCACTGCTCCGAGTCACCGCTGTGGGTCAACCCACCCACCCACCCGAACCCGAGCCCGGACACCGCGGAGCTGACCAGCAACGCGGCGAGCGACCCGCCGGCCAGCCAGCCACCGTCGCGCGCCAACGCCCGTACCGTGGGGCAGCCCCGCACCGCGGCCAGCGCGGCGAACGGCAGCACCACCGCGGCGCTGGCCTTCACCGTCACCGCCAACCCGAGCAGCACCCCGGCCACCAGCAACGACGACGGCCGACCCGGTCGGCGGACCGCGAGCAGAAGTCCGGACAGCAGCAGGCCCAGCATCACCGCGTCGTTGTGCGCCCCGGCCACCAGGTGCACCCCGACCAGCGGACCGGCCAGCGCCAGCCAGGCCGCCCGCCGGACCGGCACACCGGCCGCACGCGCCAGCCCCGGCAGGCAGAGCGCACCCAGCAGCAGCCCCGCCACGGCGATGACCCGCAGCGCCACGATCGTGCCGGTGAGCCCGCCGCCGAGGCCCACCGCGAGCGCCGCGAGCAGCACGAACACCGGCCCGTACGGTGCCGGGGTGTCCCGCCAGATCGGTGCCACCGCGTCCAGCCACGGGCAGCCCGCCGCCGCCACCGGAACCGCGTAGGGGTCGACGCCCTGTGTGTACGTCCAGCCCTGGCAGGCGTACGAGTAGACGTCGCGGCTGCCCAGCGGCGGTGCGACAAGCAGCGGCAGCGCCCACAGCCCGGCGGTGACGTACGCCCACCGGGTCGACGGCGCTCCCCGGCGCACCGACCACCACGCCCCGACCAGCAACACGGTGCCGGCCAGCCAGCAGGTGAGCGTCGCCGGGCCGTCCGGGGCTCGCCAGATCGACGCCGGTGTCGCGCCGAGCGGGGCGTTGGGCAGCGCCCCACCGAGGTACGCGGCAACGGCGAGCAGGACCGCGCCGACAAGCCCCACGTACCGGGCCAGACGAGCCGCCCGCGGACCGGAACGCGACGGACCAGAACGCGGCGGGCCAGAAGACGGCGGGCCGGAACGCGACGGGCCAGAACGCGGCGGGCCGGGAGCGGTCACCGGCGCACCTTCCCTCAGTCGGCGGCGACCGGCTGACGGGCCGCCCGAGCCGACCGTACCAACCAGACGACCAGGGCGATCACCAACAGCGTCATCAGCGGCGCCCCGACCGTCTTGGTGAACCGGGGCAGGCCGGTGCCGTCGGGCAGCACCAGGAACGACGCGACGAGCGCGACGACGGTGAACCATCCGGTCCGGCGGGCGGTGGCCGCGAGCACCGCGAGGGGCCAGACCCAGTACCAGGGGTGGAACAGCGGCGCGAGGGCCACAGTGGCGGCCAACGCCAGCGCGGCGTACCACAGCGGCTCCCGGGTGCGGGCCCGCCACCAGAGCCAGACCAGCAGCAGCGCCAGCACCCCCACCCCGATCCCCCGGGTGACCGGCAGCGCGTCGATGTGCCCGCCGAACGGCACCGCCAGGTAGCCGACGGTCTGGCCGATCGCGGTGGACGGCGACGTCC
The DNA here is from genome assembly GCF_040647935.1 of Micromonospora sp. NPDC049204. Lineage (NCBI taxonomy): Bacteria > Bacillati > Actinomycetota > Actinomycetes > Micromonosporales > Micromonosporaceae > Micromonospora > Micromonospora sp. NPDC049204. The sequence goes on along the minus strand of NZ_JBEZDC010000004.1, from coordinate 379,790 downwards.
AGGCGATCACGTCACTGCCGCTGGCCAGCCCGGCGACCCAGCCGAAGTCCAGCCCCGACGCGAGGGTCACCCCGGCCACGACGGCGACCGCGCCGCCGACCACCCACCCGCCGTGCCGGAGCAGTGCCCGGATCGAGTACCCGCCGACGATCGCGGCCAGCGCCGCGAACGGCACCACGACCAGCGCGGTCACCTTGATCGCGGCGGCCAGGCCGAGCAGGGCGCCGCCGGCGAGCAGCGGGCCGGGACGGCCCGGCCGGGAGACGACCACTGCCAGCCCGGCGACCAGCAGGCCGACCATCAGGGCGTCGTTGTGCGCGCCGGCGACCAGGTGTACGGCGACCAGCGGGCAGCCCAGCGCCAGCCAGATCGCCCGGCTGGCGGGGACGCCGACGCGTCGCGCCAGCACCGGCAGGCTGACCGCGACCAACGCCACCCCGGCCACCGCGATCAGCCGGAACACCACGATCGCGCCGGTCAGCGAGCCGGTGGCCTTCACCACCGCGCCGGCGAGCACCACGAACAGCGGCCCGTACGGCGCGGGCGTGTCCCGCCAGATGTACGAGATGGTGTCCAGCCAGGGGCAGGGCAGCGCGGAGACGCCCTGCTCGTACGGGTTGATGCCCGCGGTGTAGCTGGCGCCCTGGCACGCGTACGCGTACACGTCGCGGCTGGCCAGCGGCGGTGCGATCAGCAGCGGCAGCAGCCAGAGCCCGACGGTGGTCAGCGCCCAGCGCGTCGACGGCACGGAGTCCCGCAGCGCCCACCAGGCGTAGGCGAGCAGCGAGGTGCCGACCAGCCAGGCGACGAGGACGAGCGGACCGTTCTCACCCTGCCAGATGCTGACCGGGGTGGTACGCAGGGGGGAGCCGGGCAGGGCGCCGCCGAGGAACGCGGCGACGGCCAGCAACGCCGATCCCGCCAGTCCGGTCCAACGCGCGAGGTGGTGAGGCACGCCGGACATGCTGCCAGTACGGTGGTCGCGGTACGGAGGTGGGCATGCGGCACAGTCGGGTGGTGGCGGTGGCCACCGGTTCCGCAGTCGTGCTCGCCGCGCTCTGGCTGGCCCTGCCGCTGATGGGGTCGGACCTCGCCGCGCAGGTGGCTCGCGCGGACTTCTTCGCGGCCCACGGCCCCACCCCGGTCGACCTGCGCTGGTACGCCGGGGTGCAGCAGTTCGGCTACAGCCTGCTCTCCCAGCCGGTGATGGCGCTGCTCGGCGTACGGGTGACCGGCGCGCTCGCGCTTGTGGCGTCGGCTGCCGCGCTGGCCGCGCTGCTGGTCCGCACCGAGGTGCCCCGACCGCTGCTGGGCAGCCTGGTCGGGGTGGTCACGCTGGCCGGCAACCTGGTCTCCGGTCGGGTCACGTACGCCCTGGGTGTGGCGTTCGGGCTGGCCGCGCTGCTCGCGCTCACTCGCCGAGCCGGACGAGGGCGGGTGCGGCTCGTGCTCGCGGCGGTCGCCGCACTGCTGGCCTCGGCGACCAGTCCGGTGGCCGGCCTGTTCGTCGGCCTGGCGGGCGTGGCGCTGCTGCTGACCCGCCGGTACGCCGACGGTCTGGCGCTCGGTGTCGCGGCGGCGGTGCCGCTGGCCGCGACGGCGGTGCTCTTCGGCGACGGCGGCTGGATGAACATCAGCCGCACCGACGCGGTGCGCGCGGTGGTGACCAGCCTGGCGGTGGCGGCGCTGGTGGCGTACCGGCCGGTGCGCTTCGGTGCGCTGCTCTCCGCCGCCGGGGTGCTCGCCGCCGCCCTCGTACACACGCCGGTGGGGTTGAACGCGACCCGACTGGTGACGATGTTCGCGCTGCCGGTGCTGGCCGCCGCCGCCCGCCCGCCGGCCTGGCTCCCCGACCGCCTGGCCCGCCCGACGGCCGCGCGCGCCACCCCGACCGGCGCCACCCCGACCAGCGCCACCCCGACCGGCGCCACCGCAGCGCGTGCCGCCACGGTGGGATGGTCGCGGTGGGCTCGGCTGCGCGGCGGTGTGGGCCGGACCGCGCTGCTGGTGGCGGTCTGCGTCTGGCAGCCGCCGGCGGTCCCCGCCGACCTACGTGGCATCGGCGACCCGACGAGCGCGCCGGGCTACCACGCGCCGCTGCGCGCGTTCCTGGCCGGGCAGCGGCTCACCGGCCGGGTCGAGGTGCCGCCGACCCGCAACTACTGGGAGGCGGCCCGCCTCGGTGAGGTGCCGCTGGCCCGGGGTTGGCTGCGGCAGGCCGACATCGACCGCAACCCGCTGTTCTTCACCACCGTGCCCGGCGCGGCCGGCACCGGCGTACCGCTGACCCCGAGCACCTACCGGGCCTGGCTGGCGGAGAACGCCGTGCAGTACGTGGCGCTGCCGGACGCCCCGCTGTCCTGGGTGGGGCGGGCCGAGGCGGAACTGGTCGAGGGCGGGTTGCCCTACCTGACGCCGGTCTGGTCCGGGCCGCACTGGCGGGTCTGGGCTGTGGCCGACCCGACGCCGCTGGTCGCCGCACCCGCCGAGCTGACCCGCGCCGACGGCGCCAGGGTGACCTTCCGGGCACCGACCGCCGGCCCGGTGGCCGTCCGGGTCCGGCACAGCCGGTGGCTTGTCGCGTCCGGCGACGCCACGGTCACCGCCGACGGCGACTGGACCACCGTCACCGTGCCCGGTCCCGGCGAGTACACCCTCGGCAGCTGACGCCGCTACGCCTCCAGCACCCGTTGCGCGGCGGCGCGGGAGCGGCGGCCGGTGCGCAGGTACTCGTCGAGGAACTCCCCCGGGTCGTCGCGCCCGAGCAGCCGGGCCACCCCGGCCAGCTCCACCCCGTGCCGGGGAAGCTGATCGCCGGCCCGACCCCGGACCAGCATCAACGCGTTGCGGACCTGCGCGGCCAGGGACCACCCGGCGGCCATCTCGGCGGCGTCCGCCGGGTCGATCAGGCCGGCCCGTTCGGCCGCCGCGAGGGCATCGAGGGTACGCGTGCCGCGCAGCGCCGGGATCCGGCCCGCGTGCCGGAGCTGGACGAGCTGCACCGCCCACTCCACGTCGGCGAGCCCGCCCCGACCCAGCTTGGTGTGGGTGGCCGGATCCGCGCCGCGCGGCAGCCGCTCGGTCTCCACCCGCGCCTTGATCCGGCGGATCTCGACGACCTGCTCCCGGGTCAGCCCGTCGGCCGGGTAGCGCACCGGGTCGATCATCGTCTCGAACTCGGCACCCAGGTCGGCGTCGCCGCAGACGAACCGGGCGCGCAGCAGCGCCTGCGCCTCCCACACCCGCGACCAGCGGGCGTAGTACGCCGCGTACGCGGCGAGACTGCGCACCAGCGGACCCTGCCGGCCCTCCGGGCGCAGGTCGGCGTCCACCCCGAGCGGCGGGTCGGGGGCGGGTACTCCGAGCAGCCGGCGCAGTTCCTCGGCTATCGCGTGCGCCGCGGCGCTGGCGTCGCTCTCGTTGGCCCCGGCGGGCGGGTCGTAGACGAACAGCACGTCGGCGTCGGAGAGGTAGTTCGACTCGTACCCGCCGAGCCGTCCCATCCCGATCACCGCGAACCGCAGCCCCGCCGCGGCCGGCTGGCTGGCCCGGGCGGCGCGCAGCGCGGCGGCCAACGTGGCATCGGTGACGTCGGCGAGCGCCGTGCCGACCTCGGTGATGTCGACGAGCCCGACGGCGGGCCGGTGCACGCCCTCCGGCCGGCTCGGGGTGGGCGCGAGCGCGCCGGCCCGGCAGAGCACGTCCGCGCAGGCCACCCGGACCAGTTCCCGACGTCGCAGCGCACGCACCGCACGGGTGGCCTCGACCGGGTCGGTGTGCCGGGCCGCCGCCGCGAGGAACCCCTCCCGGAGCACCTCGGGCGGGCGGGGCGCCAGCTCGTTCTCCTCGGCCAGCAGCCGCAGCGCCTCCGGGTCCCGGGCGAGCAGATCGGCGACGTACCGGGACAGGGCGAGGACCCGGGCCAGCCGTCGGGCCACCGGGCCGCCGTCGCGCAGCAGCCGCAGATACCAGGGGGTGCTGCCCAGCTTGTCGGAGACCTTGCGGTAGTTGAGCAGCCCCCGGTCCGGCTCCGGCGCGTCGGCGAACTCGCTGAGCAGCACCGGCAGCAGTGTCCGTTGGATGGCCGCCGTGCGACTCACCCCGCCGGTGAGCGCCTGCAGGTGACGCAGCGCCCCGGCCGGGTCGGCGAACCCGAGGATCTCCAGCCGGTGGCGGGCGGCCTCCGGGGTGAGTCGCAACCCGTCGGCCGGCACCCGGGCCACCGACTCCAGCAGGGGCCGGTAGAGCAGTTTGGCGTGCAGTCGGCGTACCTCGGTGGCGTGGGTGACCCACTCGGCCCGGAAGCTCTCCACGGCGCTGCGCCCCGTCGTGGCCGTGAAACCCAGGGCGGCGGCGAGCCACCGCAACGCGCCGGGCTCGCTCGGCACGGTGTGGGTACGCCGCAGGGCCTGGAGTTGCAGCCGGTGCTCGACGCTGCGCAGGAAGCGGTAGCCGCGCAGCAGCGCCTCGCCGTCGGCCCGGCCGACGTAGCCGCCGGCGACGAGCGCGCGCAACGCCGGGATGGTCCCGGGTTCGCGCAGCGTCTCGTCGACGCGGCCGTGCACGAGTTGCAGCAACTGGACGGCGAACTCGATGTCGCGCAGCCCGCCCGGACCACGCTTGATCTCGCGCTCCAGCTCCTTCGGCGGGATGTGGTCGATGATCCGGCGGCGCATGGCGCGGACGTCCTCGACCGCCTCGGGCCGTTCGGCCGCACGCCACACCAGCGGCGCGAGCTGGTCGATCCACTCCTGGGCCACCGGCACGTCACCGGCGGCCGGGCGGGCCTTGAGCAGCGCCTGGAACTCCCAGGTGCGCGCCCACCGGCGGTAGTAGGCCAGGTGGCTGGCCAGGGTCCGCACCAGCGGGCCCCGGTTGCCCTCCGGTCGCAGCGCGGCGTCCACCGGCCAGGCCACGAGCCCGCAGATGTGGATCAGCCGGGTCGCCACCAGGGTCGCCGCCGGCAGGTCGGCGTCCTCGGCCGCCACGAAGATGACGTCCACATCGGAGACGTAGTTCAGTTCGCCGCCGCCGCACTTGCCCATCGCCACGACCGCGAGCCGGGGCCGCTCGGTGCCCTCGGCCAACTCGGCGACGGCGATCTCGTACGCCGCGGCGAGCGTCGCGTCGGCCAGCGCCGACAGCGCGGCCATGGTCTGCTCCAGGCCACGCCCGGCGGTCAGGTCGGCCGCCGCGATCCGCAGCAGTGCCAACCGGTACGCGGTCCGCAACGCCGCCACCGCGTCGCCGCCGTCGGTCACCTCCAGCCGGCCCTCGGCGATCGGCGCGAGCCCGTCCGGGGCGGTCCGCAGCGCCAGGCAGTGTGCGGGGTTGGCCACCAGGTGATCGCCGAGCGCCGCCGACGCGCCGAGCACCGCGATCAGCCGCCGCCGTAGCCCCGGGTCGGTGTGCAGCTCCGCGAGCAGCGACGAATTGGCACTGCCGCCACTCGTGCGGCGTTCGGCCTCCACGATGCGGTGCAGCTGCCGCAGCGCCAGGTCCGGGTCGGCGGCCCGGGACAGCGCGGCGAGCAACTCCGCGGCCGACTCGTCCGCGGGCTCCTGCTCCGCCGGCCGCCACAGCCGCAGCCCGTCCGGGCCGAGCAGGTCCGCCGCGCGCGCGCCGCCGTCGCCGTCGGCGGTGCCGAAGCCGTACCGGGCGAGCCGGCCCGGTGCCCTGGTCGGCCGGCTCATCAGTGCCCGAGCAGCGGCAGGCCGCGCCGGATCGTGCTGTCGTCCAACTCGCCGAGGGCCAGCGCGGCGAACCGGGCGGCGAACGGCTGCCAGACCTCCTCGACGTCGGGCAGCACCGAGGCGCAGGCCGCGACCACCAGCTCCGGGTCGTAGCCCAGCTCGGCGAGCTGGGTCGAATCGGTGGCCCAGTCGGCGATCATCGCGGCGTCGCACTCGATGTGGAACTGCAACCCCCAGGCCCGGTCGCCGAGCCGGAACGCCTGGTACGGGTAGCGGGTGGACGCGGCCAGCAGGGTGGCGCCCCGGGGCAGCTCGGTGATCTCGTCGGCGTGCCACTGGAGCACGTCCGGGATCAACGGCACGTACCGGAACAACAGGTCGTTCTCGGCGGCGTCGCGCCGACCGACCACGCCGGGGCCGATCTCCGGCCCGGATGGGCTCCGCTCGACCAGCCCGGCGTGCGCGGTGGCGAGCAGCTGTGCGCCCAGGCAGACCGCCAGGGTGGGCACCCGGTAGCGGACCGCCTTGCGCAGCAGGCCCTCCACGGCGGGGAACCACGGTGCGCCGGGCGAGCCGTCCGGCAGCGGGTACGCCTGTTGGTCGCCGCCGAGCACCACAAGCGCCGCGTACCCCTCCAGGTCGGCGGGGAGTTCGTCGCCGGCGTGCGGGCGAACCACCCGCAGCTCCAGCCCAGCCTCGGTCAGCCACTCACCCAGCCGGCGCGCGTCGTCCGTCGGGTCGTTCTCGATCACCAGCGCGGTTGCCACCCGTCGAGGCTAGCCGGTGCACCGCGTGCCGCCACGCCCCGCCACCGGGATGTGCGCGCCGGGCGCCGGTCCCGGATCCGGCGTTAGGCTCTGCAATTGTGATCAACGAGGACACCGCCGCCGTCCGACCGCCCGTGCTGCGACCTGGTGACACGGTGCTGCTGGTGTCACCGTCCGGGCCGACCTCGCCGGAGCGGGTGGCCCGGGGGATGGAGCTCCTGATCAGCTGGGGGCTGCGGCCGGTGCCGGCACCGAACGCGTACGCCCGCCACGGCTACCTCGCCGGCACCGACGACCTGCGCACCGCCGACCTGAACGCGGCGTTCGCCGACCCGCAGGTGCGCGGGGTGATCTGCACCCGGGGCGGGTACGGCGCCCAGCGGATCGTGGACGCCATCGACATGGCCGCCGTGCGCCGCGACCCGAAGGTGGTGGCCGGGTTCTCGGACATCACCGCGTTGCAGTTCGCGCTGTGGCGAGGTGCCCGGCTGGCCGGGGTGCACGGCCCGGGGGCGGCCTGGCGGGACGAGCGGACCCCGCTGTCCTCCGCCGAATCCCTGCACGCGGCGCTGATGACGACCGAGCCGGTGTCGATCACCGCGCTGCCCACCGAGGAGACCTTCGACGTACGCGTCCCGGGTCACGCCACCGGCACCCTGCTCGGCGGCAACCTGTGCCTGATCGCCGCGTCGATCGGCACCCCGGACCTGCCCGACCTGACCGGCGCGGTGCTGTTGATCGAGGACGTACAGGAACCCCCGTACAAGGTCGACCGGATGCTCACCCAGCTGCGGCGGGCGGGCGCGCTGGACGGGTTGGCCGGCGTGGCGGTCGGGCAGTTCACCGACTGCGGCGACGGTTGGGACACCACGATCGTCGACGTCCTCAATGAACGCCTGGGCGACCTGGGCGTACCGGTGCTCGGCGGCCTACCGATCGGCCACGGCCCCAACCAACTGACAGTCCCGTTCGGCACCGAAGCAACCCTCGACGTCAACACCAACACCCTGACGGCAGCCCCCGCGGTCCAGTAACCCCGCCCCCACCCCACCCCACCCCACCCCACCCCGGTGATCAAGAGGTTTGCGTCAGTTCCGGGCGGAGTTCTGACGCAGAGCTCTTGATCAGCTAGGCGAGAGGCAGGTGGGCTAGCGCGCCGGTTTCCAGCGCTGCCCAGATGCCGTTGGGGGTGACTGTGATGCCGTGTGGTTCGGACCCGGGGGTGGGCAGTTCGTAGCCGTCGATTCGTCCGGTGGGATCTCGGTGACCGATCCGGTTGGCGCCCCACTCGGTGAACCAGACGCCGCCGGCCGGATCGGCCACGATCGCGTGCGGACGGGCTGCCCGGTCCGGCAGCGGCAATTCGCTGATCCGGCCGTCCGGGGTGATCCGGCCGAGCTGACCGGCGGCGATCTCCACGAACCAGATGGCACCGTCGCCACCGAGTGTGATGCCGACCGGGCCGGCGTCCGGGGTGGGCAACGGATGCAGTGTCACCCCGCCATCGAGGTCGATCCGGCCGATCGCGTTCGCCTGATGCAGAGTGAACCAGAGAGCGTCGTCCCCGCCGGCAGTGATCATCGAGGCGAACCCCCCGGTCACCGGCAGCGGGAACGTGGTGACCGCGCCATCGCTGTCCAGCCGGCCGATCGTGTCGGAGGTCATCCCGGTGTACCAGAGCGCGCCATCGGGGCCGGCGGCGATACCACCCGGCCCGGTGCCGGTCGGCAGGGCGATCGTGCGCTGCGCGCCGTCGAGGCTGATCCGACCGATCTTGTCGTCTCCCGAGCGGGTGAACCAGAGAGCGTCGTCCGGCCCGGCCGCGATGATCAACGGACGGCCGCCCGGCGGATCCAGCGGGTAGGTCCGTACCGCGCCGTCGGCCCCCAGGCGGGCGATCCCGCCGCCGTGGACCAGCGTCAGCCACAGCGCGCCGTCGGGGCCGGCCGTGATGCCGTACGGGCCGGCGCCCGGCTCGACGAGCGGTATCTCCCGAATTTCCACGCTCATCACCAGCTGCGTCCTTCCGTCGGTGAATCGCCAACCCTGACGGCTCCGCCGACGAGGACGCAACCGAATTGACCGCCCGCCCGCCCGATTGTCAGGTCGCTGACAGGTTCGCCACGGGTCGCGCCCAGGCTGGCTGGTCACTGTCGGTGCTGACACGAGCGTCACCGACCTCCTGGAGGACAGCATGTCCCGCACCATCCGTCGGCAGCATCTCCTGGCCGGCCTCGCCACCGCTGGCGTCCTCGGCGTGGGGATCGCGGCCCCGACCATCGCCTTCGCCGCGGACACCCCGACGCCGGCACCGAGCGCCAGCGCCGCCCCGGCTCCCGGAGCGAAGGTCGACGCCGCTCCCGGCGCGAAGGCCGACCGGCAGAACGAGTTCGCCGAGGCACTCGCGAAGGAGTTGGGCGTGCCCACCGACAAGGTGACCGCCGCGCTGGAGAAGGTCCGCGAGCAGCGCCGGCAGGCCGATCGGCCGCAGCGCCCGTCGGCCGAGGAGCGGCAGGCCGCGCTCAAGCAACGGCTGGACCAGGCGGTCAAGGACGGCAAGCTCACCCAGGAGCAGGCCGACGCCATCACCAAGGCCGTCGAGGCCGGCGTCTTCCCCGGCCCGGGTGGCCACGGCGGCCACGGCTGGCGCGGCGGCCCCGGCGGTCACGGCCCGGGCGGCCCCGGCGCCCCCGCCGCTACGCCCGGCGCGTAGCGCTTCGGGGCAGGCCCAGGCCACACCGGGCCTGCCCCAGGCCTGATCCCCTCGACGTCGTGATTTCGCGGTGTCCACGACAGCCCGACACCCCCGAATCACGAGAACCGAGTCGATCACCGGCCCCCGGGACGCCAGTGCGGCCCCCGCACGCGGCGTCAGGCCCGCACGCGGCATCAGGCCCGCGCGGTCGTCAGGCCCGCGCGGTCGTCAGGCCGGCGGGGGCGTGAACACTCCCAGGTGGTTGCCGGCCGGGTCGAGCAGGTGGGCCAACGTGAGCCCGCTCGGGGCCGTCCGCACCGGCACCAGCACCCGGCCGCCGGCCGCCTCGGCCCGTCGGCAGGTCTCCGCCACGTCGGCGACCTCGGCGTAGAACACCGCGTAGTTCGGCGACGTCCCGTCGGTCGCCCGGATGGCCCCGCCGATTCCGGTGTCCCCGCCGGCCCCGGTCACCCGGTAGGACCCGCCGTCGGTTGAGCCCTGCTCCTCGAAGGTCCAGCCGAACAGCTCTCCGTAGAAACGTTCCGCCTCCTCCGGCCGGTCGGTGCCGATCTCGAACCAGGTGATGGGCGTCGTTGACATCTGCTGCCTCCAGGTTGTGCGTACCGGTCGTTCGGCCGCCGTCCGGAGCAGTCTCGGGGTCGTCCGCGACACCGTCCTGTCGGTGTTTCCAGATCACCCGACAGGGCTTCCTCCGACCGGGCCGTCAGCACCGCCCGCCGATGCGCCTCAGACCAGGCTCAACGCGCGGACCCGTTCGTGCGGGATGTCCAGATCCGTCGGGCGGAACTCCCGGACCACCACGTCGGGCAGCGCCTGGACGCTCCGGATCCGGTCGGTACGGAAGCAGCGCAACTCGTCGCGCAGCCGGCACCAGGCGAGCAGGTACCAGTGTCGGGGGTTGCCGAGGTAGCCCAGCGGTTCGACGTCGCGCACCGAGTCCGCGCCGGCGCGGTCGGCGTACCGGATGCGCAGCACCCGCCGCGCGGTGACCGCGTCGGCGACGATGGCCGGGACGGGCGTGGCCGGTCCGTCGCCGACGAGGTGCACCCGGCCGGCGAGGCGGTGCGCTTCGGCGGCGTCGGCGGCCGGCAGCACCGCCACCAGTTTGCGCAGCGCGGTGGCACCCGGCCCGGCGAACGGCGTGCCGTCGAGCCGGTGCAGCGCGACGGCCATCGCCACCGCCTCCGCCGCCGTCAGGTTGACCGGCGGCAGGGTGCGGCTGCGGTCCAGGACGTAGCCGCCGGTGCGCCCCGGCTCGGCCCAGATCGGCACACCGGCCTCCTGGAGAGCGCCGATGTCCCGCTCGATGGTCCGGCTGCTGACCTCGAAGCGGACCGCCAGCCAGCGCGCGCTGCGCGGCCGGGGCGACATCGCCCGCAGCTCCTCGACCAGGGCGTAGAGCCGGTCCGTACGGTTCATGCCCCGCACGCTACGACCGGGGTACGACGCCCGGACCCGCACGCGACCGGCCCGGCGACCGGACCGGGACCGACCGCCGTCAGGCGATGCAGGCGCAGACGATCAGCGCGGCGCCGAAGTGGGTGGCGGCGCTGACCCGGGCCGCCGGGTGCGGCTCCGGCGAGCAGATGACCTCGCCGAGCTTGCCCGGGGTGAGCAGGTCCAGCACCACGAAGGCCAGCGCCATGATCGCCAACCCGAGCAGCCCGAACACCACAGTGGAGGCGAGCCCCCTGCCGAAGTCGCTGTAGCTGGTCAGGATCGCGGTGAAGACGATCCCGGCGATGCCGAGCTGGTTGGCGGCCAGCAGCAGCCCCGCGTTGGCGTTGCGCTCGACCCAGATCAGGTCCCGCAACCGCCCGGGGGTGAGCAGGTCGACCAGGCCGAACCCGGCCGCCATCAGCCCCACACCGACGATCCCGAACACGACGCTCTGCCAGGCACCGCTGAGCAGATCCTCCAGCACCGACTTGCCTCCCGACTCTCCGCCCGGAGGGGTACCGGCGCGGTGATCGAGACGATAGCGGCAGTACGCAACCGCGTCAGCCCCCGGCGATCAGAGCGCCAGGTAGCGCTGCCGCTCGTACGGGGTGACCTCGCGGCGGTACTGCTCCCACTCGGCCCGCTTGTTGCGCAGGAAGAAGTCGAAGACGTGCTCGCCGAGCACCTCGGCGACCAGCTCGGACCCGGCCATCACGTCGATGGCCTCGGCGAGGTTCTCCGGCAGCGCCTCGTATCCCATGGCACGCCGTTCGGCGCTGGTCAGCGACCAGACGTCGTCCTCGGCGCCCGGCGGCAGCTCGTACCCCTCCTCGATGCCCTTCAGGCCGGCGCCGAGCAGCACCGCGAAGGCCAGGTAGGGGTTGGCAGCCGAGTCCAACGAGCGGACCTCGACCCGGGCCGAGTTGGGCTTGCCGTACGCGGGAACCCGGACCAGCGCGGACCGGTTGAGGTGACCCCAGCAGACGTACGCCGGGCTCTCGGTGATCCGGTCCGGCAGGGCCTGCGGGAAGAGCCGCTTGTACGAGTTGACCCACTGGTTGGTGACCGCCGTGTATTCCCGGGCGTGCACCAGGAGGCCGGCGATGAACGACTTCGCCACCTTGGACAGCTTCATCGGGTCGCCGCTGTCGTGGAACGCGTTGCGCTCCCCCTCGAACAGCGACAGGTGGGTGTGCATCCCACTGCCCGGCTGGTCGGTGAACGGCTTCGGCATGAAGCTGGCCTGCACACCCGTGGAGAGCGCCACCTCCTTGACCACGTGCCGGAAGGTCATGATGTTGTCGGCGGTGGTGAGCGCGTCGGCGTAGCGCAGGTCGATCTCCTGCTGGCCGGGCGCGACCTCGTGGTGGCTGAACTCCACCGAGATGCCGATCCGTTCCAGCGCCAGCACGCCCTGGCGGCGGAAGTCGCGCGCCACGGCGTGGGTGGTGTGCTCGAAGTAGCCGCCGGTGTCCACCGGGGTCGGCACCGAGCCGTCCTGGGGGCCGTTCTCCAGCAGGAAGAACTCGATCTCGGGGTGGGTGTAGAAGGTGAAGCCCTTCTCGGCCGCCTTGGACAGCGCGCGGCGCAGCACGTGCCGGGGGTCGGCCCAGGACGGACCGCCGTCGGGCAGCAGGATGTCGCAGAACATCCGGGCGCTCTCGCCGCTGACCCCGCCCTCGAACGGGAACACCTGGAAGGTCGTCGGGTCGGGCATGGCCACCATGTCCGATTCGAAGACCCGGGCGAAACCCTCGATGGCCGAGCCGTCGAAGCCGATGCCCTCCTCGAAGGCCGCCTCCAGCTCGGCCGGCGCCACCGAAACGCTCTTGAGCGTGCCCAGCACGTCCGTGAACCACAGCCGGACGAACCGGATGTCCCGCTCTTCCAGCGTACGGAGGACGAACTCCTGCTGACGGTCCACTTCCCCAACCCCTCGCGACGCTCTTTTTGTCCGCCTTGGTCGGGCTGCGCCCGACCTGATCGCCCAGTCTCCCCGGGCCTGGTTACGCAGACGTTACGCGAACTGCCGCCGGTCGTCCCCTCGTGTCCCGCCCGGCGAGCGCGAGCCCCGGCCGGGCCGCCCCGCGTCCGCCGCCGTGCCGGCCGGGCTCCTGCCGTCGCGGCCTCGCGGACGCCCGTCGCGGCAGGTGGCGGCAATCTCGTCCGAGGGTACGGATTGTCGCGCGGAGGCTGGGGCAAGATGAGGGCATGCCCACCCTGCGTCTCGCCCTGTCCCAGGTCAACCCGAGCGTCGGCGACATCGCCGGCAACGCGGACCTGGTCCGCAGCTGGACTCGCCAGGCCGCCGATGCCGGTGCCCAGTTGGTGCTCTTCCCGGAGCTGATGCTGACCGGCTACCCGGTCGAGGACCTGGTCTTCCGGCGCTCCTTCGTCGCCGCGTCCCAGGCCGCCGTCGAGCGGCTCGCCGCCGACCTCGCCGCCGACGGCCTCGGCGAGTTGCCGGTCGTGGTCGGCTACCTGGACGCCGACGGGCCGCCGCAGGTCAGCGGGGACGCCGAGCCGGGCCGGGGCGCCCGCAACGCCGCCGCGCTGCTGCACCGGGGAGTCGTTGCCGCCCGCTACTTCAAGCACCACCTGCCCAACTACGGGGTGTTCGACGAGGACCGCTACTTCGTCTCCGGCGACACGCTGACCGTGGTGCGGATCGGCGGCGTGGACGTCGCGTTGACCATCTGTGAGGACCTGTGGCAGGCCGGCGGGCCGTTCGCCGCCGCCCGGCAGGCCGGCGTCGGGCTGGTGGTCAACATCAACGGCTCGCCGTACGAACTGAACAAGGACGACATCCGACTCCCGCTGGTCCGCCGCCGGGCCGCCGAGGCGGGCGCCGCCATCGCGTACGTCAACATGATCGGCGGGCAGGACGAGCTGGTCTTCGAGGGCGACTCGATGATCGTGAGCGCCGACGGTGACCTGCTCACCCGTGCCCCGCAGTTCGTCGAGCACCTGCTCGTGCACGACGTCGACCTGCCGGCCGCCACCTCCTCGCCGACCACGGAGACCATCGCCGACGGGATGCGGATCGCGCACCACACGCTGGACGGCATTCCGCCCACGCCGTCCGGCCCGGCCGCCACCGGCGGGCTGATCGAGCCGGTGGCCGACGAGGCCGAGGTGTGGCAGGCGCTCGTGCTCGGCCTGCGCGACTACGTGAACAAGAACCGGTTCCCGTCGGTGGTGCTCGGACTCTCCGGCGGCATCGACTCGGCGGTGGTGGCCGCGCTGGCCGTCGACGCCCTCGGGCCGGACCGGGTGGTCGGTGTGTCGCTGCCCAGTCAGCACTCCTCCGAGCACTCCCGGGAGGACGCCGCCGACCTGGCCAAGCGCACCGGCCTGGACTACCGCGTCGAGCCGATCCAGCCGATGGTGGACGGTTTCCTGGCCAACCTGTCGTTGTCCGGGGTGGCCGTGGAGAACCTCCAGGCCCGGGTCCGTGGCGTGATCCTGATGGCCCTGTCGAACCAGGAGGGCCACCTGGTGCTGACCACCGGCAACAAGAGTGAGCTGGCGGTCGGCTACTCCACCCTCTACGGCGACTCGGTGGGCGGCTTCAACCCGGTCAAGGACGTCTGGAAGACGCTGATCTGGCGGCTCGCGAAGTGGCGCAACCGGGACGCGGATCGGCGCGGCGCGACCGCCCCGATTCCGGAGAACTCGATCGGCAAGCCACCGAGCGCCGAGCTGAGCCCGGGCCAACTGGACAGCGACAGTCTGCCCGACTACGACGTCCTGGACCCGATCCTGATCGGGTACGTCGACGGTGACCTGGGCCGCGACGGGCTGGTCGAGTCGGGCCACGACCCGGCGGTGGTCGACAAGGTGCTGCGGCTGGTGGATACCGCCGAGTACAAGCGACGCCAGTCGGCACCGGGCACGAAGATCTCCATGAAGGCGTTCGGCCGGGACCGCCGCCTGCCGATCACCAACCGGTGGCGCGAGCACGGCTGAGTCGTACTCCTCGGGGTGCCGGGTCGGTGCGGCCGGCCCGGCGTCGCCTCGCGCGGCCCGCGCGGCGCGGACCTCGCGCGGTGCAGTGATATCTCGCACTGGACTCTGCCGTCGCCCCGTCTCGCGGTGCGACGATCGCGACGGAACCCGGGGACCGCGCAGGCGGCCTCGAGGAAGGGAGACAGAGATGGTGGAGTCCACTCCGAGCGAGGTGACCGCGCTGTACGGCGGGCCGGTCACCCGTCGGGTCCGCACCCGTGACCTGCTCGCCGCCAAGGAGCGCGGCGAGCGGTGGCCGATGCTGACCTCGTACGACCAGTACACCGCAGGGATCTTCGACCAGGCCGGCGTGCCGGTGCTGCTGGTCGGCGACTCGGCCGCGAACAACGTGTTCGGCTACGAGACCACCCTGCCGATCACCGCCGACGACCTGCTTCCGCTGGTCCGGGCCGTGGTGCGCTCGACCCGGCAGGCACTGGTCGTCGGTGACCTGCCGTTCGGCTCGTACGAGGAGGGGCCGGCGCAGGCGCTGCGCACCGCCGTCCGGTTCATGAAGGAGGGTGGCTGCCACGCGGTGAAGCTGGAGGGTGGCCGCCGCTGCGCCGAGCAGATCGCCGCGATCGTCGGCGCCGGCATCCCGGTGATGGCGCACATCGGCTTCACCCCGCAGAGCGAACACACCCTGGGCGGTTACCGGGTGCAGGGTCGGGGCGACACGGCGGACGAGGTGCTCGCCGACGCGCGGGCGGTGGCGGAGGCGGGCGCCTTCGCGGTGGTGCTGGAGATGGTGCCCGGTGAGGTGGCCAAGCGGATCACCCACGAGCTGCCCATCCCGACCGTGGGCATCGGCGCCGGCCCGGACACCGACGCGCAGGTGCTGGTCTGGCAGGACATGGCCGGGCTACGTACCGGAAAGGCGCCGCGTTTCGTGAAGCGCTACGCGGACCTGGCCGGCGCCCTCACCGACGCCACCCGGCGTTTCGCCGACGAGGTTCGCGGCGGCGAGTTCCCGACGGCCGAACACACCTTCTAGTCCGGCCCGTCGGCCGGTCTCGCGCGGCGCGACCGGCGCGGCTTGATCCACTCCGTGTTCTTGAGGTCGGGGTGTCCCAGTGCGAGGGACACCCCGACTTCCCGGAAGCCGAGTGGATCACGCCGCTCGACTCAGAGGTCGGTGACGCGGATGCCGGCGTGTGCCTTGTAGCGCTTGTTGATCGCGATCAGGTTGGCGGTGAACGCCTCGATCTGGTGGGCGTTACGCAACCGGCCGGCGTAGATGCCGCGCATCCCCGGGATCCGGGCGGCGAGCGCGCCGACCACGTCGACCAACTCGCGGTCCTCGGTGCAGATCAGCACGTCCAGGTCGATCCGGTCGATCTCCGGGTCGGCCAGCAGCGGGGCACTGACGTGGTTGAACGCCGCGCAGACCCGGGAGTCGGGCAGCAACGCGGCGGCCTGCTGCACGGCGCTGCCCTCGGCCACGGTCAGCGCGTACGGGCCCTGCTTGTCGAAGCCGAGCGGGTTGACGCAGTCGACGACGATCCGGCCGGCGAGTGGCTCGGCGAGGGCGGCGACGGTGGCGGCGTGCCCATCCCACGGCACCGCGATGATCACCACGTCGCTGCGGCGGGCCACCTCGTCGTTGGCCGCGCCCGTGACACTGCCGGTGGCCGCCACACCGGGCAGGGCGGCGATCTCGGCTGCGGACTCCGCGGCCCGCTCAGCGTTGCGGGAGCCGATCAGCACCGTCTGCCCGGCCCGCGCGAACCGGTAGGCGAGCCCTCGTCCCTGGTCGCCGGTCCCACCGATGATGCCGACCGTCAGCCCGGACACGTCGGGCAGCGTGCTCGCGTCGTATGCCATGGGTTCATCCTCGCAAACCGGCCGAGCCGGCAGCGGCCCGGAGCACTGTGACGATCCCCGCTGAGCCGGGCCGCCGCGCCGGCGGGGTCAGGCCAGCTCGAACAGCACCGTGCGGGCCGTCGGGTCGGCGGTGACCAGTCGGACGCGGACCCGTTCGCCGAGCGGCAGTTGGCCGAGGCAGCGGGCGCGCACCGGCGGGGCGTCCAGCGCGACGGTGCCGCCCGGTGGTCGCGGGCGGGACTTGCCGTTGGGCGGGGCGTCCACGTCCAACACGGCCGCGTCGAAGGTCTCGCCCACCCGGTGCTCCAGCACCGCCGCCTCGGCCAACTCGACGGCTCCCCGGGCTGCCGCCGAGGCGACCCGGTCGGTGCTGGCCATCACCTCGGGCAGCCGGGGCAGCGCGGCGCGGGCCCAGTCGGGCACCGGAAGGCCCGCGTGCAGGGCCAGGCAGACCTCGGTGGCGTACCGGTCGGCCAGACGCCGCAACGGCGCCGTGACGTGGGCGTACGTGGCTGCCACGCCACCGTGTTCCGGGTGCTCCGGCAGCTCCCCGTCGAAGGCGGTGTACGCGGCCCCACGCATCAACTCGGCCGCCTGGTCGATGAACGCGGCGGCGCGCGGCTGGGAGGCGTCCAGACCGGCGATCACCTGACCCGGGGCCACGCCGTCCGGCCACTGCACGCCCAGCGGTGCGGCGGCGGCCCGCAGCCGCTGCACGGCCTCCGGTTTCGGCGCCGGCATCGTCCGCAGCAACCCGATCCGGCCGGCCAGCATGATGTCGGCGGCGGCCATCCCGGTCAGCAGGGAGATCTGCGCGTTGTGCTCCTCCATCGGCACCGTCGGACGCAGCACCAGCCGCCAGCCGTCGCCGTCGGGTTCCAGATCCTGCTCGGGCAGCGGCAGGTTGATGGCGCCCCGGCGCAGCCCTCGGGCCGTCAGCCGGTCGCCGATCTCGGGCAGCAGTGCGATCGGCTCGGGCAGCCGCCCGGCGTCGGCCGCCGCCTGCACCCCGGTGTAGTCGAGTTTGGCCCGGCTGCGGACCAGGGCACGTTCCAGCTCGACGGCCACGGTGCCGCCGTCGGCGTCCAGGTCGATGGTCCAGACCACCGCGGCCCGGTCGTCGTCGGGAAGCAGGCTGGCCGCGCCCTCGCTGAGCGTCCGGGGGTGCAGCGGCACGTTGCCGTCGGGCAGGTAGATGGTCTGCCCGCGCCGCCAGGTCTCCGCCTCCAGCGCGCCGCCCGGGGCGACGTGGGCGGCGACGTCGGCGATCGCGTACCGCACCCGGTAGCCGCCACCTGTCCGCCGGGCGAGGTGCATCGCCTGGTCCAGGTCGCGGGAGGTGGCCGGGTCGACCGTGACGAACGGTATGTCGGTGCGGTCGACGGGCGGCCGAGGCGGCGCTCCGGCCGCCTCGTCGGCCTCCCGTTGGGCGTCGGCCGGGAACTCCTCCGACAGGCCGAGTTCGCGGCGCAGCGCGCCGAAGTCGATGCGGGGCGCGAGTACGCGTCGAATGACCACGGGTCAATCCTGACAGCGCCGCCGGTGATCCGCTTCCCGTGACCGGCCGAGATATGTCCCCGGCGAGCCGGGGCGACAGGTGCTCAGCCGGTTGCCTTCCGGGCGGTGCTGCGCGTACTCCGGGGGGCGGTGGCGCGGGCGGCGGCAGGGCGGGCCGGTGACTTGCGGGCGGTGACCTTGCGGGCCGGGGCCTTGGCCGCGACGGTCTTCTTCGCCGGGGCCTTCTTAGCCGCCGCCTTGCGCGCGGTGGCCGACGACGTGCCCGTCGCCTTCGCGGCCGGAGCCTTCTTCGCCGGGGCCTTGCGGGCGCCGCCGCTGGGACCTGTCGACGCGGTCTTCTTCGCGGGCGCCTTCTTGGCGGCCGTCTTCGTCGCCGCCGTCCTCTTCGCCGCTGTCTTCTTCACGGCGGAGGCCTTGGTCGCGGTCTTCCGCGCCGGCGCCTTGGCCGCGGCGGTGGTCTTCTTCGCCGCCGAGGCGGTGGTCTTCTTCGCGGCGCTTGTGGTCTTCTTCGCGGCGCTTGTGGTCTTCGTCGCGGCGCTGGTGGTCTTCTTCGCCGTGCCCGTGGTCTTGTTCGCGGCGGCGGTGGTCTTGCGCGTCGCCGACGCCGAAGCCCGCGTCGCTGACGCCGAAGCCCGCTTCGTTGACGCCGGTGCCCGCTTCGTTGACGCCGAAGCCCGCTTCGTTGACGCCGGTGCCCGCTTCGCCGCGACGGTTGTCGCGCGGGTGGTGGTCTTCTTCGCGGGGGCCTTCTTCGCCGCCGTACTCGTGGCCTTGGTCGTGGCCTTCTTCGCCGGGGCCTTCTTCGCCGCCGTGGTGGTCTTCTTCGCCGGGGCGCGCCCCGCGCCGCCGGCGGCCTTCCGGGCCGGAGCCTTCGCCGCCGCCGCACCCGCGGTGGACTTGCGCACGGGGGTGGTCCGGCTCGCCGCCGTGTTCCGCTCGGCCGCGGCGGTCTTCTTCGCGGTGGTGCGTCGGACGGTCGGGCGGGTGGTGGCCTGCTGTGCTTCGGCCATCGTGGTTCCCTCCTTGGGGACGTGCTCTCGCGTGCGTCCTCGCGGAGCACGAAATACCTCGGCGCGGGACGTCCCGCGCCGTCTACTTGTCCTCCCCGGCCCAACGAGCGTCCTCGGCATCCCACGCCTCGTTGCGCTCCTGCACTCGCTGCAGGGCGTTCTCCGCGTCGGCCGCCGAGTTGTACGGGCCGAGAACGTGCTTCGCCGGACACACGTTGGCGTCCGTCTCGACCCGGTGATGCCGGGTGCACCAGTAGAACTGCCCACCACGTTCGCTGTCGCTCATGGGAATCACTGTGCACCGCGAACCGGCAGGCCGCCACCGGATCGCACAAGTCGCCGACCCTCTCCACAGTAGATATGCATGGCGTTCGTCGGGCCGAAACGGCGAAACGCGTGGGACTGGAAAACCAGAAGGTGCGCAGGTGAGCCCCGCTGTGGGCGCACACCTATGATCGTCGGATGGCGACACCGGACTACATCGTGGGGTTGCGCAAGCACGTCGGTCACGACCTGCTCTGGCTGCCGAGCGTCAGCGCCGTCATCCGCAACGACGCCGGTGAGCTGCTGCTCGGCCAGCGCGCCGACGACGGGCGCTGGTCGGTGATCAGTGGTTTCGTCGAGCCGGGCGAGCAGCCGGCCACCGCGCTGGTCCGCGAGGTACGCGAGGAGACGGGCCTGGACGTCGCCCCGGTGCGGATGTCCAGCGCCGTGTCACACCCGCACACGTATCCGAACGGGGACCGCTGCGAATACCTGAACCTGGGGTTCCTGTGCCGGCTGGTCGCCGGCACCGCCCGGGTCAACGACGACGAGTCGCTGGCCGTGCGGTGGTTTCCGCTGGACCGGCTGCCCGAGCTGGACAAGCACGCCCTGCTGGTCATCGCGTACGCGCTGCGCGAGAACCAGCTGGCCGGTTACCTGGAGCCGGGTACGACGTGGGACGACGTACCCGACTGAGGTTCACACCGGGGTCGGCGCGAGGGCGACCGGCGCGACGGGCGCGGACCGGGCCGCCCGGATGGTGTACGCCAGCGCGTACGGCGTGCAGGCCAGGTAGAGCATGGGCTCCACCAGCACCCGGTTGGTGATCAGGAAGATCTCCCAGTCGATGGGCCGGGGCAGGCCGAAGTTCCAGTCCGTCCAACAGGCGAAGAGCCACAGCGGCGCGGAGATCGGGTCGACGTGCTCCCGCGCGTGGATCGTCGGCCCCGCGCCGATCGCGGTGGGGTACGTGTCGACGACGACGAGGATCACCGCAAGGTCCGCGGCGACGAGTGCGCCGAGGACGCCCACCCACCAGGCGGCGCGGAGGCGACCCCGGGCGGCGAGGCTCGCCGCGGCCCAGAGCGCGAGGGTCAGGCCGGCCAACCAGAGCAGCAGACCGGGTACGGCGGCCAGGTCCTCCGGGCCGATGAGCTGCATCAGCACGATGACTGTCGCACCGACCGGGAGCACCACGCCGAGCGCGATGCGCAGCGGGCCGTCGAGTGCGGTGTGCCGGGCCCAGCGCGCGGCGAACACCGCCAGCAGGACCGCCAGCCCGACGGTGACGGCCGCCCAGAGTGGTTTCTGCGCCCGCTCCAACCAGTTCGGCCCCGTCAGCCAGACCTCGGCCCGGTACATGGCGGCCCCGCTGCCGAGCACGATCCCGACGCAGGCGAGCGGCGACAGCAGCAGTGCGGCGGCGCTGCGACCGACGCGACCGCGGGCCAGGGTGCGGTCGACGAGTGAGGCACCGGCACGGCTGACGGCCAGGCTCGCCGCGAAGCCGAGCATCGTCGTCCAGCGGCCGTTCTCGGCGAGGACGTGCAGCTCGGCGGCCCACTCGCGGCGCAGGTCGTCGCGGACGTCGGCCGGCCAGCGGCGCGCGGCCAACGCCAGCAGCAACACGGCGATGCGCCGGGTCACCACGCCGGCGCCCCGGTGGGCTCGGTGCCGCCCCACGAGCGGCGACCGTCGGGGATCGCGGCACGCAGGTCGGCGAGCGCCTGGCGGGCCTGCGCCACGCCGTCGGCGGTGAGGCGGTAGTAGCGGCGGGCCGGTCGGCCGGCCGCGACGGGGTCGATCGCCTCCCAGTCGGCGGCCAGCCAGCCGGCGCCCTGCAACCGGTGCAGCACCGGGTAGAGGGTGCCGCTGGGCAGGCCGGTCAGTCGCATCAGGTCCAGCCCGTAGCGCTGTTCGTCGGGCTCGGCGAGCAGCGCCGCGAGCACCTTCGCGACCGGAATGGTGATCCGCATCCGACCACTGTATCGGAACTCTACATAGGGTAGGGGTCGTATCCTGGCGGACTTTGCGTCGTCGGGAGGTTGGCGTGGCCGAGTATCCGCAGGACGTCGTGCAGCGCTTCCACGGCACCCCCGAACAGGTCGACGCCGGCCTGGTGGGCGAGCCGCCACGGACGTGGGAGTCCGTCGTCATCGAGGAGTACGACCCGGCCTGGGCGCAGCGGTTCCGCGCCGTCCGGTCGTCGCTCACCGAGGCGCTTGGCGGGCTGATCATCAGCCTGGAACACGTCGGGTCCACGGCGGTGCCGCAGCTCGCCGCCAAGCCCGTCATCGACGTCGACCTCGTCATCGAGGACACCGCCGAGGAGGCCGGCTACCTTCCCGCCCTGGAACGGCTCGGCTACCGGCTCGTCCTGCGGGAGCCCTGGTGGCACGGGCACCGGATGCTGCTCAGCTCCGCCGAGGACGTCAACCTGCACGTGTGGCCGCGGGGTGCGCCGGAACCGGTCCGGCACCGGCTCTTCCGCGACTGGCTGCGCACGCACCCACACGACCGGGAGCGGTACGCCGCGACGAAACGACGCCTCGCGCGGGACACCGCCCATCGGCCCCGGGAGTACAGCCTGGCGAAGAACGAGGTCATCGACGAGATCTACGCGCGCATCTTCGCCGCCTCGGAGGCAGCAGCCGAGGTCGAGCAGCGGGGCGCCACGACCCGGGCCGACGGTTGATAATCCTGGCGGTCACTCTGCCAAAAAGGGGTCTTCGATGGTGCGATGGCGCTGGGTCGCCGGGGTGGTGGCGGCGGCGATGCTCGCTGCTTGTGACACCGACGCGAACGCCACGGTCGACGCTGCGCTACCCCGCGGAGAGAGCCTCGTTGAGCTGCGTCAGCAGGCGCGGGAGGGCTTGGCCCGGTACGACCAGGCCTTCATCGACGCAGGTGGCGCTGACGCCGTCACCCCGACACCCCCACCGTGGAACTCCCCGCCGGGCATCGCCATCGAATCGGCGGCCACGACCGGGGCCGGTACGCAGTTGATCGTCGGCTTCACCGGAACCTTCGGGCCGGCGACCGGACGCTGTGGCGCCGACTACCACGCGGAGTCGGTCGAGTCGGCCAACGCCGTCGTGGTCATCGTCATCGCACAGCACCACAACGGCGGCGAGGTGTGCGACCTCATGGGCTCGCCGCGTACCGCGACCCTCAATCTGGCCCAACCGCTGGGCAAGCGGGTGGTCCTCGACGTACGCCAGGGGCAACCGGTCCCGCTCACCCGCAGGTGAGCGCGTCGGCTGGCCATCCGGAAGTCGTCAGGAACAGTCGAAGCGGTAGTCGAACGGCCTGGTGGGGCAGGCGGTGCAGACGAAGAGGTAGATGCCGCCGACGTCGCCCAGCATGAGCCCGCTCGGGTTCTGGATCGTCCGCCACGGGTGATCGTCGTCGGTGTCCCATCCCCAACCGGCCATCGCCGGACGATCCTCCACCGGAATCCACCGCTTTTCGTGGTGTCGTCCACGGCTCGTGGTCGAACGGGCACCACAGGACCTGAAGCATGTCCGTGCCGGCGAGGAACGGCACCTCGGGCACGTCCTCGGCCAGCAACTGCACCACCGGCACCAGCGGCGCCGCCGGTTCACCCGGACAGTCGCGGTAGTGGTCGTCGGGCTCCGGTCCGTCACACATCGGCCAGGCTTCGTCGGCCGGCCACAGCAGCGGGCCGCCTACCGAACTCTGCTCCGCTGTCGGCGAACCCGGGCGGGGATGTAACCGGACGGTCGTCCGCGCGAAGGGGGCGACCGCCGGAAAGACCTGCGGCACGTCGATGGGGCTGGAAGGGGTGATGTGCACCCGCCGATCGTAGAATGCGCGAAATCCGGCGGCGTTGACCCTGACACGGTGGCAGACCGGAGACTGGTCCCATGGACCTCGATGACTACCGGAGCCACTCCCCCTACAGCGACCCCGGTCGGCACGGCGGGCTCCTCGACGCCGTGGCGACCGACATCCCCGCC
This sequence comes from Micromonospora sp. NPDC049204, assembly GCF_040647935.1. Lineage (NCBI taxonomy): Bacteria > Bacillati > Actinomycetota > Actinomycetes > Micromonosporales > Micromonosporaceae > Micromonospora > Micromonospora sp. NPDC049204. Next base: position 356,570 of record NZ_JBEZDC010000004.1, on the reverse strand, counting down.
GTGGCGGCGACCGCCCGCAACGTGATCGTCCACTACCGCGCGGGCGGCGTCGAGCTGCCCGACAGCCGGCTGGACGAGGTGAACTGCCGCTGGGTGGACCGCATCCTGGACACGGACCAGTCCCGCTTTCCGCTGCCACTCACCGCCGAGCGTCCGGCCGTCGACCGGGTGGCCGGCTGCTGCCGGGACCACACGTTGCTCGCGGTGGCGGTGCTTCGCCAACACGGCATTCCCAGCCGCAGCCGGGTCGGCTTCGCCTCCTACCTCACCCCAGGCTGGCATTATGATCACGTACTGGTCGAGTACTGGGACGGCCACCGTTGGGTGTGGGCGGACCCGGAACTCGACCCGGCCGGCGACTGGCAGTTCGACGGCTACGACATCGACCCGACGGCAGGGCTCTTCGACTCGGCAGCGCGGGTGTGGTCGGCGTACCGGGCCGGGACGATCGACCCGGACGCCTACGGCGTGGCCCCGGAATCCCCGATCCGCGGCGCCTGGTTCATCCACGACTACGTCATCCAGGAACTCGCTCACCGGCAGAAGGACGAGCTGTTGCTGTGGGACCGCTTCGGCGCGATGACCGACGACCTCGCCAACGCCGACCTCACGCTCACCGACGAGATCGCCGCCCTGCTGCTCGAGGCCGACGGCGGCGACGAGGCCGCCGAGAAGGCGCTCGCCGACCGGTACGCGACCGACAGCCGCCTGCGTCCCGGCGCTCGGATACGCAGCTTCTCACCGGTCTCGGACACGGTGAGCACTGTCGATCTGCGCGTCAGCCGAAGGTGAAGGCGTACGCCTCGGCGCCGGGCTCGTCGAACGTGATCTCCAGGGTCCGCTCCCGGACCGCGCCGTCCTGGCGGATGAGCTGGTAGAGGCGGCCGTCCTCCAGCACGCCGTTGCCGGCCTCGTCGACGTCGACGCCGTGAGACGGGCCGGGAGGCGTCCCGTCGAGCAGCACGCGGAACGGGATCGGCGCTCCCGTCCCGGGGGCCAGCACGAGATGCGCGTCGCGGGCGTGGAACCGGAAGGCGATGCCGCCGCCCGCCCGGTCGAGCACGACGTTCTCCGACCCGATCGTCCACTCCCCCGCCAACGCCCACTGGTTGAGGCCGAGGCTCTCCGGCACCTGGTAGACGCGGCGCTCGTCGAGCACCGGGCCGTTGGGCGACGCGAAGTGTTCGCCGCGACTGAAGCCGAGGTACGTCTCGGGCGTGCGCAGATTGCCCCAGTCGGCCTCCGCCTCCGGGCCGAGCCCCTTCACGGGTACGGGTTCGCGCTCGATGCCGAGCAGTTGCTGGAGAACCCGCTCGGACTGCTCGTAGCGCCCCTCGCCGAAGTGCTCGTCGCGGATGACCCCGTGGTCGTCGACGAAGTAGAGCGCCGGCCAGTACTGGTTGGCGAAGGCGCGCCAGATCGCGTAGTCGTTGTCGACCGCGACCGGGTAGTCGATCGATCGGGCCGCCACCGCCCGCCGCACCCAGTCGACCTCGTGCTCGAATCCGAACTCGGGGGTGTGCACCCCGATGACGACCAGCCCGTCGTCGCGGTAGGCCTGCGACCAGGCCCGCACGTACGGCTCCTGGCGCAGCCAGTTGATGCAGGTCAGCGTCCAGAAGTTGACCAGGACGACGCGCCCACCCAGGTCGGCGGGGCCGAGTGGCTCGGAGTTGAGCCACTCGGCCGCCCCGTTCAGCGGGGGCAGGTGCACGGCCATCTAGCGCAGCGACCGGAAGGCGGTGCGAAGCTCCTCGGAGAAGATCTTCGGCTGCTCCCAGGCCGCGAAGTGCCCGCCCACGTCGAGCTTGTTGAAGTAGATGAGGTTGGGGTACGCCTGCTCGGCCCAGCTCTGCGGCGCCTCGTACAGCTCGTCGGGAAAGACACTCACGGCGACCGGGACGGTCACGCCCTTGGCGGCGAAGAACGACAGCTTGTTCTCCGCGTACAGCCGGGATGCGGAGACCGCGGTGTTCGTCAGCCAGTAGAGCGAGATGTTGTCCAGGATGTCGTCGCGGGTGAGGCCGGCCGTGGCCCCGTCGAAGACCTGTGCGATCAGGGCCAGGCTCTTCGCGTCGTGGTCGAGCAGGAAGGACGCCAGACCGACCGGGGAGTCCGCCAGCCCGGTCAGCGTCTGCGGACGCGTCGCCATCATGAGGGCATACGCGACGTGCTTCCAGACGTAGTTGACTTCCTCGGCAGCGCGCATCTCGTCGGCGGACAGGCCGGACGGCAGCGAGCCCATGGCGTTGTTCGCGCCGGTGGTGTCGCCCTGGAACAACAGGTCGATCTCGGGTGGGACCGCACCGGGCATGTTGGTGTGGATGCCGAGCAGCTCCGGCGGCGCCTGCTTACCCATCTGGTCCACGATGACGGCGCCCCAGTCGCCGCCCTGGGCGACGAACCGCGAGTAGCCGAGACGCTTCATCAGCTCGGTCCAGGCGGCCGCGATCTTCTCCGGATTCCAGCCCGACTCGGTCGGCTTGCCGGAGAAACCGTGGCCCGGCAACGACGGGATCACCAGGTGGAAGGCGTCCGACGCACTGCCACCGTGGGCGGTGGGGTCGGTCAGCGGTTCGATGATCTTCATCTGCTCGATCACCGATCCGGGCCACCCGTGGGTCACGATGAGCGGCAGCGCGTCCTCGTGCTTCGAGCGCACGTGGATGAAGTGGATGTCGACGCCGTCGATGGTGGTCATGAACTGCGGTACGGCGTTCATTCGTGCTTCGACCTTGCGCCAGTCGTACTCGTTCTCCCAATAGCGGGCGACGGCCTGAATGGTGGCGAGTGGGACGCCCTGCGACTGGTCGTCCACCGTTTCCTTGTCCGGCCAGCGGGTGGCCGCGATGCGCCGTTTCAGGTCGTCCAGGTCCGCCTGGGGAATGTCGACCGAGAACGGCCGAATCTCCGTGGTGCCGGGGCGAGTCTTGGTCTTGACAGCCATGCGTGTTCCTCTCCGTCTAGGTTTGCGCCTCGTGAGGGGAATCATGGGGTGAGGGCACTGCCCGGACCTGTGTGCCAATTCGAGATGGGCACGCCGCCGCCATATCTCGGAGCCTAGAACGCCGCGCCCCGGGCTCGTGGCGATACGAGCAGTCCCTCAGTTGTCGTGCTCGGGGGCGGGCACCGCGTGCTCGGCGGCCCGGCTGACCTGTTCCCAGCCCGCCCAGGTGTCCATCCGTCGGCGGGCGATGTCGAACGCCAGGTCGTACACCATGCTCCCGAGCAGGAGCCGCAACGGCGGGTCGTCGCTGTCGACCAGGCGCAGCAGCGCCTCGGCGGCCAGCCGGGGCTCGCTGTCGATCGACCCCTCCGCCCACTGTCGTTCCAGTTCGGCGCGCAGCGGCGCGTAGTCCTCCATCGGAGTGGTGGCGCTCAGACTGGTGTAGAGGTCGGTCCAGTAACCGCCCGGCTGCACGATGCTGAGTGTGATGTCGAAGGCGGCCGCCTCCATTGCCAACGCCTCGCTCATGCCTTCCAGGGCGAATTTGCTCGCGCTGTACATGCCGGTGCTCGGAAAACCGCCGAGCGCGGCGATGCTGGACACCTGCACGATGTGGCCGGACCGTTGGGCGCGCAGGTGCGGCAGCACCGCCTGACTGACCCACAGCGCCCCGAACAGGTTGACCTCGAACTGGGCTCGCGCCTGCGCCTCGGTGAACTCTTCGACCATTCCCATGGACAGGGTCCCCGCGTTGTTGACGACGATGTCGAGCCGTCCGAAGTGCTCGACGGCGACGGCCACGGCGGCGAAGACCGCCGCCCGGTCGGTCACGTCGAGGGTCAGGGTCAGCAGTCGGTCGCCGTACCGCTCGTCGAAGTCCTCCCGGGTGATGGTCCGAGCGGCGGCGACCACCCGGTCCCCACGGTCGAGCGCCGCGTTGGCGAAGGCGCGGCCCAGGCCGCGGCTGGCACCGGTGATGAACCAGGTACGCATGTCGGTCTCCACTCTCCAAGCGAGACGAGACGGTCCGTCTCGTTGTGATGGAGGTTAGGCCGCGCCACGCCTGCCGTCAAGACGAGACGGTTCGTCTCGTCGCTGATATCGTGGTGCCCCATGACGCCCAACACGGCCCGCCGGAGAGAGACCTCCCGACGCGCCATCCTCACCGCGGCCTTCGACCTGCTCCAGGAGATCGGGTACGCGAAGGTCAGCATCGAGGGCATCGCCGCGCGAGCCGGCGTCGGCAAACAGACCATCTACCGCTGGTGGCCGTCCAAGGGCGCGGTCATCTTCGACGCCTTCCTCATGCTCAGCGAGACCACCGAGGGTGGACCGCCAACGTTGCCGGACACCGGCGACCTGGCCGCCGACCTGACCCTGGTGCTCCGCGCCACGGTCGAGGAGATGAACGATCCCCGCTACGAGCAACCGATGCGCGCCCTGGCCACCGAGATCGCGCTCGACCCCGAGCTGGCGGCCGCCTACGCCGAACGCCTGGACGGGCCGTTGAAACAGGCCAAACGGCAGCGCCTGCGCAGCGCCCAACAGGCCGGACAACTGGCCGAGGACATCGACCTGGACGTGGCGGTGGACCTGATCTGGGGACCGCTGCTCAGCCGATGGCTGCACCGCAGCGGCCCGCTCACCGCCGAGTACGCCGACCTCGTCGTCACCACCGCCCTGAGCGGATTACGCCCCCGGCCATGACCACCGCCGGGTGGACTCTCGGCAGGGACGCTGGCACTGGCACCGAGGTCAGGCGAACGACAGTTCGGCGAAGCTGATCCCGGCACGCTCGGCGGGGGTGAGCATCTGCCGGGCGACATGCTGCGGCGGCGTCCGAAGGAACTGGGTGTAACCAGAAGCTCGGAGGCGGAGATCGAAATTCTGACCCTCGATGTGCCACAACGGCTCCGGGTTGCTGTCCGGGGATTCGAGGCGGTGCAGGTCGGCGATCTCCATGATGTCGTGGAGCGGGCCGAGCCGGCCGTCGACGTCCCACGCGCCGTCGAACACGAGCGTCGCCGGCGCGATCCAGAAGGTGAAGCGCTGGCCTTCTTCCGCAGGTTGCACCCACCGCACGATGTAGTCGAGATCCAGCAGCATCCTGGCGGGCGGAAGGGTGTCGTCCACGCAGTCGGCAACGCTCAGCGCATGGATCCGGCAGTCATGCCATCCCATGCTCGGGAAGTCGGCGTCGGTCCAGGTGGCCTTGGACAGTCCTGACGGACCGTGCGGCAAGCTGATCACCGAATCAGTATCCCCGAGTGGTCCGCTCGTTCATCAGGCGCGCCGCCTGGAGTCGAGCCATTCAGCTTCGTTCCACATTACCGGAGTTGCGCCGACCGGTTCGAATCGAATGCGCGGATCATTGCTCTGCACCAGGCACATCAGACGGCGACCGAGGAGGGCAGCGCTGCGCGACTGGTCAGCCACGATGTCGAGCACGCTCTGAGCCGCACGGGGGCAGCGGGCGGCGAAGCTGTCGTAGCTGCGGAATACCAGCGCCAGTCCGGTGGTATTCGACGCCCAGCCGTAGCCCTGACTGACGACGTCTCGCATGCAGTCGTTGAGGGCGTCAAGGTTATGCCCGTAATAGTGGGGAAAGTCCAGTGCAGCGGCAATATCGCGGTGGAGATCGCGCTCGGTGGCCCAGTGTGCGGCGTCGATACGGGTGACCTGGTAGCCGTGCGCGCTCAACCAGGCGGTGGTCTGATCCAGGATCGCCGAACGCCAGAACAGGGTCACCGAGGTATTGGTCAGCAGTCGGAGATCGAGATCGTGCCCGAGCTCATCCGCGGGGTCAGAGGCCACCATGATTCCCGAGGCTAACGGCAAGTCGTCACCACCGCCCTGAACGGACTGCTACGCCGCTGTTTCGACGCGTGACGGTTCGCCCGACGACTTTGCGCTGCCCCGCCATGCTGCGGCAACATCAGGCGCCGTGACGGCACCAGACGCGGCTCCCGAGAACGACACCCCGGTCGGCACCAACGACACACCCCGGCGGAGTCGGCGGGTCAGACACCTGTTGGCCGGTGCCGGAGTCACCGCTCTGGCCGCCGTACTCGGCATCACCCTCGCCGTCCGCGGCGGCGCCACCCCGGCCTGCGCCGCACCACCGACGGGAAACACCGTCCACAAGGCGAAGGCCAGCTTCTACGACGCCGGCCGTTCGGGCGGCAACTGCTCCTTCCCGGGTCCACCGGCAGACCGGCTCTACGTGGCCCTCGGCTCGTCGGCGTACTCCGGGTCCGCGGCCTGCGGCAGCTACCTGGACGTGACCGGTCCGAAGGGCAGCGTCCGGGTCATGGTCATGGACCAGTGCGGCGGGTGCGGTACCGGCAAGATCGACCTCTCCGACGAGGCGTTCGCCAAGATCGCCGATCGGGCGCAGGGCATCGCGCAGGTGACGTACCGGGCGGTGGTGAACCCTCCGCTCGACGGCGGCCTCACCTTCCGGATGAAGGGTGGCGCCTCGCGGTACTGGTTCGCGGTGCAGGTCGGCAACCACGGCAACCCGCTCCGGTCGGTGGAGGCGAAGGGACCCGGCGGCGGCTTCCGCAAGGCGGCCCGCCAGAGTGACAACTACTGGACCGTCGAGGGCGGCCTCGGCCCCGGGCCGTACAGCATCAGGGTCACCGACGTGTACGGGCGCCAGGCGACCGCCACCGCCATCCGGATGGTCACGAAGCAGGTCCAACGCAGTACGGCCGCCCTCGCCACGCCCACGCCCAGCAGTTCGCCCTCGGCCCCGCCGTCCCCCAGCATCGCGCCCTCGCCGGCCCCGTCCGAATCGGTCGCGCCAACGGCGACCGTCGAAGCGCTCGCCGGTGCCGTCCCGCTCAACGCCCCCCGCTGCTGACTCACCCGCCCTAACCTGCCTGGGTCCGGGCGCGGTTGAGGATGGTCCGCGCGAGCGCGGCGAGCTGGGTCCGCAGCTCGTCGTCGGCCCGTCCGTGGAGGTCGTCCTCAAGACGAGTGGCCAGCGCGCTGACGGCCGGAAGCAGGTCGTCCAGCTGGCTGCCCTCGTATCCCACCACGTAGAGACCGTGCGTCCCCACCTCGGCGGTGATGCTCCTGTCGAGGATCCGCTCGGCGGTGTCGGCCGCGATCAGTGCCACCGCGGTTGGCAGGTCTGGCTCCCCGAGCCCCAGTTCGGCGAGGACCGCCGCCAGGCGCCGGTTCGCGTCATGCACCGGCAGTGTCCGGGCTGACTCCGACGCGAGCGCCACCACGGCCTCGCCGTCGACGCCGGCCACCAGCAGGTCGCAGGCCAGCATCACCGCGTGGTGCGGGTCGGCGTTGTCGAGCAGCGCTCGGGCCTGCTCGACCCGGAGCCGGCGACGGAGTGTGTCGTCCACGAGCCGAGGCTAGGCGACCTCGCACAATCGGCTCGGACAGTCGTTGGTCAGTGTGAGCACGGCTTCCCGCCCCGGAGTTGATCCATCCGATCACCGGAGGGGCAGGGGGCAGCAGGCGCTGTCGGCGCAGGCGACCAGGTCGTCACAACCGGCCGAGATGGCGTCCCGCAGGGTGTCGCGGATGACCGTCAGGTCCGCCAGCCGCTGCTCGACCTCGATGAGCTTCTCCCTGGCCCGTGCCTGGAGGCCGATGTCGGACCGGCCCCGGTGCCGGCCGGCGTCGAGCAGGTCGGCGACCTCCTTGAGGGTGAAACCCAGGCGTTGCGCGGTCTTGATGACCCGCAGCAGGGTGACCGTCTCGGGCGGGTAGAGCCGGTGCCCGCCCGGCGACCGCTGCGGCGAGTCGAGCAGACCCCGGCGCTCGTAGTAGCGCAGCGTCTGCTGGTTGACTCCTGCCGCATCGGCCAGTTGACCGCTGCGCAGGCCCGACCCGGTCACCTCTGATCCCGCAGGGACACGGCCCGTTCGGCGAGGGCGTCGAGCACGTCGACGTGGGCCGCCGGCACCCGGACGTCCAGCGAGAGCGAGTCGGGGTCCGGCCGGGAGAGGTCGAACGTGAAGAACGAGCAGCAGGACGACTCCCGGGCCGTCAGGTCCCGCGCCATCTCCTCGGTCCGCGCACCACCGTCGAGCCGCAACCGCAGGTGCCGCGCCGACAGCCGGTCGAGGCCCCGCACGGCAGCGGCGCAGAACTGATCGAACTCGGCGAGCCGCAGCGGCCGTTCCGCCGTCGGGAGGGTGCAGGCCTCCGGCACCCGGGCGTCGTCAGTCGTGACGTGGCGATCACTCATACCGTCGACGGTAAGCCTGTACCCAGGTATCAGATGCAAGCCCGACGCACGGGACCTCAGGCTCGACCGGACCGGCGAGGCCGTCGGGCCAGGGACAACCACCCGAGGAACCGGGCGTGCATGGCCGGCAGGTTCGGACGCAGACCCAGACCATGTACGTCGTCGATCGCCTCGTGCATCGACGCGGCCAGGTAGAACGCCAAAGCGATCGAATGACCGTAGAACTCGGCCGCGAGATCCAGTTGAGCCCGGCCACACGGCCAGGGCGCGGCGCAGTTTCGGCACAGCCACGCCGGGCGCATCGGCAGGTGTGGGCGAGGGCGGGCGGTCATCCGACCCGCACCGAACCCCGGCGGACGGGCCGGCGCCTGGCGGGTTTGGTCGGTGCCGCGGGCTGGGCCTGGAGCCGTACGCCCGCCCGCAGCACGTACAACTCTCGCCGCGCCACCGCGTCGCCGGCGGCGCTCAGCTCGTACCCCTCAATCCACACCCAACCGTCGTACGTGTGCCGCTCGGGCAGCTCACGGATCACGCGCACGAAGATCGGGCGCAGGAACTGCACGCTCGCCGCCGTGGTCAGGAGGACCACATCGCCGGCCTTCATCGTCCCGATCACCACGACCCCCTGGGGTACGCCACAGCGCGGCTCACGCCGTCTGGCGCGTCCGGGTTCGGGGGCTTGCGCTTCTCGGGCATGTTGTCGGGCACCGGTCTCCCCCTGGTGTCGTTGGGAAGGGGCCGCTCCCGTGAGTGCTCGCCCACCGGGAGCGGCCCCGCTACGAACGCGACCGCCAGACCTCTTCGTCCTTACGGCCGCGCCGCCTGGTGACACTCTGCTGTGGAGACCACTACGCTCGACAGGTGCGCCCGGCGTCTGGGCTGACCTGGCAGAACACGCCCGACCGGTGGGGAATCTCAGGAAGCGGATCTCCGATCTGAGGAGCGTTGCATGGCTGATGTGCCAAGTCCCCTCGCGGACTTCATCGTGAGTGAGATCCGCCGCGCCCGTGGAGCGTCCGGAATGACGCAGGAGGCGTTCGGCCGGGCAGCGGGCTTCAGCGCATCGCATGTCAGCGCCGTGGAGAGCGGCACCCGGGCGCTGACGATCGACTTCATCCGGGGAGCGGACCGCGCCTTCAGTAACGGCGGGCTGTTCGGACGACTGGTGGTGAAACTCGGCGCACCGTCGTGGTTCCTGCCATGGCTGGACGCCGAGCGCGGCGCGCGACAACTTCGCCTCTTCGAGCCACTACTGATCCCGGGGCTACTCCAGACCGAGAACTACGCCCGCGTGGTGATGCGCCTGAACGACCTCATGTCAGCCACCGAGGTGGACCAGCAGGTAAGCGCTCGCATGAGCCGACACAAGATCCTGACCGGTGACACGCCGCCGCAGGTGGTAGCCGTGCTGGATGAATCCACGCTCCGTCGCGCCGGCGACGAGCACGCCGGCATCATGGCGGAGCAGGTCGCGCACCTCATCACCGTCGCTGAGTTGCCGCACGTCCACGTGCACGTGATCCCGGCGGGAGCCGGCCTCCACATCGGGTTGTCCGGACCGTTCGCGCTGGCGCGGGCCAGCGACGGAACATGGGTCGGGCACCTCGAAAATCAGCTGGGCGGGATCGTGGTCGACAGCGAAGATGGGCTACATACTCTTCAGACGAGGTGGGAGAACGTGCGGAACGAAGCGCTCCCGCGCCGACAGTCCAACGATCTGATGAAGGAAGTGCACAGCGATCATGGACCTCACTAACGCCACCTGGCGCAAGTCCCGGCGCAGCGGATCGTCCGGGGGCAACTGCGTCGAAATCGCCGACAACCTGCCCGGCGTCATCGGCGTTCGGGACAGCAAGGACCCTGCCGGCCCGGCACTGACCTTCGCCCCGGCTGATTGGCGGGCGTTCGTCGCTCAGGTCGCCGAGCGGCGGTAACGGGAGCCGTCTCGTCGGACCTCGGTGCCAGACTGCCTGGATGACCGAACGCCTTGCGCCTGTCCTCCGAACCACGGACGCCAACGCCGCCGCGACGTGGTACTCCCGCCTTGGTTTCGTGCAGCAGTGGGAGCACCGGTTCGCCCCTGACCTACCGCTCTACGTGAGCATCGTCCGCGGCGGTGTGGAGATCCATCTGTCGGAGCACACCGGGGATGCGCGGCCAGACACCCTGTTGTACCTGTACGTCGACGACATCGATGCGGCGGCGGCTGCCTGCGGCGTGGGAGCCGTCGGACAGAAGGACTGGGGACGTGAGTTCGAGGTGGTCGACCCGGACGGCAACCGGCTCCGCATCGGGGCTCTGCACCGATGAGCCTCCCGCCGTCATCGACGGCGCCCACTCGGAAGGAGTATCGGTGAATCAGCCGTACCATGCAGTCGCCGCGTGGCGTGCCGCCGGCGAGGCAGGTGACGCCGCGGCGGCGGTCGCCGCTCTCAGCCCGGACGTCACACTGGTCTCGCCGATCACCGAGCAGTTCGCCTTCCACGGTCGCCAACAGGTACGCGACCTGCTTGAGGTGGCCCTGGCCACGATCGAGGGCATCACCTACACCGACCAGGTCGCCGAGGGTCGTACCGTGGCGCTGTTCTACGAAGCCCGGATCGGCGACCGGCGCCTGTACGAAGCGCAGCGCCTCCGCCTGGCCGCCGACGGCCTGATCACCGAGATCACGCTCTTCATCCGCCCTCTGCCTGCGCTGACCCGGCTGATGACCAGGCTCGGCCCCGAACTGGCCCGGCGCAACAACCAACCCGGTCTTGCCCGGCTCATCCCGCTCGCCGCCGGCATGTTGCACTCGATGGCCGACACCGGGGAACGGCGCATCATGCCGCGCGCCGCGCCTCGATAGCATCGCTTGTGCCTGCTCTCCACGTACTCCGGGTGTTCTGCGGTCCCGGCGGTCGGTACGGGAACCCGCTCGGCGTTGTTCTCGACGGCCCTGCCGTGGCTCCTGGGCAGGACCGTCAAACCGTGGCCGCGCGGTTGGGTTTCAGCGAGACCGTCTTCGTCGATGACGCCGGGAGCGGGGTCGTCGACATCCACACGCCGAGCGTGCGGCTGCCGTTTGCCGGGCATCCCCTGGTGGGCACGTCCTGGTTGCTGAGTCGGCTCCACGCCGGCCCGGCAGTCCTGCACCCGCCGGCGGGTCCGGTGCCAACCTGGCAGGACGGCGAGTTCACCTGGATCAGGGGTCGCGCGCAGTGGGCGCCCGACAGGCTCATGCAGCAGTACGCCTCGGCCGAGGTGGTCGACGGGCTGCCGGCTCCGCCGCCCGGTGAGGGATGGCTGTACGCGTGGGCGTGGCAGGACCGCACCGCCGGTCGGGTACGTACCAGGGGATTTCCCCGCCGGGGCGACGGCATCATCGAAGATGAGGCCACCGGGGCGTCCGCGATCGTGCTCACCGCCGAACTGCGCCGCGCGTTGGACATCAGGCAGGGCAAGGGATCGCAGATCCTGACCCGACCTGGCCCGGACGACACCGTCGAGGTGGGCGGCCGAGTCGTCCTCGAGGAAATCCGCTCCCTCTGAATGAGATTCCGGAGCGAGGAGCAGTGGGGTACGAGTAGCAGGATCCCCAGCGGGTAGGGGAATGTCGTGAATAGCAAGGATTCGACCGACGAACAGCACTCCCGCCCAGCAGGGCTGGACGACACCACAGTCGAAGCGCTGGGCGAACTCAGCAAGGCGATGGAGACGATCCATCGGGTACGCGGCCACCTGTATTCGGCGCACCAGCTCGTGGGCGGGGCCGACCTCACCCTCGATCGGGTGGTGAAGCTGCTGCGCGACGCGGGTCACGACGACGTCGCCAACCGCGTGGAGAAAGAGCTACTGGGCCGGAACCTCCTGCCCGGCCGCTGGACCTTCCAGATCGTGGAGGAGTTCGACGACGGCTACTACGCCACGTTCCAGGAGATCGAGCGGGATGCGCGGGAGAAGCTGGCCGGCGGACGGCGGCACATCTACGAAGCGGAGATGAAGGAGCGACGGCGTAGCCACGGGATGCCGGGGCACGAAGCCACGCCGTAGGGATCACCCGAGGGCGCTCAGGCCCCCAGGCGTGCCGTCCACGACGCCACGTCGGCGACCGTGGAGTTGCCGCCACAGAGCACGAGGCCCAACCGGGCATCGTCACCCACCCGCTCCCGTACCCGGCGGGCGGCCGGCAGCAGGCATCCGGCGGCCGGCTCGGCCCAGACCTTCGCATGCTCGGCCAACTCCACCGTCCCCCGCACCGCCTCGGCGTCGGAGACCACGAGCACGTCGCTGACCAGGGCTGTCACGTGGTCGTAGGTGAGCTGCGAGACGGTCGGCGCGCTGAGCGTGGTGACGATCGACGACAGCGGCACCTCGACCGGCCCACCCTTGGCCAGGGCCTGCGACATCGCCTGCGCGCCCTCGGTCTCCACACCCCAGATCCGTACCCCCGGCCGGCGTGCCCGCAGCGCCGCGGCCACCCCGGAGATCAGCGCCCCGCCGCCGATGCTGACCAGCACGTCGGTCAGCTCACCGGCGTCGTCGGCGAGCTCCAGTCCGACCGTGCCCTGCCCGGCGAGCACCACCGGGTCGTCGAACGGGTGCAGCAGGGTCAGGCCGTCCTCCCGCAGCCGGGACATGAGCGCGAACGCGGCGGCCATGCCGTCGGTCAGATGGACGTCGGCACCGGCCGCGCGGGCTACCTCGACGGCACGCGCCGGCGCTGTCCGGGGCATCACCACGGTCGCCGCCACGCCCAGGGCGCCGGCCATCACCGCGACCGCGATGCCGTGGTTGCCGCCACTGACCGCCAGCACGCCCGCCGCCCGCTCGGCGTCGTCCAGGACGAGCAGCTTCGCCGCCGCGCCACGCGCCTTGAATGACCCGGTACGTTGCAGCAGCTCCAGCTTGGCGGTGACGGGCACGCCGAGCAGCTCGGACAGGCCGGGGCTGGGCACGGTGGGCGTGTGGACCACATGGCCGGCGATCCGGTCGGCGGCCGCCTCGATGTCCGCGAGCTCGATCATCACCGAAGCGTGCCACAGCAGCGGCACGGGCCAGCCCGCGGCTCAGGAGCAATCGACGTGAAGCCCCATCAGCGGTACCGGGTCAACTGCTCCGACCGAAGGTCGACGCCTGTTTGGGTGTACGCCTCGAAAACGTCCCCGAGCCGCAGCGCGGGGAGGTCTTCCAGCTGGTATTCGGAGATCAACGAGAAGATGACCTTGCCCTCCGGTATCCAATACATTTCGAGGGAAGCCAGATGCACACGGCGGACGTGATAGATCTCCACGCCCGCGCTGACGAGCCGGTCGGCCACCTCCTCGAACGGCACCCGGGGCGGGAAGCTCCCGTACCGGCTGCCGATCACCTCGGGGACCATGTCGTCGAACCGATGCAACTTCTCCGGCTTGACGTTGACGCAATCACAGATCCACTCGCCCGACCCGTCATGGAAGTTGGCGTCGACGATCCCGAACTGCCGCACCAGGTGGCGCTCGTTCCACGACCCCTCATCGAAATCGGACCCCAGTACGCCCGGCCAGTCGTCCGGACGGGAGCCGAGACCGACGCCGAGGACCATGCCGCTGACCGCGAAGTCAGCGAAGAAATCCAGATACGAGGACATCTCCCAAGTCCACACCCCCGCTCCCGGAGCACGCCACCATAAAACCTGGCAGCCTGGATTAGGGCGGCTGAACTGGTAGGTGACGGACGAGTCGCGTCTGGCGAAATCAGGGAGCCTTGACGATGCAACCGCTTGGAGACAAGCCGGCCGGATCGCACTGCCACTATCGGGCCGCCGTCGGGCCTAAGAGGTCCGGGGACACGAGGAAGACGGCCGTTCCGTCCTCGGCCGTTACGCTGTCAGGCTCGGTCGAGACCAGGACCAGCGGCCCCGACGAGGCATAGGACTCATCCCGGAACGCCTTGACGACGCACCGCACCGCAGCCGGCCTCGGCAACGCGGACTCGGGATCGAGGTCGGCCCGTCTTCTCGTCGTATTCCTCGGGTCTAGCCGCCGAAGGCCTCGGCCAGCAGGGCAAGGCGGTCAGCCGGCGCTCCCAGGTGACGAGGGCCGTGGTGGCCGAGGCAGACGGGCAGCCCCTTCTGCTCTGTCCAATCGCTGTCGCCCCAGAATCGATTGCTTCCGGCCAGCAGCTCCCCGGCAACCTCGTTCTGTCGCCGTTGAGCGCCTACAGCGGTGACGGCCGCCGCTACCATCTGTTTGGCTCCGCGCGGGATGGCAGCATCGCCCACAGCAGGAAGGAGCAGGAGGAGACGTTCCGCCTGACTGTGCTTCGGGTCCGGTTGACTCGCTGTCCTGACCAGCTCGGGCCAGGAGAGTGCCGGCCCGTGGAAACCGCCCTCCAGCGACGCGGCGGTGATCACGTCGTCGGATCCCGCTTGCTGAAGCAGGTAGTCCCATCCCGAATCGTCCTCGTAGTTGCGGAAGAGGATGTGCATGCGGTGGCCTTGGGCGAGGTTCAGAGAGATGACGGGCCAGATGCCGTGCTGGTGCATCTCCTCCGCGTAGACCTCGACATCTGCCGGATCGAGGTCGAAGGTCACCGCAGCCGTGTACGAGCCGCCCACGGAGAGCAGGAACGCCGGCCAGAACAAGGGGTCAGTAAGCCACGGCGTCGCGTCGACAAGCACGGATGCATCAACCGGTGGGCGGAAGCGGTTGAGATAGCCGAGGAGGGGCATCTGCCGATCCTCGCAGAGGCGTAGCCACTCGCGCTGGTGCGGGCTGACTGAGCTTGGCTGGTGACGCCGGTACGTTGGTGCGTGCCCCTACGTGCCCGTCGCGCCGGGAAGCCACGGGGAACGGCGGTCAACCACGGGCACCGTGACCAGGAGCGCGGTCCGTTGACTTCGGCCCGGACCGGCACCCCAGCGATTTCCCAAGCTGACGGTGCTGCCCCAAGATCAGGGCGCGCTCAGTGCGTCAGGGCGTCAAACGTCGCCCAATGTTGACCGTCAACGCCAACCAGCGTCAGAACATGCGACCAGGTCAGGGCCTTGATCGCGGCTCTGAGCTGGTGGGCGACGGACGAGTCGACCTGTACGCCGGATTCTGTGCGCGGCGCGTACCCCGAAAGGTTTGCGCCGGCGGCGGCCATCCATCTCGGCCTGCCGTTGCCGGCAGGCTCCAGCGGCCTACCCGCAGACATCGGGCGGGCAGCCCTCAAGCGTCTGCGCCGGGTCGTCATCTTGCGGTGACGGCCCTTGCTTGGCCTTGCTCCGGGTGGGGTTTACCGAGCCACCCCGGTCACCCGGGGTGCTGGTGGGCTCTTACCCCACCGTTTCACCCTTACCGTCCCCGATGGGGTCGGCGGTCTGTTTTCTGTGGCACTGTCCCGCGGGTCGCCCCGGGTTGCCGTTAACAACCACCCTGCCCTGTGGAGTCCGGACGTTCCTCGGCGGCGGGCCGAAGCCCGCCGACGCGACCGCCCGGTCGACTCGTCCGTCGCGCTCTCATCCTAACGACGGACGCACTACCGGTATTGCCGCCCCGCCTGCACAAGATCGCGCTGCTCAAGGGCGGCGGTCCGGCGGGCCCTCCCGGTCGGGCAGCGGCTAGCCTCGTGGGGCTATGGATTTCCCCCACGCCGCGCTGCTGCTCGCCGCCGGACTCGCTGCTGGCACGGTCAACGCGGTGGCCGGCGGTGGTTCGCTGATCACCTTTCCGGCGATGATCGCGATCGGGTTGCCCCCGGTCGCGGCGAATGTCAGCAACTCCATCGCGGTGTTCCCCGGTTACCTGGCCAGCGTGGCGGGCAGCCGGATGGACCTGCCGCGCCCCCGCGCCCTGGCCACGCTGCTGCCCACCACGATCGTCGGCACGATTCTCGGCGCGCTGCTGCTGCTGGCCACCCCGGCCCGCGCGTTCGAGCTGGTCGTACCCTTCTTGGTCCTCGGCGCGACCGCGGTCCTGGCCTTCCAGGACCCGCTGCGCCGGCTGGTCGGTCACCCCCGGGATCTGTCCCCGCGCCAGCGGACGGTCACGGTGCAGACGATGGTCGCGCTGGGTGCGGTGTACGGCGGGTACTTCGGGGCGGCCCTCGGGGTGATGCTGGTCGCCGGGTTGGCCCTGGTGCTGGATGCGACCCTGGCGCGGGTCAGCGCGATCAAGAATCTGCTCTCCGCGCTTGTCGGGTTGACCACGCTCGTGGTGTTCGCCGTGTTCGGCCCGGTGAACTGGACGGCCGTCGCGGTGGTCGCGCCGGCCACGCTGATCGGGGGGTACGCGGGCGCCCGGCTGGTGCGCCGGCTGCCGCCGGTGCTGCTCAAGACGCTGATCGTGGTGTTCGGCACGACGATCGGCCTGTACCTGCTCTGGCGCGCCCTGAGTTGAGCCTCCCGCAGGGCGCGGCGGGTGCCCGCTCAGTACGCCTCGCCCACCGGTTCCTCGGCGGCGTTCTCGGTGCTCGCGGCGGCGCGGTTCCAGCGGGACCAGAGCACCCGTTCGCCGTAGCCGGCGGCCATCAGGTGCGCGAAGGCCAGGTAGACCAGCACGCCGACGGCGAGGACCCCGAAGCCGACCCAGAACGGCAACGACAGCGAGTGTTCGGCGAGCTTGCCGGAGATGATCGGTGCTGGCGCTGCGGCACCCCAGCGGACCAGGTTGAACGCGCCGGTGGCGACGCGCCGGTCGCTGGAGCCGAGGCCGAGAGCCAGGTCGGTGAGGTTGGCGTTGGCCAGGCCCATGCAGAGTCCGGCGAGCACCAGCACCACGAGCGCCTCGGCGGTGCTGCGGGAGGTGGCGAAGAGGACCATGCAGACCAGCAGCCCGGCGATGGCCACGCCGACGGTCTGCACCGCGCCGATGCGGTGGGCCAGCCGGTGGCCGATCACCATGATGCCGGCGGCCAGGCCGAGCCCCCAGCCGGTGAAGGCGAGCCCCAGCGGGATGACGTCCAGGCCGAGGAAGAGCGGCGTGTAGCCGAGCACCACGAAGAACACGAAGTTGTACGCGGCGGTCACCACGCAGAGGGCGATGAACGCCGGCCGGCGGTAGGTGGCGAAGATCTGGCCGACGCGTACCGGGGCCTGCCGGTTGGTGGGCTCGCGCAGTTTGCGGGAGGCCACGCCGAGGGCGAGGACCATGAAGACGCCGCAGACGAAGAACGGCAGCCGCCAGCTGACCTCGCCGAGCAGGCCACCGATCAGCGGTCCGACGGCGAAGCCGAGACCGAGGGCGGTCTCGAAGAGGCCGACCACCCATTCCCGGTCGACGGCCAGGTTGACGAGCACCACCATGGCGGTGGCGAAGAACATCGCGTTACCCAGCCCCCAGACACCGCGCAGCACGGAGAGCTGCACGATGTTGTCGCTGAACGAGGCGAGGATCGCGGCGAGGCCGACCACGGAGACGCCGGTGATGAGCACCGGCTTGAAGCCGAACCGGCCGCTGGCCAGCGTCGCCGGGATCATGCCGAGGGCCATGACCGCGATGTACGCGGTGAACAGCAACTCGACCTGCCAGGCGCTGACGCCGATCGCCTCGCCGATGGCCGGCAGGATCGGGTCGACGACGGCGATGCCGGCGATGGCGAGGAAGGCCACCAGCGTGGTGGCGTAGATGGCACTGCGGTTCGGTTCGGTACGCCGATCCACTCCGACTCCCCAACTAGCTGTATCGTACAGGTACTTATTCTGTATCATACAGCTATGAGCGACGACCACGACGAGACCACCCTCGGCCAGATCGAGACCGAGGTGGCCCTGCTGATGCGCTTCGGCGAGGCCACCCGGCGGGCCACCGGCACCGCCGAGCACCGGGTGCTGGACCGCGCGGCGTACGTCATCCTGCGCCACCTGGCCGACGCCGGCCCACAGAACGTCTCCGCGCTCGCCGCCCGCCTCAACCTGGACGGCTCCACCGTGACCCGGCAGGTCTCCGCGCTTCAGCGCGACGGCCTCATCACGCGTACGCCGGACCCGTCCGACGGCCGCGGCACGGTCATCTCCCCCACCCCGGCCGGTCTCCAGCGGATGGCCGTCGTGCAGGCTGCCCGCACCCGGCTCTACGGCGACATGCTGGCCGACTGGACCACCGAGGACCGGGCCACCCTGGCGAGTCTGCTGAGCCGCCTCAACCAGGCGCTGATCAACCGCAACCGCCGCTAGACCGCGCCAACCCCACCCCACCCCGACCCACCCCGACCCACCCCACCCCGGCCCACCCCACCCCGGCCCACCCCACCCCACCCCACCCCGGCCCGTCGATCTTGCAGTTGTGGTGGGGGACAAAAGGACGGAATCACCATCTGCTGGGCACCACAACTGCAAGATCGACGCGGGAGACGCGGGAGGCGCGAGCGACGCGGGAGACGCGAGCGACGCGGGAGACGCGAGCGACGCGGGAGACGCGAGCGACGCGGGCGCGGGACAGGGCGCGGGACAGGTACGCCCGGGCACCGACACACGTCGGCGCCCGGGCGTACGTGCCTGGGGTCAGGCGACCGGCTCGCGGGCCGAGTCGGCGTCGCGATCGGTGCCGGGGGTGATGCGCGGGTCGCCCTCGTCGGCGAAGTAGTCGTCCGGCTCGGTGCCGTCGACCCCTTCCTCGACCTTCGCGGCCCGCAGCGCGAGCGTCACCAGTGCCGCCACGGCCAGGTTGACCGCCACCGCCACGATGCCGACGTAGATCGTCTTGGTGGTGTCGAACCCGAACTCGGACAGCGGGAACGCCGAGCCACCGAAGTGCTTCCGGGTCGGGCTGGCCACCTGGTAGAGCATCCACATGCCCAGCCCCATGCCGACCGCCCAGCCGACGATCAGGCCGGTGCGGTGGAACCAGCGGGTGTAGAGACCCAGCGCCACCGCCGGCAGCGTCTGCAGGATGATCACGCCACCGATCAGCTGGAGGTCGATGGAGAACTGCGGGTCGAGGAAGACGATGCAGGCCACCGCGCCGACCTTCACCACCAGCGAGGTGATCTTCGAGACGTTGGCCTCCTGGGCCGGGGAGGCGTCCCGCTTCAGGTACTCCTTGTAGATGTTGCGGGTGAACAGGTTCGCCGCCGCGATCGACATGATCGCCGCGGGCACCAGCGCGCCGATGCCGATCGCCGCGTACGCGACACCGGCGAACCAGTCCGGGAACTGCTGGTCGAACAGCAGCGGCACGACCGTGTTGCTGTCGACCGTGCCCTCCTTCGCGCCGGGCAGCGGCTTCACACCGGCCGCGATCGCCATGTAACCGAGCAGCGCGATCAGCCCGAGCAGCAGGCTGTACGCGGGCAGCGCCGACATGTTCCGCTTGATCACGTCACGGTTCCGGCTGGCCAGCACACCGGTGATGCTGTGCGGGTAGAGGAAGAGCGCCAACGCCGAGCCGAGCGCCAACGTCACGTACTGGAGCTGGTTGTTGCCGTTGAGCAGGATGCCGTCGTTCGGGTTGGGTGAGGCGTCGAACTTCGCGTCGGCGGCGGCGAAGATGTCCCCCCAGCCACCCAGCTTGTACGGCAGGTAGACGACCGCCACCAGGATGACGATGTAGATCAGGCTGTCCTTGACGAACGCGATGAGCGCCGGCGCGCGCAGCCCCGACTGGTAGGTGTACGCGGCCAGGATCGCGAACGCGATGATGATCGGCAGGTGCCGGGCCACCGCGTTGTCGCCGGTGACCCCCATCGTCTTGAGCACGGCCTCGATGCCGATCAGCTGCAACGCGATGTACGGCATGGTGGCCACGATGCCGGTGATCGCGATCAGCAGGGCCAGCACCGGCGAGTCGAACCGGTTGCGGACGAAGTCGGCCGGGGTGACGAACCCGTGCCGGTGCGACACCGACCAGAGCCGGACCAGCACCAGGAACACCAGCGGATAGATCACGATGGTGTACGGCACGGCGAAGAACCCGGCCGCTCCGGCACCGAACATCAAAGCCGGCACCGCCACGAAGGTGTACGCGGTGTAGAGGTCACCACCGACCAGGAACCAGGTGATCCAGCCGCCGAAGCTGCGCCCGCCCAGCCCCCACTCGTCCAGGTGCGCCATGTCCTTCGGCGCCCGCCACCGGGCGGCCACGAAGCCCATCACGCTCACCAGCAGGAAGAGGAACGAGAAGACGATGATCTCGGTGAGATGGTCACGCCACATCAGGAACCACCCCGCTTCTTCGTCATCTGGTAGACCAGCGTCGTGGTGCCGACGCCAAGCAGGATGAACGCCAGTTGCAGCCAGTAGAAGCGCGGAAAGCCGAAGACCCGGGGCGAGTCGCCATTGAAGAAGACCGGGATCAGCGGCACCACGATGGGGATGAAGAGCAACCAGTTCCAGGGGCTGTGGTCCTTCGCCCTGGTTGGCGCCGTGGTCGGCGCCTCCGGTTCCGGTGCAGCCATCTGACACACCTCCGGGGAGTCGAGGCTCTCGATGTAACGGCCGGAGGCTACGACTCTGTGACGGCGGTCACCTGACCCGCCCGGAGGGTGCTGCGCCGAACGGCCGACCGGCTGCGCCGAACGGCGTGACCGACCAGCCGGGCGGGAACGTGTGAGGAGCGCCGGCTCAGATTGCGGCGAGGTGGGCGGTGTCGTTGACCGTGCGGACCGCGATGCCGCCGTCGGGCCACATGTCGAGCACCGAGATGCCGGCCGCGTCCAGGAAGAGCCGATGCAGGAACCCGTCGCCGGCCGCGAGGGCGTCGCGCAGCACCAGCTTGATCGGCGAGACGTGCGAGACGACCACCACGGTCTCGCCGGGGTACGCGGTGACCAGCCCGGTGACGACGCGCTGCGCGCGTTCGGCGACGTGGGTGAACGACTCCCCGTCCGGCGGCGCGATCCGGGGTGAGGCGAGCCAGGCGTCCATCTCCCCCGGCCACTGCTCGCGCACCTCGGTGAAGGTGCGACCCTCCCACTGGCCGAAGTCGCACTCGATCAGGTCGTCCTCGGTGCGGACCGGCACGTCGCCGTCGAGCGCTTCGGTGATCGCCGCCGCGGTGGCCGTACACCGGGACAACGGTGAGCTGAGCACGGCCGCGACGGACGGGGCCAGCGCGGCCACCCGGGCGCCGGTGGCCAGGGCCTGGGCCCGGCCCTTCGCGGAGAGTGGCACGTCGCCGCGGCCGGAGTAGCGCCGCTGCTCGGTGTACTCGGTCTCGCCGTGCCGGACCAGGATCAGCCGGGTGGCGGTGAACGACGGCCGCGGCTCCCACGAGGCCGGCGCGGTGGCCGGGTCGCTGCCCGTCGCGGGCGTCGCCGGAGGTTGGCCCGTCGTCGGGGTCCGCGCGGGTCGGCCGGCGGCGGCGTCCATGGCGGCGTTGGCGAGCGCGTCGGCGTGCCGGTTCTGCTCGCGGGGGATCCACGCGAACCGGACCGCGGCGAAGCGGCCCACCAGCACGGCCGCCTCGGCGGCGAGGGGTCGCAGGCCGGGGTGCTTGATCTGCCACCGACCGCACATCTGCTCGACCACCAGCTTGGAGTCCATCCGGACGTCGACCTCGGCGGCGCCCAGCTCGGCGGCGGCGGTCAGCCCGGCGATCAGTCCCTGGTACTCGGCGACGTTGTTCGTCGCCGTGCCGAGCGACTCGGAGCGCTCGGCGAGCACCTCGCCGGTCTCCGCGTCCCGCACCACCGCGCCGTAGCCGGCGGGGCCGGGGTTGCCCCGGGAACCGCCGTCGGCCTCGATGCTGACAACCCGCGGGGCCACGACCTACAGACCCGACTCGTTGGTGCGGACCATGATCCGCCGGCAGTCCTCGCAGCGGACCACGTCGTCCGGGGCGGCCTTGCGGATCCGGGCCAGGTCGGCGCCGGACAGGTCCAGCCGGCAGCCGCCGCAGCGGCCCATGGTGAGCAGTGCGGCACCCAACCCCGTGTCCGCGCGGATCTTGTCGTAGAGGGTGACCAGGTCGGCCGGGAGGTCGGCGGCGAGCGGCTGACGGGCGCCGCGCTTGAACTCCTCCTCCTTGGCGATCTCGGCCATCGCGTCGTCGCGGCGCTGCTCGGTCGCGGCCCGCTTGTCCCGGGTCTCGGCCAGCCGCTGCTCCACGCCGTCCAGGACGCCCTGCGCGGTCTCGCGCTGCTCCATCAGCTCCAGCTCGGCGTCCTCCAGGTCGCCCTGGCGCCGGTTCAACGAGACCAGCTCGTGCTGGAGCGCCTCCAACTCCCGGGCCGGGCCGGTGCCGGCGGCGAGCCGGTTCTCGTCCTTCTCCTTGCGGGCGCGGACCTGCTCGACGTCCTTTTCCAACCGGGCGATGTCCCGGTCCAGGTCGTCGACCGCCACCTGGGCGCGGACCCGCTCATCCTCCAACGACGACAACTCCCGGGCCAGCGACTCCAGTTCGGCCCGCTCCGGCAGCGAACGCCGGCGGTGCGCGAGCTGGGCGAGGTTGGTGTCGATCGCCTGGAGGTCGAGCAGGCGGCGCTGCACCTGAGGGTCAGCCTTCACGGTCGGGCTCCTTGTCGTCCACAGCGGGTGCGGCGGCGTGCACGGTCCACGGGTCGGTGTCCAGGTCGGACACCAGCGTCTCGACGCCCAGCGCCTCCCGCAGGAGGGCGGCCAGGTCGTCCAGCCACGGTCGTTCGGTCGCCCAGTGGGCGGCGTCGATCAGGGCGGGACCATCGGCGGCGAGGTGCTCGCCGGCCGGGTGGTGCCGCAGGTCGGCGGTGAGGAACGCGTCCACCCCGGCGGCGGTCGCGGCGCCGAGGAAGCTGTCCCCCGACCCGCCGCTGACGGCGAGGGTACGAACCATACGCCCGGGATCCCCCGCCGCGCGAACTCCCCAGGACGTGACGGGGAGCACGGCGGCCGCGTGTCGGGTCAGCTCGGCGAGAGTCATCGGCTGGGGCAGCTCCCCGATCCGGCCGAAGCCCCGGTCGTCGCCGTGGGCGGCCGAGCCGGACGCGGGCCGCTGCAGCGGGCGCAGCCCGGTCAGCCCGAATCGGGCGGCGAGGGCGTCGGAGACGCCCGGGGCGGCCACATCGGCGTTGGTGTGCGCCGCGTAGAGCGCCACCCCGGCCCGGATCAGCTGGTGGATGATCCGGCCCTTGAAGGTCGTCGGAGCCACCGAGGAGACCCCGCGCAGCAGCAGGGGGTGATGCGCGACGATCATGTCCACGTCGGCGGCGAGGGCCTCGGCGACCGTCTCGGGCACCACGTCGACGACGCAGAGCACCCGGCGGACCGGGGCGGCCGGCTCGCCGAGCACCAGGCCCACCCGGTCCCACTCCTCGGCCCAGGCCGGTGGATAGCGCCGTTCCAGCTCGGCCACCACCTCGGTCACCGTGGGGGCGGATCTGCTAGTGCTCACGGCGGGCCAGCTTACCGGCGCGGGGGCGGTCCAGCGGTGACACCCGGCCAGGCCGGGTCGCGGGCAGGCCGTACGGGTGAGCGTCAGGCAGCGCTCACGGAGACGGCGTCCAGGGCGGCGAGCGGCATCGCCCACGGGAAGGTGTGCAGGTACTGCTCCCCCGTGCCGGGCGGATGCAGGGCGATCACGTGGTCACCGAAGAGCACCGTGACGCCCCACTCGGCCAGCCGGGCCACCCCGGCGCGGAACGCGGGGTGGACGGCCATCGCGGCGTTGGTGTACGGCACCGCGACGATGGGGACGCCCTTGCCCTGCGCCTCGACCAGCAACCCGAGCGCCAGGGTGTCGGTGATCCCGGCCGCCCACTTGTTGACCGTGTTGACGGTGGCCGGGCAGACGATCATGGCGTCGGCGGGCGGCAACACGTCCGGGTCACCGGGATTCTTGTAGTGCGTCCGCACCGGGTGGCCGGTCTGCCGAGCCAGTGCGGCCTGGTCGACGAACTTCGCCCCGTCCGGGGTGACGACCACGCAGACGTCCCAACCATCCTGCTGGGCAAGGTCGACCAGGCGACCGACGTGCCGGGCCAGCGGTGAACCGCAGGCGATGACGTAGAGCACCTGGCGGTGCCCGCTGTGGCGTGCTGAACCGGCCATCACACCGGCTCCGCGCTCATACCCCTACTCCCATGTGCTCAGCCAACTCCGCTACCGGAGAAGGCGGCGCACCACGTGTGCGACGAAGGATGTCCGACATCACCTCGTGGGCGATCGGCCGGCAGCGGACCTCCGACGGAGCGAGTCGGTCACCGAGCAGCAGCATCTCGCCGGCGTTCGCCACGTCGCCCAGTTGGGCGTACCCGCGGGCGATGTCGAGCAGGTGGTGGGCGCGACGTTCGGGCAGCAGCGCGTTGAAGGCGGGCTCCGCGATGCGCATCTGGTGCACCTCCACGGCCCGCCCCCCGTCACCCAGCTCCACCGCGGCGGCGGCCCGGTGCAGTTCGACGTTCGTCGGACCGAACGACGTCCAGTAGTGGTTGTGGTCGCCGCCGAGCAGCGTGGCGGCCTCCTGCGCGCAGTTGATGAGGTCGTCGACGCTCGCCGTGTCACCGATGCGCGACGCGGCCATCGCACCCTGGAGCAGCAGCATCCCGTAGACGGAGAGGCGGGCCGGGGTGACCCCGTTGCTCCCACCCGGGGCCAGCCGGTTGGCGATCTGGACGTTCAGCTCCAGCGCGGGGCGGGCCCGGCCCATCGCGACGAGCGCGTTGCAGACCCGGGTGGTCGCGATGCCGGCCAGCAGAGGGTCGTCGGCCCGCTGGGCCACCGCCATCGACCGGTCGGCGGCCAACCAGGCGAGGTCGCACTCGCCGAGCTTGCGCAGCACCGAGGAGGCGATCTGGTAGACCTGCCCGAGCAGGTGGGCCGCCTCGGGTGCCCGGTCACCGCCGTAGGCGGCGTCGGCGGCCTGCGCGTCGCGCAGCAGCTTGGGCAGCGCCCGGGTGAGCATGCCGTAGCGGCCGTACTGGTAGGTCAGCCAGGCGTGGTTGACGGCCTTGCGCAGGTCGTCAAGCGGCGGCGGACACGGCACCGCGTCGAAGTACGCGCTCATCGAGTCGTAGCGTTCCAGCGCCGCCCGGATCTCCTGCACCTCGACCTGGTCGATGCAGTTCAGCGCGTCGGTGCGGCGCTCCGGGTCCTTGCCCAGCAGGAGCTGCACGTCGACCTGGAGGATGTCGGCGATCTCGTAGAGGACGGAGAACTTGTCCAACCGGCGGACGCCGCGTTCGACCTTGTCCACCCAGCTCTTGGACTTTCCCAGGCGGTCGGCGAAGACCTGCTGGGACATCTTGCGGCGTCCCCGCCAGTACGCCACTCGCCGTCCTATGGGTAGCTCGTCCATCTGCCCATCCTCCCCTGCCGCCGCCGACCGATCGAGCCGGGGCGATGTCCGCGGGTGCGACGACGGCCGTTCGCTTTCAGGTTTTCGCTGGTCGCACACGATGTACGTCAGCCGTACAGCCAGTCCTCGTACTTTTCGTGCAAGTTGCACGAGCCGTTCGTCAACCTCAACGATCGTGGGTTACGGCAGTGACGGTGCTCGACATGCGACCTGGCGACCGCCGGGCCCGACGAAGGGAGATGGCACACATGTGGGGGAACGTCGGACCGCGCGTCGCCGAACTGTCACCGCTGGAACGAGTCCGGCTGCGCCGGGTCGCCATGCGGTACGCCACGCACGGGTGGGAGGTCACGCCGGGGGCCTGTCTGGCCCGCAGCCGTTTCGTCTGCGGCCGGGCCGGCTGTCCCACCGTGGGTTGCCATCCCGCCCTGGAGAACTGGGAGTTGGCCGCCAGCGCCGACCCGGCCCGGGTGGCCACCTGGTGGCGGAACCGTCCACACGGGGTGCTGCTGCCCACCGGCCGGGCCTTCGACGTGCTGGAGGTGCCCGCCCACCTGGGCCGGCACGTGCTCGACGCGGTGCAGATCCACCCGGCCGGCACCGGCGTACGAGGGCCGGTGCTGGTCACCCCCACCGGGCGGTGGATGTTCCTGGTCCGCCCCGGCGACCCGCTCCGGCCGGAGTTGGAGCACTGCTTCCACGTGGTCCGGCACGGGCCGGGCTCGTGGGTCCCCGCGCCGCCCACCCGGCTGCCGGAGGGCACGGTCCGCTGGGCGGTCGCCCCCGAGCAGGCCCGCTGGCAGCTGCCGGATTCGTACCTCGTGCAGAACACGTTGATCGGGGCGCTGCGCGCCGCCGGGGTGACGCTCGCCCCCGACCTGCTCCCCGGTCACCTGCCACTGCCCCGACGAGGCAGGTGAGACGTGCCGGGCCGGCGATTCCATCAGGTGCCCGACAGCGTCGCCGGGGCGCCGGTCCTCGTTGACAGGGAGACGGCGCGAACGCGCGCCACGAACGGGGGAACGATGTCCACGAACGACAGGGCGCCTCATCCCGGCGGCACCGAACCGCCCCGCCGCAGCCACCCACGCCACCGGTGGGCCGGCACCCGGCCGTCCGGCTCGCGTCCCGGCCGCCCACGCCCCACCGGCTCCCGCCCGGCCGGCACCCACCGCCCGGTCCGCTAGGAGCCCCGGCCGGGCTGCGCGGCCTTCTAGTCGGTGAGCGGCAGGCCGGCGGAACCGTACTGGCGGGCGTCGTCGGTCACCACCGCGTGGGTGTGGTCGTCGAGGCCGTTCAGCCAGCCGAGGCCGGGTGTTCCCATGGCGAGGGCGGCGGTGGCGTACGCGTCGGCCACACCGAGGTCCGCGCCGACCACTGTCACCGAGCGCAACCCGCTGGCCGGGGCGCCCCGGCGCGGGTCCAGCACGTGCCGGCCACGCTCGTAGACGCCGGACGTGGCCACCGCCAGGTCGGTGCCGGTGAGCACCAGGCAGGTCGCCATGGCGTCCCAGGGGTGCCGGATGCCGACGCGCCACGGCGCCCCGGCCGGGGAGAGGCCGCGCACCCGCACGTCACCGCCGGCGTTCACGCAGTGGTTCGCGGCGCCGGCCGCGAGCAGGCGATCCGAGGCGACCTGAGCGGCCCAACCCTTGACGAAGCCGGACGGGTCGAGCCGCCCGGTGGCGTACGCGTCGAAGAAGCCGTCGGTGGCACCCCACAGGTCCGCGCAGGCCTCCAGCACGAACCGCAGATCCGCGGACGCCTCGGAGAGCAGCACCTCACCCCGGTCGAAGCGGCACACCTCGCTGTCCGGCCGGTACGTGCTGAACCGGGCGTCCACCTCGCGCATCCAGGCGAAGACGTCGTCGGCCAACTCGTGCAGGGCCGCCGGGGGCAGGTCGTCGGCCAGGTCCAGGGTGATCGCCGTACCCATGATCTGCTCGACCCGGCACAGCCCGGGTCGGATCATCGCGGCCGGCACGTCAGAACGCCTGCTCGATCGCGCCCCGCAGGGACTGCTTGTAGGAGTTGCTGGTCTCGGTGGCGCCGGAGACGGTGTTGACGTTGGCGCTCTGCTTCTGCACCACCTCGCCGCCGGTGCCGTCGTACCTGCTGCTGACGTCGTCGCTGTGGATGTCGGACTCGCCGCCGCTGGGCAGCGACAGCGAGACGGCCTCGACGATCCGGGTGCCGGAGACGACGATCTGCACCTGGACGAAGCCGTACTCGTTGTCCACGCCCGGCCCCGTGACCCGCCGCGTGGTCGACTCCGGCGCCTTGGTGGTGGTCCGCGGCGCGGAGGGAGCCTTCGTGGTGGCGCGGGGGGTGCTGGGCGGCCGGGTGGTGCTCTTGGTGGGTTTGGCCGACGACGGCGCGCTGGGCTTCACCGACGGCGTCGGTGCCCCGGCGGGCGGTTCGGCGGTCGCGCCGGCGGGCGGTTCGGCGGCCGGGTCGACACCCTGCGGGGTGGGGTTGACCGGCTGGGCGGTCGGCAGGTTCTGGGCGACCTGGGTGGCGCCCGGCGAGCCCTTGAACACCACGAGCGCGGTGGTGCTGGCGGCCAGGCCGGTGATCGCGAGCAACGCGCGACGCATGGGGATGCCTTCCTACAACTCGAACGTGGCCAGATGGATCTGCCGTCGGGGCACGCCGGCGCCGCGCAGCGCGCGGACCGACTGCTCCACCAGGCCGGGCGGCCCGCACAGGTAGACGTCGCGCCGGGCCACGTCGGGCACCAGTTGCCGCAACCCGTCCGGGCTCATCAGCTGACGGGGACCGGGGTCGTCGCGGGAGCCGATGACGTACCAGACCGAGGTGTGCCGCTCCTGCGCCAGCCAGTCCAGCTCACGGCTGAGCAGCACGTCGGCGGGCGTACGGGCCCGGTAGATCAGGGCCGCGCCCGGCGGCAGCTCCTCCAGCATCGCCCGGATCGGCGTGATGCCGCTGCCGCCCGCGATCAGCAGTGCCCGCTCGCGGACCCGGTGCGCGGCCGTGAAGGTGCCCGATGGGCCTTCCGCCCAGACCCGGCTGCCCGGGGTCAGGTCGCGCAGGTCCGCGGTGTGCGTGCCGACGACCTTGACGGTGAGCCGCAGCCAGCGACCGTTCGCGGCGGCGGAGACGGAGAACGGGTGCGACTGCCACCAGCAGCCCCGGGTGAGGAAACGCCAGCGGAAGTACTGGCCACCGAGCATCGTCAGCCGGCCGAGCCGCTCGCCGGTGAGATAGATGGAGATGGTGTCGGGGCTCTCGGCGACCACGTCGGCGACCCGCAGCCGGTAGCGCAGGTTGAACGCCAACGGCGCGAGCACCCGGCCCCAGAGCAGGGCGGCGACCACCAGCACGTAGAGCGCGATCCAGCCGGTGCGCACCGGACCGGGCTTGTACAGCTGCGCGCCGTGGGCGAACTGGTGGCCGAAGCCGAGCAACAGGATGAGGTAGCTGGACAGGTGCAGCAGGTGCCACATCTCGTAGGGCAGCGCCCGGCGGATCCCCCGGATGCTGCTGAACCCGACAAGCATCATGAGGCCGGCGGCGACGAACGCCGACACCATGTCCTCGTAGTCGCCGAGCAGCGTGCCGACCTCGGCGAGGAGCGATTGGTTCCGCAGGTCCGAGTAGCCGACGATGATCAGCGACAGGTGCGCCAGCACGGCGACCAGCAGGGTGGCGCCGACGTCGCGGTGCCAGCGGGCTATCTGCTCACCGCCGATCCACCGCTCCAGCACCGGCAGCCGGCTCATCATCAGCACCTGCACCAGCAGCAGGTAGCCGGCGATCAGACCGCTGATCCGGCCGGCCGCGGTGACGGTGGACGCGGTGCTGCGCAACGAACCGGCGGGGGTGCCCAGCCACCACGGCAGCACGCTGGCGAGCAGGCCGACCAGGAGCAGCAGGCCCAGCAGCCGCCGGCCGCCGGGTCCGCGCCGGTCCGGGACCTGCGGGGGTACGGGAGCAGCCGACCGGCCGCCGTGCCGGGACGAGGTCCCGGTACGACGGCCGGCGGCGTGGGTGTGCGGGTACGTCACGCGTACAGCTTCATCGGGGCGTACTTCTGGCGGGGGAAGACCTTCTCGACCTCCGCGTTGGTGAGCCCGAACCGGCCCTGGGCCACCGCGCCGTACACGTTGAACATGTTGTTGTACTCCGGCACGTCACCGGAGTCCGGCTTGTCCAGACCGTTCCAGTCGCCGAGCAGCGAACCGGCCAGCTTCTTGCCGGAGAGGATCGTGACCACCCCACCGTGCCCGTGGTCGGTGCCGCCGGTGTTGGAGCGGATCCGACGACCGAACTCGCTGGACACCATGATCGTCACGTCGGCGGCCTGCGGACCGAGGTCGGTGAAGAAGGCCGCCATCGCGGTGGCCAGCTCGTTCAACTTGCGGTGCAGTTGGCCGCCCGCGGCGGTGCCCTGGTTCTCGTGGGTGTCGTAACCGCCCATCCCGACGGTGGCGACCCGGACGTTCGCGCCGCCCTTGATCAGTTGGGCGAGCTGCTTGAACGAGTTGCCGACGCCCTCGTACTTGACGCCCTCGGCGGGCTCGTACGGCTTGGCCGCCAACTGCTGGGCGGTGGCCAGCGCACCCATGCCCTCCTGCACGGCCTCCTCCACCGGGTGGTTGATCCCGGTGAAGAGCCCCCGGATGGCCGCCTCGGTGGCGGCCCGGTACTTCTGGTCGCCGTTGAGCCGCAGCGATCCCACGTTGTTCAGCGACAGGGCGCCGTTGGTGCCCACCAGCGAACGGGGCAGCGTGCTGCCGATGCCGACGCTGCGGAACGCGGTGCCCTTGCCCAGGTGGTCGACGAGGCCGTCGAGCCAGCCCCGGCCACCGGTCTCGTTGGGCAGGCCACCCAGGTTGCAGGCGTCCGCGGCCTGGAAGTGGCTGCGCGACAGGCGCGGGTCCGAGGTCCCCGGGACGAAGCCCAGCTGACCGGCCGCCAGCCACTTCTCCAACGGCTTGAACGCGCTGGTCATCTTGAACCCGCGGTCCAGGGCCAACGAGTCGTTGCCGAGCAGCAGGTCGGGACGGTCCTTGGCGAGCACGGGGTCGTTGTCCGGCGCGACCAGGCTCAGCCCGTCCAGGCCGCCGTAGAGGAAGACGTGGATCAGGGTGCCGGTCGGGGTCGCGGCGAACGACGCCGACGTGGTGACGAACTGGGCGGTGGCCAGGGCGGTGGCGGTGGCCGCGGCACCCACGACGAAGGTCCGGCGGGTGACGCCACGACCGTCCTGCTGCGCCTCCTCCAGATTCTCCAGGGTGCGGTAGCGGTCCCGCTCGGCGGCGCTCTCGGCGGCGACGATGTCCGCCTCCGCGCGCAGCAACGCCTCGGCCGGGTTGTCGGCCAGCCGTCGCACGTCGGGGCATTCGGGGTGCAGGGGGAAAGAGTTGTACACAGTCTTCTCCATCGGGTGCCTCACCGGAGGTGGTGCTGGGGGGAAGCGAGGATCGCCCGCGCGACGGCGGTGATGGCCCCGTTGAACGTGGCGTCGACCTTGGCAGTCGGCGGGACACCGGCCACATTGAGGATCAGGTCCTTCTCCCGCGTGCTCAGCTTCTGACCCACCAGCCGCTGGGAGAGCGCGTCCACGTACGCCCCGGCGGTGGCCGGCGGCGCGGCGACCAACTTCTCCGGGGCTGTGTACGTGAAGGTGGTGCGGTAACCGCCGATGATCTCGCCCGCCTCGTTCCAGCCGTTGACCATGGTGCCGGCCGACGTCCAGGCGACGTAGACATCCGGGTAGCCGTCCGGGGTGGGCTGACCCATCGGGAAGTGGCCCAGCTCGCGCAGCTTGTCGTGGATCTGCCGCAGGCCCCGGGCGTACGGGGTGCGCTTGTTGTCGCCGTTGTTGTGCTTCGGCGACGCCTCCGGTGAGACACCCAGGGTGCGGTACGTGGCGACCAGGTACTCCATCGGCCGGCGCACCTTCTGGCCCACACCGGCCCAGAACTCCGAGGAGGAGAACAGCGCCATCAACACCGGCTTGATCAGGCCGTTGTTCGTGGTGTACGTCTTCGCGAGCCGGTCCACCAGGGACTTCGGCGGGGTGTCCGAGACGAACCGGGTCGCCAGGCTCTGCGCGACGTACTTCGCCGTCGACGGGTGCAGCGCGATGTAGGCGATGTACGCGTCGATCGCCGCGTCGGCCTTCTTCGGGTCCAGCGAGTCGTTGGCGTGGGTGAAGCCGAGGATCTTGACCTTGCCGACGTAGTGCTGCTCGGGCTTGAAGACGTACTTGCCCTCGCGGTCGATGCCGCGGCCGGTCTGCAGCATCGCCGCCTGCCGGACGTCCTGCTCCTCGTAACCACCGTCGACGCCGACCGAGTAGAGCTCCAGGTTCTCCCGGGCGAGGTTCTCGTTGATCGCGTCCTTGCGGGAGTCCTTCTGGTTCAGGTAGATCAGCAGCGCGGGGTGCTTGTTCGCGGCGACAAGCATCTCCGGGTAGCTGCCCAGCGCGTGCTTGCGCACGACGTCCTGGTCGAACGAGTTGCGGTAGGCCTCGCCGCCGTCGAAGTCGGCGGCGACGTGCAGGAAGTCGTTCCAGAAGTCGACCATCACCTCGAACAGCTGGCGCTTGGACCAGATCTGCCGGGCGATGGTGGCGTCGACCATCTCCCGCTCCGGCTGGGCGCCCTGGTCGTTGAGCTGGTCCCGCTGGGCGCGCAACTGCTGTGGGTCGAGCTTCAGGGTCGGCAACTCGGCGAGCTTCAACTCGGCCTTGCTCGGCTCGATCTTGTCCGGCTCCAACTGGGCGCGGATCCAGGCGTCGATACCCTTGCTCTTGATGTCGGCGATCACCTCGGGCGTCGGTCCGAAGGTGGCGCGCCGGGCCAGGTGCAGGATCGGGTCCTTGGCCAGCACCGTCTTGACGGTCACCTTGGTCGACGTGGCGGCGGCGGCGGGGCCGGACAGGGTCCGTCCGGTCGTTGGCGCGTTCTTCTTCAACGCCTCGCCGGCCCGGGAGCCCATGTAGCTCTCGTTCTGCTCGGTGTACGTCCGCACCGTGCTGGGCTGCTGGCCGCTGGGCCGCGCCGCGGTGCCGTCGGTCACCGTGCTGCCGGTCGCGTCGCCAGCCTTCGCCGCCGCCGTCGTCTCGTCGCCGAAGAGGCCACGGATCTGCGGGGTCATGGCGAGCGCCGCGCCACCGGCGACGACGGCAGCGGTACCGCCGAGGGCGAACACGGCCTTGCGCCGGCCGACCTTGCGACCCGAGTCGTCGTCATCGTCCAGAGCGGGCAGTCCGGCACCGGCCGGTCGCGCCGGCGCCGGCCGGCCGAGACCCTCCGGGCCGACCCACTGCGGTCCACGCGGACCGGGGGCGGGGTGTCCGGCGTGGGCGTAACCGTCGCCGTACTGCTCGCGCGGGTCGGCCTGCGCGGGGTAGCCACCCTGGTAGGGGTGGGGCGACTCGTACCCGTAGGGCGCGGACGTGCTGGGGTCGCCGTAGCCGTCCGCGTTGTGGTGCTGGCGTCCGTCCCAACCGCGGTCGTCCCGCGGTCGGCGTGGTGGCACATTCTGGTCGGCCATGTACCAATCCCGATTTCTGATGAGCGCCGGAAGCTGCGACCGGGCAGGTGCGGCAGGTGCGGCGACTGTTGCCTGAGGGGGGTTGCTACGGCAAGGTAACCAAGCACTCAGGTGCCTTCAAGGTGGGCTGAACACCCTCGCGAGGGCACTTAAGACAGCGCTCAGTGCGGCATCGCGGTCGGGCGCCGGGCGCCGGGCGGGCGCGGAGCTTCCCAGCAGGGCGGACGCGCGGCAGCCGGGCACAGACCGGACCGCTCCGCCACACGCGACACGTTCCGCGTCGTTCACCACCACAGGCAAACTTAAGGTTTGGGTAAGCCGGACATGAGGTGACCTCACGTGGCGGAAAAGTAGCAGCAGCGGGTGAGCGTGAGCCGCCGCAGCAGCGGGTATGCCGCCGAACCGCTGAACGCGTGAGGGGAAGGCAGCGCCATGCTCAGCAAAGAGGATCAGCGCAGATTCGACCAGATCACCCGTCAGCTCCGGGAGAGTGACCCGGCCTTCTTCAACCGGCTGGACCACCGGGCCCGGGCCCGCAGGGGCCGCTACCTGATGTTGTTGACCATCGTGCTGTGGGCGTCGCTGCCGGCGATAGCCGTGTTCGCCGGTCGGTTGACCGGCGCGATCTGCGCGGTGGTGCTGGTGGCCAACGCCGCGGTCATGTGGCGGTTCCGCCGCCGGTGGACGTGACGGCTCACCGGTCGGCCGGGTTGAACGCCCGGTACGCGCGGCGCAACCGTTCGAGCAGTCCCGGCCCGCCGATGGCCGGCGCTGGCGCTCCGAGCTGGCGCAGCAGCAGGTCGGGGCCGGTCGCCAGCCGGGGTGGCCGATCGGGCAGCGGCACCGGCGGCATCCAGAACCGGTCCGCGGCGTCGGCCAGCGGAGTTGCCGGCAGACCGGCCAGCGCACGGGCCGCACCGACGGGTGCCACGACGTCCACAGTCGATCCCTCGTCGTCCGCTTCGGACGGTGGATCGACCGGGGCGGGTGGCAGGGCCGTTCCGGTGGCCTCGACCCGCCGGGCACGCAACTCGTCGAGCAAATCGGCACGGGATCGACCGCGCCAGTGCAGCAGCTCGAACGGGTCCGCGTCGAACGCCTCGGCCAGCAGGTAGAACGTCGCCGCGAGGTGCTTGCACGGCACGGCGAAGTCGGGGCAGTTGCACCGCTGGGTCAGCTCGTCCACGCCGGTCGGGAAGAGCGGCGCGCCGGCGGCGATGAACAGCTCCTCCAACTCGTCGGGGAGGTCCCCGGCGAGCAGCCGGGCGCTGAAGAACGCCTGGCCGGCCAGCTCCGCCTCGATCCGGGACCAGAGCGCGGACGGAAACGGCTTCAGCGCGATGGATGCCTGGTACGGCTGCGGCCGGGAGCCCTGCACCACCGCGCTGACCCGTCCGGGCGCGATGTCCAGCGTGAGCACCTGGCCGGCCCGCGCGTACGACCGACCACGGGTCAGCCGGGTGCCGAGCGCGAACGACTCCAGCACCTCCAGAAACCGCCGCGACCACCAGGAGCGACCGATCGCCCCTCGGGCGCTGCGTGCCCGCAGTCCCCCGTCGACCCGGCGGGGGCGCCCGTAGTCGGCGAAGTCGGTCACGCCAGCGCTCCGCTGCGCTCCGCGCCGGCGTGAGGCACCACGCTGTGCCTGATGGTTCGCGCGCTCCGCTCGCTCACTCCACCACCGCCCCGGCCTCCAGGGTGAACAGGTCCCGCAACTGACCGGTGGACAGCTCGGTGATCCACTGCTCGCCGGTGCCGACCACCCGCTCGGCGAGGCTGCGCTTGTCCGCGATCATCGCGGCCACCTTCTCCTCGACCGTGCCGGCGCAGACGAACTTGCGGACCTGCACCCGTCGACGCTGCCCGATCCGGAACGCCCGGTCGGTGGCCTGGTCCTCCACCGCCGGGTTCCACCACCGGTCCACGTGCACCACGTGGTTGGCGGCGGTCAGGGTGAGCCCGGTGCCACCGGCCTTGAGGGAGAGGACGAACAGCGACGGACCGTCCGCCGACTGGAAGCGCTGCACCATGGCGTCCCGTTCGGCCTTACCGAGGCCGCCGTGCAGGAACAGCACCTCCCGGCCGAACCGCGCCGACAGGTGACCCCGCAGCATCGCGCCGAACTCGGCGTACTGGGTGAACAGCAGTGCCCGCTCCCCCGCCGCCAGCACCTCTTCCATGATCTCGGTGAGCCGGGCCAGCTTGCCGGAGCGGCCCTCCAGGGGCGAGCCGTCACGCAGCAGTTGGGCCGGGTGGTTGCAGACCTGCTTGAGTCGGGTCATGGTGGCCAGCACCAGGCCGCGTCGCTCGATGCCGTCGCTTGTCTCGATCCGGGCCAGCATGTCGTCGACCACCACCCGGTACAGGGCGGCCTGCTCGGCGGTGAGGTTGCAGAGCACCTCCATCTCCAGCTTCTCCGGCAGATCCGAGATGATCGACGAGTCGGTCTTGAGCCGGCGCAACACGAACGGCCCGGTGATCCGGCGGAGCCGTTCGGCGGCCTCGGCGTCGCCGTGCCGTTCGATCGGCTCGGCGAACTGTTTGCGGAACGTCGCCGCCGGCCCCAGCAACCCCGGATTCGCGAACTGCATGATCGACCACAGGTCGGCGAGCCGGTTCTCCACCGGCGTACCGGTCACCGCCACCCGCTGCCGGGCGGGCAGCGCGCGGACCGCCTCGGCCTGCCGGGTCGACGCGTTCTTGATCGCCTGCGCCTCGTCCACCACCACCCGGTGCCAGTCGATGCCGGCCAGGTCGGCGGCGTCGCGGGCGGCCACCGAGTAGGTGGTGACGACCAGGTCCGCGCCGTGCGCGGCCGCGGTGAACTCCGCCCCCCGCGCCCGCTCCGCCCCATGGTGTACGTGCACCCGCAGCTGCGGGGTGAACCGGGCCGCCTCCCGCTGCCAGTTGCCGACCAGTGACATCGGACAGACGAGCAACGTCGGTCCGGCCTCCGGTGGGTCCCCGGCGAGCAGCGCGAGCAGTTGCACCGTCTTGCCCAGCCCCATGTCGTCGGCGAGCACGCCACCCAGGCCGAGTGAGCGCAGGAACGCCAGCCAGGCCAGCCCACGCTGCTGGTACGGCCGCAACGTCCCCTGGAAGCCCGGTGGTGGGTCCAGCGGGGTGAGCCGACGCTCGACCGCACCGGCGAGCAGGTCGCCCAGCGCCCCGTCGGCGGTCACCTCCAGCACCGGCAGCGCCCCGGTGGCCTCACCGTCGGCCAGCCCGAGGCGGAGCAGGTCGGCGACGGTCAGCTCGCCCGCCGAGCGGAGCAGCCGCAGACCGGCGGCGAGCCGCCCCGGGTCCAGCTCGACCCACCGGCCGCGCAGCCGTACCAGCGGGGTCTTCATCTCCGCCAACGCGGCCAGCTCCTCGGCGGACAGCGGCTGGTCCCCGAGGGCGATCTCCCAGCGGTAGTCGACCAGGGCATCCAGCCCGACACCGGCCTCCATGCCACCGACCGTGCCGGGCGCGGTGCGGCTGCGGGCCCGCAGCCGGGCGCCGAGCCGCGCCGACGAGCGCTGCCACCAGGACGGCAGCAGCACCCCGAACCCGGCCGCGTGCAGCACCGGAGCGCCCTCGCTGAGGAACCGGTGCGCCCCCTCGACGTCGAGGTCCATCGCCTCGGGGGCGGCGGTGCGCAGTGCGGCGTCCAGGTCCGGCCAGAGCCGGCTGGCCCGGCCCAGCTCGGCGAGCAGCGTCTCCTGCGGGCTGGTCGTCCGGCCGGCCAGGCCGCCGAGCGTCTGCGGCGCCCGCCAGACCTGCCCGGCGTCGACGTGCAGGCCGGGCTCGTCCGCGGCCTGCAACCCGAACTCCAGCCGCCAACGCCCACCACCGACCGACTCGACCGGCGCCGGCACGATGTCGTTCGGCGCCGGTCGGGTCGCCAGGATCGGTTCGGTGACCTCGTCCGGGGCCGGCTCCACCAGTCGGAAACTGGCCCGCACCGGGCCGCCGGCGGCGTCCCGCTGCCAGGCGTCCAGCTCTTCGCGCAGCGTGGCCAACGCCGTCGGATCGACGGTGAAGTCACGCTGCGGGCCGGCGAGCGCCGCCAACCAGGCCGGTGCCGGGCCACCCGGGCGCAGTCCCCGGGCCAGGGTGGTGGTCGCCAGGGCGGCCCGCGCGGCGGCGTCGGTGAGCGCGTCGAGCGCATCCGCGACGACCTCGGCCGCGGTCAACTCGCTCCCACCCGAACCACCGGCCAAGGCCGCGATGCCGGCCGGGTCAAGGGTGGCGGAGTCCACGGCGGCTCGGGCGGCTGGCGGCAGGGCCAGCGCCAGCGAGCGCGCCCAGGCGGCGTCGGTGCCGGTCAGCAGCGGACGCCAGACCGCCTGGGCCGGCACCTGGACGGAACCGCCTGACGACGCCCCTGCGACCGTGCCACTGACCGCCGCTGCGCTCGCCGACGTCCTGCCCGGCGACGCGACGACCGCCGGCGTCCTGTTTGCCGCCACCCCGCTCGCCGACGGGACAGCCGTCGTGGCGACGCCGGGGAGGACTCGACCGCGGGTCACCAGGTCGGCGGCGAAGTCGGCCAGGTCGGCGAGGTGGCGCAGGGTTGACCCGGGCACCGCCGGGAGGTCGTCCAGGGCGCGGAGCAGCGAGAGCGCGTCGTCTGGGGCGTACATCAGCACGGGGACGCGCCACCCGGCCAGGGTGAGCCGGCCGCGGGCCGGGGGTGCGACGGCGGTCCGGATCAGCTCGGGCGAGTCGACCGGCGCGCCCGCCCGGGTGGGCAGGGTGAGCAGCGCGGTGCCGGGGTGGGCCGGTTCGGCGGCGTCGGCGAGGACGGCGACCAGGTCGGCGTGCCCGGCGGCGAAGGGGTGCGGGCGTTCCCGGGGCGGCCGGCCGGACCGGGTCGGCGCCTGTGGCGCGGCGCTGTCCTCGGCCCAGACGGCGAGGCCGCCGGTCGAGTCGTCGCCGGGCAGCCACAGCCCGTGGATGACCAGCACCTGCTCCTCCTCGTCGCCGCCCGCGCCCAGGATAGGCGGCCCCCGCGCGACCCCGGCGCGACCCGGCGCACCCCTCGCGCGATCTTGCAGTTTCTGTCGGCGATGCGTGGCGTATGCCCCTTATGCCGCGACAGAAAGTGCAAGATCGCGGGGCAGCGGGGTTCAGAGCGCGCCGCACTCGCCGTCGGTCAGCTCGCGCAGGATGTCGGCGTGACCCGCGTGCCGGGCCG
The DNA here is from genome assembly GCF_040647935.1 of Micromonospora sp. NPDC049204. Taxonomy (NCBI): domain Bacteria; kingdom Bacillati; phylum Actinomycetota; class Actinomycetes; order Micromonosporales; family Micromonosporaceae; genus Micromonospora; species Micromonospora sp. NPDC049204. The sequence continues at coordinate 318,549 of NZ_JBEZDC010000004.1, read as the reverse complement.
TCTCCTCGATCAGGTGCACCAGAATCCAGCGCAGCGACACCTCGCCGAGCTGTGGGTGCGGCACCACGTGGTCAAGGTCGAAGCGGGCGGCGATCGCCCGCGATCGGGCGCAGGCCCGCTCGTACGCCTCGGTGAGCTCGGCGACGGTGTCCTGGTCACCGAGCGTGAAGCTCGCCACCGCATCCTCCTCCGAGGTCAGGTAGACGTCGCCCGGCTCGGGGGCCAGCAGGGTCGGGAACCAGTTCCGCTCGACCAGGGTCAGATGCTTGACCAGCCCGGCGAGCGTGGTCGCCGAGGGCACCAGCCGTCGGCCCGCGTCGGCGTCGGAGAGACCGCGTAGTTTGCGCAGCAGCACGGCCCGGTGGAAGTCGAGGAACGAGTCCAGTACGGCGCGCTCGTCGCCGGTACGGGCGAGCACCGGGCCGAGCGTCGGATCGATCGTCTGCTCCACCCGCCGACCCTAGCCACGGGTCGGGTCGCCCCGCTGCCCCGCTATCCGCTGCGGGCGGGCGGCACGACGGGCAGGATGGGCGCATGGCTTCATCCGTGCGGATCCTTCTCGTCGGCGGCACGGCGGACGGGCAGACCATCACCGTCGAACTGGACAGCAACGGCCGTCCACCGCTGACCCACCACCACCTCGGCTCGGGTGGGCTGGCGCAGGCACAGATCTACGAGCTGGAGACCGCCCACGAAGAGGCCCGCGAGTGGCGCTACCGGTGGACGGGTCCCGCCGTGTGACCGCCCACTCAGACCCGGGTGAGGGCCTGGCTGCGTAGGCCCTCCAGCACCCCGCGGGTGACCTCCGAGGTGCCCCGCGCCTGCTCGCACACCTCGGCCACCCGTCGGGCGGTGGCCTCCGCGCGTTGCTCCCGCTCGTCCCACAGCCGGTCGACCTCGGCCAACAGCGGCCCCTCGACCTCCCGCTCCACGCCGCGCAGCGCCGGCACGCCGAGCCGCTGGGCCAGGTCGAAGACCTTGCCGGCGTACGGCAGGGGCAGGAACGGTGTGCCGACCATCGCCGCGAAGATCAGGAAGTGCAGACGCATGCCGACGGCCAGGTCGAAGTGGCGCATCAGTCCGAGCACCTGCTGCGGCGAGTAGGTGCCGTGCAGGATCCGACCGTGATCGGCGGCGACCATGTGGGAGAGCACCCCGTGGGCGTGCCGGATGTCGTCCCGTTCCATCGGCACGAACAGCACGTACGCGTCGATCCGGTGCACCAGGAAGTCACCGATCTGGGCCAGCAGCCGGTGGTAGCCGTCCACGTCGAGCCGCTCGGCGGCCCGCCCCGGCTCCCGCACGCTGATCCCGACCAGCCGTTTACCGACCGGCACCCCCTCCTCGGCGAGCAGGTGGGCCGGGAAGTCCTCGGGTTGCAGGAGGAACGCCGGGTCGGCGGTGACCGTGATCGGATTGAGCAGACCCGCCTCCTCCAGCACCATCCGGGACTCCTGGTCACGGACCGTCACCTGGGTCGCGCCGGAGAGCGTCTCCCGGACCATGCCGGTGTCCACCGCGTCGCTGAGCGGCCCGACCCCCACCGCGTACGTGATCAGGGGCAGGCCGCGTTCCTGTGCGACCCGGACCACCCGCAGGTAGCGGCGGGCCTCCCGGTCGTAGAGGATGCCGCCGCCACCCAGGATCAGTAGGTCGAGTTGGGCCAGGACGAGGGCGGAGTCGGTGCGGCTGACGCCTTCCCAGGGCACCGCCTCGACGTCCGGGTGGGCGGCCCGCGTGTGCTCCGGGTTACGGGAGAAGACGATGATCCGGGCGTTTGGTTCCTGCGTACGCAGATCGGTGAGCAGGCCGGTGAGGATCGCCTCGTCGCCGAGGTTTCGCCCACCGTACGAGCCGAGCACACCGATGGTCAGTCCGACACCGTGCGTCATCCGTCGCTCCTCCCCAGGTGCGGTCCGCGCCGGTTTCCCGCTGGGCAGGTGAACAGTCCTGCCCAGGGGACCGGCCTGGGGTCGCTCCGGGGCCGCGCCGCCGGCTCAGCCCGCCGCGGCGATCCGCTTCACCATCTGCTGCGACGTGACCTCGAAGCCGAGACTCCGGTAGAGCCCGATCGCCGCGGTGTTCGTACCGAAGACGTTCAGACCCAGCTCGGGCACGTTGAGCTGGGCGAGTTCGGCCTCGATGAGCTGGATCATCCGACGTGCGTACCCGCGTCCCCGCTGCGCGGGATGCACCTCGATGTTGTCGATCCAGGCCTGGCTCGGGGCGGCCGTCGTCGGCAGGGTCACCCAGATCCAACCGACCTCGATGCCGTCGACCCGGCCCACCCGCAGCAGCGCCCTCTCGGACGCCGCGCCCGCCGGCAGCGACTCCCGGATCTGGGTGGCCGACCGCTCGTGGGCCGCCTCCGGGGTCAACCCCCGGTGCGCCACCAGGTCCTCGGCGTACGCCTGCTCCAGCTCCCCGAGCAACCGGGCCAGGTCCTGCTCCGTCATCGGTGTCAGCGTCAACTCCACCGAGTCCTCCCCTCCGTCGTCGACGGGGAAGAGTGCAGCAGATCCGACCCGGGTACGCCACCGGGTTCGCCGGTCAGCGCGCGGTGGGCGACGGGTCCAGGTGGCGCGTCAACTGCGTCAGGTCGTCGAGCCGCAGGTCGCCATCGAGCCCTTTCAGCGCGGCGGTCATCGCGCCGGCGGCCCGCCCGGCCCGCAGGCCCACCTCGGCGTCCTCGACGACCAGACACCGCGGCACGGGTACGCCCAACCGGGCGGCGGCCCGCCGGTAACCCTCCGGATCCGGCTTGCCGACACGCACGTCCTCCACGGTGACCAGCACGGGAGCGATGATGCCGGCGGCACCGAGCCGAGCCTCGGCCAGCCGCCGGTCGGCGCTGGTCACCACCGCCCAGGGCAGTCCCAGCCGGGCCAGCGCGGTCAGCAGGTCGTGCGCCCCCGGGGTGGCCACCACGTCGGACAGGTCGTCGTACTGCAACGCGAGCTGCCGCGCCGCCGCCGCGGCGACAGTGGTGTCGTCGAGCGCGGGCAGCAGGCGGCGGATGGTCCGGTCCGCGGGGCTGCCATGGGCGATCGTCAACGCCGCCGCCGGGTCGACCCCGTACTCGGCGGCCCACTGTTCCCAGGCCCGCTCGACGGCGGCGTCGGAGTCGACGAGGGTGCCGTCCATGTCGAACAGCACCGCCCCGATGCCACCCAGCCCCACGATCACCCTCCCCGTCGCCCGGTCCCCAGGCCACCCTCCCCCGCAGCCCAAGATCCGCGCAACTTCGGTGCTCCTGCTGTCTCGTCGGCCGTTGAGGCAGCACGATCCCTGAAGCTGCGCAGATCTTGAGGCTGGGTGGGTGCGGTCGCGGGTATCGGACCTGGAGGTGGGAACGAGGGGTCCGATCGCCGCCAGACCGGGAGGTCGGCACGGCCGCATGATCGTTTGCATGACGACACTCAGCGACAAGGTTGCCCTGGTGACCGGTGGTTCCCGCGGCATCGGGGCCGGCATCGCCCTGCGCCTGGCCCAGGACGGGGCCGACGTGGCGTTCACCTACCGACAGGACGCGGAGCGGGCCGCGACAGTGGTGCGGCAGATCGAGGCGCTCGGCCGGCGAGCACTGGCCGTCCAGGCCGACGGCGCCGACCCGAGCGCCGTGCGGGACGCGGTCGACCGGACGGTCGCCGACCTGGGTCGGCTGGACATCCTGGTGAACAACGCGGCGGTCTTCCTCGTCGGCGCCGTGGACGAACTGGGCATGGCAGAGGTGGAGCGGACGATCGCGGTGAACATCCGGGCGCCGTACGTCGCCGTGCAGGCGGCGCTGCGGCACCTGGGCGAAGGCGGACGGATCATCAGCATCGGCAGCAACGTCGGAGAGCGGGCCGTCTTCCCCGGGCTGACGCTCTACTCGATGAGCAAGACCGCTCTGGTCGGCCTGACCCGGGGCCTGGCCCGCGAGCTGGGACCACGGGACATCACCGTCAACCTGGTCAACCCCGGGCCGACGGACACGGACGCCAACCCGGCGGACGGACCGAACGCGGCGGCCATCAGAGGATTCACCGCCGTCGGCCGCTACGCTCGGCCCGCCGACATCGCCGCCACCGTCGCGCACCTGGCCAGCCCCGAGGCCGGGTACGTGACCGGCGCGGTGGTCAACGTGGACGGCGGCTTCACCAGCTGAGGACCCCGGGCGGCGTCGCCGCGCCCTCCGGCGCCGCCCGACCTCAGGTTCGACCCGCTGGACGGCTTGACCGGACGGCCTACGGTGCCGGCCATGCCCCTGCGCGCGGCACGCCTGCTGGTCTGGCCCTTCGCCGTGGCCGCGTTCGCCCTGCGGGTGTGCGCCGAACTGTGGTTCAGGCCGGTGACCTGGCGGATCGACCCGAGTGGCGTCGCCTTCCTGGCGTGGATGGCTGTCCTCTCCGGCACGCTCCTGGTGCCGTGGGTCGGCTACGCCCTGTTGACCAGACGCAACCGGCGGCCCGCGACCTGGCTGGTGGACCCGCAGCGGCACCGCTTCGTCGCGCCGGCGAGCCCCGCGTGGATGGGCTCCTGGTCGATGGTTCTTGGCTGGATCGCGGCGGCCTTCGTGCAGACCGAACGGATCGCTGGCGGGGATCGCGCGCAGCTCGTCCGGACCACGGGCGCGGTGGCGCTGGCCATCGCTGTCGCGGCCGTCGTCCTGGGCGGTATCGCGCTCACCCTGCTGCTGAACCGGCCACTGCTCACCCTGGACCGCGATGGCATCACGGAACAGGGCCTCGTCAGGCGGACCTTCCTGCCCTGGGATCGCCTACTGCCGGGTGGTCCGCCTCCTCCGCCCCGCAGGGCCGCGAGCATCCCCCTGATGCGGTTGGCCGCGGCGCCAGGAAAGCCGCCCCACCCGTATCCGCTGCCGGTCGGGCGGCTGCACGTGGACCCGGCGTTCCTCGCGAACACGGTTCGGCAGTACGTGGAGCACCCCGAGCACCGCCAGGCCATCGGCACCCAGCGCGAACTGGATCGGCTGCACGCGACCCTGACGTGAACCCCTCAGCGGGGCGGGTCCTCGCCGGTGAGCCCGTCCACCGACTCCCGGATCAGGTCGGCGTGACCGACGTGCCGGGCGTACTCCTCGATGAGGTCGACGAGGACCCGGCGCAGGCTCGGTACGCGATCGTCCGGCCACTCACCCCGGGCCAACTGCTCCGGTCCGGCGTCGGTCAGCAGCTCGGCGACGGTGGCACGGGAACGGGCCACCGCCTCCCGCCAGAGCGTGTAGAGCTGCTCCGGGGTGTCCTCGGCGGCGGAGCGCCATTCCCAGCCGGGGTTCGCGGCCCAGTCGACCGTCTCCCACGGTGCTCCCGGTGAGCGCCCGGCCAGCTTCAGCGAGAAGTAGAGATCCTCGACGAAGGCCAGGTGCTTGAGCAGCCCACCCAGGGTGATCGACGACGGGCCGAGCGTCGCCCGCAGGCTGTCGGCGTCGAGCCCACCGGTCTTCCACGCGAGGGTCGCGCGCTGGCGGTCCAGGGAACCCAACAGGGTGGCGGTCTCGTCGCCCGCGATCGGCGGCTCGGGGTGACCGTCCTCGTCCACGTTGGTCATGGTGGACGAGGCTAACGGGCCGATCGGGGTCGGTCCATCCCGCGTGGACCCGAATAGAATTCGGTGGGTGAGGCCACAGGCGGTCCTGCTGGACCTGGGAGTTTCTCCGTCGCCCGCCGGGTCGGGTGAGCTACTGCTGGCGGACGAGCGGAGCTGTCGTCTCGTCTTCGTCGCCGAGGCGCCGCACCGCGTGGCGATGGCCACCTTCGTCGGTTTCACGCAGGTGCTCTTCGGCTATCCGAACGACGAGGCGTTGCCCGGTCACCCTCTCCACGACCCCGACTGGGAGTACGGGTTCTACGAGGTGCAGGGTTCGCCGTGGCCCGGCAGGTTGGAGGCACAGAACGCGGTGCCGCTCCCGGATCAGACATCCTCGGGCTGGCGGCAGCTGCGCCACTTCCTCGTGGTCTGCCACGAAGACCTCGTCGAGGTCCTCGCCGACGACGTGAGCGTCGAGGTGTTCGACACGTCGTTCGAGGAGGTGGCGATGCACGCCCTACGGCTCAACCTGGGCAGCGACTCCTGATGCCCGACGAGATCCTCGTCGGGCTGTGGGACAGCGGCCCGTACGACTACGGCGCGTTGGAGTCCAGTTGGGTGTGCCTGCGAAGTGACGGCACCGGCTGGAGCGCGTGGGCCAACGCCGCCGGTGGCGCTTCGGTGAGCCAGTTGAGCTGGAGTTGCCCCGAGGACGGCGTGTTGGAGTTGCGGTACCGCTGGACCGCCTCGGGCAGCGGTCGCCCGGGCACGCCGCCCGAGCTGATGGACATCGACGAGGAGGGCCCGGACGACACGCTGGTGCGGACCCGCTTCGTGGTTCGCCGCGACACCCCACCGTTGGTGGACTCGCCCGTCACCAGTCTCCACCTCGACGCAGCCGTCGAGTTCGCGCATCGCTTCGCGATCGTCACCCGGGACCTGACGGATCCCGCACACTGACGCGCACGGTCCGTCCCGGGGGGCAGGCGTCAGGGCAGTTCGTAGCCGGCTTCCTCGACGGCGGCACGCACCTCGGCGATGTCGAGAGGTCGGTCGCTCGTCACCGTGGCGGTGTCACCTTCGACGTCCACTGCCACGTCGGTGACACCGGGAATCCGTTCGATCTGCTCGGTGACGAAGCCCGCGCAGTGCCCGCAGGCCATACCGATCACGCGATAGCTGCTGACGGTCATGTCGACAGCTGCTCCTCGTCGCTGGCCCGGACGGGAACGGCACGGGTGAGCATGTGCGCCTGCCGCATCCGCCCGTCGTCAGCGAACTGCCCGAAGAAGTACACGTCCACACTGCCCACCCGTTTGGGGGTCTGGAAGTGCAGGGTGTAGCGGGCGGCGATCCGGTCCCCGTCGGCGATCGCCTCGTGCACCTCCCACCGGGCGCCGGTCTGGTGCTTGCGGGCCGGGCGGGTGTGCGCGATGAGCTTGGCGCGGTCCATCAGGTGGCCGTCGGCGACCTGCACAATGTCGGGCGTGTGGTAGCGGTCCACGACCGTCGCCGGATCCTCGTCGCCACGGACCAGATCGTGCATGAAAGAGGTGAAGAAGTTGGCGATGAACTCCTTCGGGTCAGTGCCGTCGGAAGCCTTCATCTCACCCATCCTTCGGTCGAAGCTTTACAGCTTGTAAAATATCGACCCTCAACAACTTTGGCAAGGTGTAAGAGATGAGTGGTTCAGCGGACCGCAACCGCCGCGCGGACGCGCGCCGCAACAGCGGTGCGATCCTCGACGCGGCGCTCCGACTGCTCGACGCGCAGCCCGACGCCAGCCTCGATGCCATCGCCGGTGCCGCCGGCGTCACCCGGCAGACCGTCTACGCCCACTTCCCGTCCCGTGAGCACCTGATGGTGGCCGTCGTCCGACGGATCACCGACGAGGCCGTCGCCGCGATGGACGCCGCCGAGCCGGACCGCGGACCCGCCCCGGACGCGCTCATCCGCGTCCTCACGGCCGGCACCCAGATCGCCGAGCGCTATCCGGGCCTGACCCAGCAGATCGCGTCACTGCCGGTGAGCCCGCAGGTCGACGAGGAACGGCACGCGCCGGTCGCCGACCGGATCGACCGGGTGGTCCGGCGCGGACAGGCGAGCGGCGAATTCGACAGTGGACTACCGGCCGGGTTGCTCGCCGCGATCACCATCAAGATCGGCCACGCCGTGGGCGAGGAGGTCGACGCCGGCCGGATGTCCCGGGCCGAGGCCGCCGACGCGCTGCGTACCGTCCTGATCAGGCTGCTGCGACCCAGCAGGTGATCATCCGCGGACGCTGAGGTGCGGCCGCGGCCGAGCCTCGATCGGCAACGATGGGCGACATGACCCGGCTGAGAAAACCGATGACGTGCGACGACCGACCCGGGGAGGCGCGGTGACGCAGCGCCCGCCGCACCAGCGGGGCCGGTGTCCCGTCTGCAAACGCCTCGTACCCCTCACCGCCGAGGGCGACGTGGCGCGACACAACGGCACCATTCGTGCCTACGCCCCGCCCGAGGAGTGCCCCGGGGGTGGACAGCGAGCGGAGGCCACGGGGTCGTGAGCGGAAGCGCGAGCAGGCCTCGTGGGCTGGGCCAGGAGACGAGATGGGCCGCCGGATCACCGGCAGCCCATCTCGCTTGCTGGACTGAGGGGTGGGCGCGGCAGGTTTCGAACCTGCGACCCCCCGCTTGTAAGGCGGGTGCTCTCCCACTGAGCTACGCGCCCGGATCGCCCGTGCGGCGGGCCGGTGGCTGGCAAGCTTACCTGCTCGCCGCCGGCCCCGGCGCACGGCGTACTCCGGTCAGCCGGTCACTTCGGCGAGGGCCTTGCGCCAGCCCTGCTGGTCGCGGGCCTCGCCCGGGCCGTTCATCTCGGCGAAGCGGACCACGCCGGCCTTGTCGATGACGAAGGTGCCCCGGTTGGCGATGCCGGCGACGTCGTTGAAGACCCCGTACGCCTGGGCGACGGCGCCGTGCGGCCAGAAGTCGGCAAGCATGGGGAACTGGTAGCCCTCACGGTCGGCCCAGATCTTGTGGCTGTAGACCGAGTCGACACTGACCGTCAACACCTGGACGTCGTCGTTCGCGTACGCGTCGAGGTTGTCCCGCACCTCGCACAGCTCACCCTGGCAGGTGCCGGTGAAGGCGAGCGGGTAGAAGACCAGCAGGACGGAGCGCCTGCCCCGGAAGTCCGACAGTCGGACCTCCTGGTTGTTCTGGTCCTTCAGGACGAAGTCCGGCGCCTCGGCACCAACCTCGATGGGCATGCGTACTCTCCTCGGGGGTCGAGTCGGGTTACGGCACCAGCCTGCCACCCGACGGTGCGGACCGCCGGGCTGCGAAGCGGCGCGGGCTACTTCTTGGCCTTGGCCCCTCGGCGCAGCACGAGACGTGCGCCGCTCCAGTCCCGGCCGGCGTTGACGGTCGAGGTCTGCTGAAGGCCGGCGGTGGGCGCGGACTCCGCGACCTCGCTCGGCTCGACATGCCCGTCACGCCCCGCCTTCGGGGTGAGGAGCCACACGACCCCGTTGTCGGCCAGCGGGCCGAGGGCGTCGACGAGAAGTTCGAAAAGGTCACCGTCGCCGTCGCGGTACCACACCAGCACGGCGTCGACCACCTCGTCGGTGTCCTCGTCGACCAGATCTCCACAGCGGTCGGTCAGGGCGTCTCGGAGATCCTGGTCGACGTCGTCGTCGTACCCCATCTCCATGACGACCATCCCCGGTTCGATACCGAACCGGTCCGCCAGGCTGCGTACCCCGTCGGCGGCCTGACCAGCGGTCGCGCTCACTGTCGCGTGCCTCCTCATCTCGTCCCTGCTCGCGGCGTCGGTGCGACGGCCGTCAGGCAAAGTCCACACAGTTGTTGGTCCGCGCGCAAGTGGCGCACCGGGTGGAACGGAATTTACCGTGCCAGCAGCGTACGGGCACCGTCGGTAATGGCTTCCGCGGAGACCAGTACGTGACGCGCTGCCGGACCTAATGGTACAAACGAGTCAACTCCGGCCACCCGACGTGCGGCACCGACATATCCCGCGTCGACCAGGGCGGCGATGACCCCCTCGCCCACCCCGCCGGATCGGCGCGTCTCGTCCACCACCAGCACCCGGCCGGTCGCCGACGACTCCCGGATGATGTCGGCCACCGGCAGCGGCGCCAGCCAGCGCAGATCCACCACCCGGGTGCCCACCCCCTCCTCGGCGAGGACCGCCGCGGCCCGCAGCGACATCCGCACCCCGTTACCGAAGGTGATGATGGTCAGGTCGTCGGCCGAGCCGACCCGGTAGACCCGGGCCCGGCCGATCGGCACGTGCCCGGACACCCACGCGCCCGGCTCCGGATAGCCGGCCAGCCACTCCCCGTCGCCCTCGGCGTACAGGTCGCGCGTGTGGTAGAGCGCTATCGGCTCCACGAACACGCAGACGCTGCCATCCACCGCCGCGCTGGCCAGGCAGGTCCGTAGCATCGGTGCCGCGTCGTCCGGCCGCGCCGGCACCGCGACCACCAGACCGGGCACATCCCGGAGTACGGCCACCGAGTTGTCGTTGTGGAAGTGCCCGCCGAACCCCTCCTGGTACGCCAGCCCGGCCACCCGGACCACCATCGGGTTGCGGAACGCACCCCGCGAGAAGAACTGCATGGTGGCCGCCTCGCCGCGCAGTTGGTCCTCCGCGTTGTGCAGGTACGCCAGGTACTGGATCTCCGGCACCGGCAGCATCCCGGCCAACCCGGCGCCGAGGCCCAACCCGAGGACCGACGTCTCGTCGAGCAACGTGTCGAAGACCCGGGCCGCCCCGAAACGGTCACGCAGCCCCTTCGTCACCCCGTACACGCCGCCCTTGGCCGCCACGTCCTCGCCGAAGATTGCCATCTGCGGGTGGTCGAGCATCCCGTCGGCGAGTGCCGCGTTGATGCTCTGCGCCAGGGTCATCGGCCCGGCCAGCTCCGGCGGTTTGCCCCCGAACGCCTCGGCCCGCGCACCGGCGCCCGGTCCGCTGGCCCGCGCCGCGGCGTCGCCCACCGCCCGCGCCACCCGCACCGGACGGCGGGGCGCCAGCGCCGACACCACGTCGGCCGCGGAGGCCAACTTCGGCTCGCCCAGCACCTCCTCGGCCAGCCGCCGTACCTGCCAGCCGGTCTCGTCGTACCGGGCCAGCAACTCCTCGCCGGTGGCCACGCCGGCGTGTACGAGCAGCCGCGCGGTGGCGACCACCGGGTCCCGGTCCAGGTCCTCGGCCAGTTCGGCCGCGCTCCGGTACGCCGACTCCGCGTCCGCGCCGGCGTGTCCCATCAGCCGTACCGTCCGCAGGTGCAGCACGGCCGGCCGCCGGGTACGGCGTACCCAGGCCGCGGCCTCCGCCGCCACCGCGTACGTCTGCACCGGGTCGGCCCCGTCCGCGCTGAAGTAGCGGATGCCCGGCCTGGCCCGCAGGGTGGCCTCGACCCAGCCCTCCGGTGAACGGACGCTGATGCCCAGCCCGTTGTCCTCGCAGACGAAGAGCACCGGGATACGCAGCTTGGCGTGGTCGTACCACCCGGCGGTGTTGAACGCCGCGGTGGCACTGGCGTGGTTGACCGAGGCGTCGCCGAAGGAACACACCACGATCGCGTCCGGGGGCCACGGGGCGGCCGCTGGGACCGCGCCACTGCCGACCCCGGTACGTCGCCCGGCGTTGTCCAGCCGGCGCAGCCGCTGCACGGCCAGCCCCATCCCGACCGCGCGGGGCAGGTGCGAGGCGATGGTGGAGGTGGTCGGCACGATGGCCAGATCGGCCCGGCCGAACACCTTGTGCCGGCCGCCGGCGACCGGTTCCTGACTGGAGGCGACCATCCCGCGCAGCACGTCCCGGGCCGCGTCCACGTACGGCGCGAACCCGCCGGTGGGCGACTCGGACCCGATGGGCTGGGCGTCGGTCGGCTCGGAGTCGGTCGGCTCGGAGTTGCTCCGCTCGGCGTGGGTCAGCTCGGAGTCGGGCGGCTCGGAGTCCGTCGGCTCGGCGTCGGGCGGCTCGGCGTCGGGCGGCTTCGGGTCGGCGGTCGATGCCGAGTCGGCGGCGACCTGCGCGGCGCGGACGCAGTAGAAGGCGCCGGAGCGGTAGTGCAGCAGCGCCGGATCGGTGGGGCGCAGCGCGGCGGCGACCGCGGCGTTGCCCTCGTGCCCGGCCGAGCCGATGGTGTAGAAACCCTCCCCGAAGCTGCGCAGCCAACGGCCGGCCAGGTCGAGCTGCCGGCTGGTCACCTGCGCGTCGAACAGGTCCAGCACCTGCGCGCCGGTCAGTGGGGCATCGTCGCTGACCGGGTCGGCGGGATCACGCCGCCGCCCCGCGGCGGGCAGAGCCGCCAGGGTCTCCCGGAACCGGTCGTCGAGATCTTGCGGGGTTGTCACGTGGGACAGCATTACCGACGAGGGCCCTGGTCGCCCAGTGGGACACGGTCGGCGCGTGTCGACTCACTCCGGCCCGCAGGGCTCCAGACGGTCACCGGAGGACACCTTCCGGACCAGGTCACGAAGGGTGCTCAGCTCCCGGTCGGTCAGCCCGGACAGGAGTCGGGAGTCGGACATCACCTCGGTCACCCGGTCCCGTTCGATGCGTCCCCTCTCGGTCACCACCAACGTCTTCTGCCGACGGTCCCCGGGGTCGGTGCGGCGCTCGACCAACCCGGCCTGCTCCAGCTTGTCGACCAGCATCGTCACGTTCGACCTGTCGCAGCCCAGTCGACCGGCGAGATCACGGGCGGGCAGCGGGTGGTCCGGGTCCAGTTCGCGCAACGCCCGGGCCGCCGCCGGCGTGAGCCCCAGTTCGGCGAACGCGGAGCCCTGCCGGTGACGCAGAGCGTCGCTCACGTGGGCCATCCGGCGCAGCACGTCGGCGGCGAGATCAGCCCGATCCACCGGTCCACCTGCTGCGGAACCCACCTCCTGCGTCACGGCCACATCGTACGCAGTGCGCCCAGGACGAATCGACAGCGGTCGTCGGTGTTCGACTGCCGGCGACGAGCCGGGCCACTGACTGTCATCTGTCGGCCACCGGGGCTCGCCAGGCTCCCGGTGTCACGCAGATCGGACTCTGGGGAGGATTCGTGTCACTGTCCCGACGTACCATCCTGCTGTCCGGCGCCGCAATCGGCGCCGCAGGCGCGGTCACCGGGCTGCCGGCGGCGGCCGGCGCGGCGGCGGCCCGGCCGCTGGCCTACCCGTTCACCCTCGGTGTGGCCTCCGGCGACCCCGACCACGACGGATTCGTGTTGTGGACCCGCCTGGCCCCGCAGCCACTGGCCGAGGACGGCCTCGGCGGCATGCCGGACCGCGCCGTGCCGGTCCACTGGGAGTTGGCCGTCGACGAGCGGTTCCGGCATGTGGTGCGCCGCGGCGTCGCCGTCGCCCGCACCCGCTCGGCGCACAGCGTGCACGTGGAGTTGGCCGGCCTGCTGCCCGGGCGCGAGTACTTCTACCGGTTCCGGGCCGAGCGCCACGTCTCGCCGACCGGACGTACCCGCACCGCCCCGGCACCATGGAGCATGCCGGCCGCCCTGGCGATGGGCTTCGCCTCCTGCTCCCAGTACGAGCACGGTTACTTCACCGCCTACCGGCGGCTGGCCGAGACCGAGCCGGAGCTGATCCTGCACCTGGGCGACTACCAGTACGAGTACGCCCCGGACACGTACAACGTCCCCGGTGGCAACCCGCGTGACCACGAGGGACCGGAGACCCGGACGCTGGCCAACTACCGGCAGCGGCACGCCCAGTACAAGACCGACGCCGACCTGCAGGCCGCGCACGCGGTGGCGCCGTGGGCGGTGGTGTTCGACGACCACGAGGTGGAGAACAACTGGGCCGACGAGGTGCCCGAGGCGCCGGACCCGGAGTTTCCCGCGCGGCGGGCGGCGGCGTTCCAGGCGTACTACGAGAACATGCCGCTGCGGCGCACCTCGATCCCCCGCGGCATCGACATGCAGCTCTACCGGCGGGTGCGCTGGGGGCGGCTCGCCACGTTCCACCTGCTCGACACCCGGCAGTACCGCGACGACCAGGCCTGCGGCGACGGCTATCGGGACTGCGCGGCGGCAGCCGACCCGTCCCGGTCGATCACCGGGGCCGAGCAGGAGGCGTGGCTGCTGGACGGCTTCCGTCGCTCGGACGCCCAGTGGGACATCCTGGGCCAGCAGGTCTTCTTCGCTCAACGGGACAACAACTCCGGTCCGCTCACCGTCACCAGCATGGACTCCTGGGACGGCTACGTCGCCTCCCGGGACCGCATCACCCGGGGTTGGTTGGCCGCCGGGGTACGCAACCCGGTGGTGCTGACCGGCGACGTGCACGCGCACTGGGCCAGCGACCTCAAGCTGGACTACGCCGATCCGACCTCGCGCACCGTCGGTACCGAGCTGGTCTGCTCCTCGATCACCTCGACGGGTGACGGCGCGGACTCGGCGTCCGGCTCGCACCCGTGGTTCGCGTTCAACCCGCACCTGCGCTTCCAGAACAACCTGCGGGGATACGTGCGCACCACGATCACCCCGGGACAGCTCACCGCCGACTTCGACGTGCTGCCGTACGTCAGCCGACCGGGCGCGCCCGCGTACACCCGGGCCTCGTTCGTGATCGAGGACCGCGTGCCCGGCCTGCACCAGACGGCGGACAACCCGGTCCCGTCGGCGGTTCGCAGCGCCGCGCCGTCCGCGGACCCCGGCCAGCAGACCGTCGATCAGGAAACCGTCCGCCCCTAACCGCCCGACGCCGCAAGATCCGCGCAACATCGGGGAAACTGCTGCCTCGGCACAGGCTGAGGCAGCAGTTTCGGAGATGTTGCGCGGATCTTGAGCTGAGCGCCGACACGGAGCGGCGGCACGGGTCGAGGCCCAGGACGGCGATCAGCCGGGGAGGAACGAGAAGCGGACCTGGCGGGTCGGGTTGTCGCCGTTGGTGTCGACGAGACAGATCGACTGCCAGGTGCCGAGCGCGAGCCGGCCGCCGAGCACCGGCAGCGTGGCGTACGGGGGGACGAGCGCCGGCAGCACGTGGTCGCGGCCGTGGCCGGGCGATCCGTGCCGGTGCCGCCAACGATCCGTCGTGGGCAGCAGGTCGTCCAGCGCGCTCAGCAGGTCGTCGTCGGAGCCCGACCCGGTCTCGATGATCGCCAGACCGGCGGTGGCGTGCGGCACGAAGACGTGCAACAGGCCGTCGTCCTCGCCGGAGACGAACTGCTGGGCCTCTGCGGTGATGTCCCGGACGGTCGGCCGTGACCCGGTCTGGACGGTGATGACGTCGCTGCGCATACGTCGCATTCTGCCGCAGGCACGAGTCAGGATCCGCCGCCACCGCCACCCGAGTCGCCGCCACCGCCACCACCGGAACCGCCACCGCCTCCGGACCAGCCACCGCCGTCGGACCAGCCCTCAGCGCCGGTGCCGCTCCCGTAGTCGCTCGAGCCGCTCCCGTAGTAGGTATGTGGGGTGTAGGTGTCCTCGTGCCCGCGGCGCTGACCCGGCACCGGCCGCGTCCTCGCGGGGGCCGGGGCCCGCAGGCCGCGGCGCGCCTGGACCGCGCCGAACACCACGGCGGCCAGACCGAAGATCACGACCGGGAGTACGGCGGGGTCCCCCGACGCCAGCACCCATGTTCCGGGGATCGCCGCGAGGGTCCCGACCGCCAGAAGCGCACCGCCCGCAGCCACTCGTCGCCCGTTCATGGCGTCACGATAAAAGGCCCAGACAAGGGGTCGAGGGCACTTCGTAGCGCTAAGTTACCGGCGGGTACCTGTGTTCAGCATCGCGTCCGGGGGACCTAGGCGTGACGAGGGGTGCCACGAGAGGGCAGGATGGCGCTAGAGACCTATCCCACACACAACCGAGGGAACGCCTGTGGCTACGGAACGCAAGCGCCCGGTGATCAGCGACGGCCTACCGAGCCAGCTTCCGGACATCGACCCTGAAGAGACAAGCGAATGGGTCGAGTCGCTTGACGGTGTCATCGACGAACGCGGTGCCAAGCGCGCCCGCTACGTCATGCTGCGCTTGCTGGAGCGGGCCCGTGAGCGCCAGGTCGGGGTTCCGCCCCTGACCACCACCGACTACATCAACACCATCCCGTCGGAACGCGAACCGTGGTTCCCGGGTGACGAGCACGTCGAGCGGCGGATCCGGGCGTACGTCCGGTGGAACGCCGCGATGCTGGTACACCGGGCGCAGCGCCCGGAGATCGGCGTCGGCGGGCACATCTCGACCTTCGCCAGCTCGGCGTCGCTCTACGAGGTGGGCTTCAACCACTTCTTCCGGGGCAAGAACCACCCGGGCGGCGGCGACCACATCTTCTACCAGGGCCATGCCTCCCCCGGCATGTACGCGCGGGCGTTCCTGGAGGGGCGGCTCAGCGAGCACCAGCTCGACGGGTTCCGCCAGGAGTTGTCGCACCCCGGCGGTGGGCTGCCGTCGTACCCGCACCCGCGGCTGATGCCGGACTTCTGGGAGTTCCCCACCGTCTCGATGGGTCTCGGCGGTCTGAACGCGATCTACCAGGCCCGGTTCAACCGCTACCTGCAGCACCGCGGCATCAAGGACACCTCGCAGCAGCACGTGTGGGCGTTCCTCGGCGACGGCGAGATGGACGAGCCGGAGACGCTGGGCGCCATCGGCGTGGCCGCCCGCGAGGAGCTGGACAACCTCACCTTCGTGATCAACTGCAACCTCCAGCGGCTGGACGGCCCGGTCCGGGGCAACGGCAAGGTCATGCAGGAGCTGGAGTCGTTCTTCCGGGGTGCCGGCTGGAACGTCATCAAGGTCGTCTGGGGCCGGGAGTGGGACCCGCTGCTCGCCGCGGACACCGACGGCGCGCTCGTCAACCTCATGAACACCACGACCGACGGCGACTACCAGACCTACAAGGCGGAGTCGGGCGCGTACGTGCGGGAGCACTTCTTCGGCCGCGACGCGCGGACCCGCAAGATGGTCGACCCGCTCAGCGACGACGAGATCTGGAACCTCAAGCGGGGTGGGCACGACTACCGCAAGCTCTACGCGGCCTACAAGGCGGCCACCGAGCACACCGGTCAGCCCACCGTCATCCTGGCGAAGACGATCAAGGGCTGGACGCTCGGCTCGCACTTCGAGGGCCGCAACGCGACCCACCAGATGAAGAAGCTGACGCTGGAGGACCTGAAGACCTTCCGCGACCGGCTCTACCTGGACATCCCGGACAAGGCGCTGGAGGACAACCCCTACCTTCCGCCGTACTACAACCCGGGTGAGAAGTCCGAGGAGATCCAGTACCTGAAGGAGCGGCGCGAGCAGCTCGGCGGCTACCTGCCGTCCCGGCGGACCAGCACCAAGCGGCTGACCATCCCCGGTCCGGAGCGGTTCGCCGACGTCAAGCGCGGCTCGGGCAAGCAGAAGGTGGCCACGACGATGGCCTTCGTCCGCCTGCTCAAGGACATCATGAAGGACAAGGAGTTCGGCAAGCGCTGGGTGCCGATTATCCCGGACGAGGCCCGTACCTTCGGTCTCGACTCGATCTTCCCCACCGCGAAGATCTACTCGCCGCACGGCCAGCGCTACACCTCGGTCGACCGGGAGCTGTTCCTGTCGTACAAGGAGTCGACCACCGGGCAGATCCTGCACGAGGGGATCAACGAGGCCGGCTCGGTCGCCTCGTTCACCGCCGCGGGTTCGGCGTACGCCACGCACGACGAGCCGATGATCCCGATGTACATCTTCTACTCGATGTTCGGGTTCCAGCGGACCGCCGACGGGCTCTGGGCGGCAGCCGACCAGATGGCGCGGGGCTTCCTGCTCGGCGCCACCGCCGGTCGGACCACGCTCAACGGTGAGGGCCTCCAGCACGAGGACGGGCACTCGCTGCTGATCGCGGCCACCAACCCGGCCGTGGTCGCGTACGACCCGGCGTTCTCGTTCGAGATCGCGCACATCATGGAGCACGGCCTGCACCGGATGTACGGGGACGCGCAGGAGAACGTCTTCTACTACCTGACGGTCTACAACGAGCCGATTTTGCAGCCGGCCGAGCCGGCCGGGGTGGACGTGGAAGGCCTGCTCAAGGGCATCTACCGCTACTCCCCGGCACCGGAGGTCGACGGCCCGAAGGCCAACGTGCTCGCCTCCGGCACCGGCATGCAGTGGGCGCTCAAGGCCCAGCAGTTGCTCGCCCAGGACTGGGGGGTGGCCGCCGACGTCTGGTCGGTGACCTCCTGGACGGAGCTGCGTCGCGACGCGGTGGAGACCGAGGAGTACAACCTCCTCAACCCGGGCGCCGAGGCGAAGGTGCCGTACATCGCGCGGAAGCTCGCCGACGCGGACGGGCCGAAGGTCGCGGTCAGCGACTGGATGCGGGCGGTGCCGGACCTGATCGCCCGCTGGGTGCCCGGCGACTACACGTCGCTCGGCACCGACGGCTTCGGCATGTCGGACACCCGGCACGCGCTGCGCCGGCACTTCCACGTCGACGCGGAGTCCATCGTGGTGGCCACGCTGCGGCAGCTTGCCCGCAGCGGTGCGGTGGCGGCCAGCGTGCCGGCCGAGGCCGCCAAGAAGTACGCGATCGACGACGTCAACGCCGCCCCGGTCGGCGAGACCGGCGGCGACAGCTGATCCAGCACCATCGAGAAGGGCCCGGCGCTTGCGCGCCGGGCCCTTCTGTTCGATCACACCCCCCCCCCCCCCGCTCGGGTCGATCATGGAGTTGTGGTGGGGGACGAAGCAGTCAAGACACCTCGCACCGGGCACCACGACTCCATGATCGACCCGAGCAGGGGTGGGCGCGACCGCGCGGCCGGCGGGGTCGGGAGCCGGAAGCGGCGGCGGTCCGGGGTCCCTGGCGGGGATCCGGACCACCGCCGTCGCGGGTGACGCCGGGAGGATGGGCGCTCGTCAGCCGACGGCGGCCAGGTCGGTGAGCCGGGCCAGCGAGTCCTCCAGGTCGGCGCCGACCCGACGCAGTCCGAGGCGCAGCAGGGCGGCCTTGACCGGGCCGGCCGGCCAGCGGACCACGATGAGCCGCACGATGGTCCCGCCCTCCTCCTCGTCGGTGGTGAGCTGGACGTAGATCTCGGTGCGCGCCTCCGCCCGAGAGCCCGCGCCCTTGGCCCGTTCCCGCCAGCCGATCAGCGTCGGCTCCTGGTAGGCGATCACCTCGGCCTCGTGCGCCGAGCCGCGCCCTGCCTGGACCAGTTGTCGCCGGCCGAAGCCCTCTCCCGAGAGCACCTCGGCCGCGCGGACGCCCGCCAGCCAGGCCGGCAACTGCTCGGCCCGCTGGACGACATCCCAGACCACTTCAATTGGCGCCGCCACGTGCGCACTGCGTTCAACGAGGATCATTTCCGTCTTTCCTCCGGTGAGGACATCACACGATATCGGCACTCTATGCGCTAAATCGGACTTACCTGGACGGGTTCGGAAAAAGACACGCCGATCAACCATTGCGGATTGCGCCAACCCGGCCTATGGCGCATTGATGGAGAGCGCCCTAAAGTCCCGAGCACGTTTCACGTTGACCGGGAGGGCGCATGTCGACCGCACCGATGCCGGGGTTCCCCGCCGGCTTCCGTTGGGGCGTATCCACCTCGGCCCACCAGATCGAGGGCGCCGCCACGGCCGACGGTCGCGGAGCGTCCATCTGGGACACGTTCGCCCACTCCCCCGGACGGATCAGCGACGGCAGCAGCGGCGAGGTCGCCTGCGACCACTACCACCGGTACGCCGAGGACGTCGCGCTGATGTCCGGCCTGGGCGTCGGCGCGTACCGGTTCTCCATCGCCTGGCCCCGGGTGCGGCCCACCGGCACCGGCCCGACCAACCCGGCCGGCCTGGACTTCTACGACCGACTGGTGGACGAGTTGCTGGCCGCCGGCGTCGACCCGGTGGCGACCCTCTACCACTGGGACCTGCCGCAACCACTCGAAGAGGCCGGCGGCTGGCTGCACCGCGACACCGCCGCCCGGTTCGCCGAGTACGCCGACCTGACCGCCGCCCGACTCGGCGACCGGGTCCGGCTCTGGATCACCCTGAACGAGCCGTTCATCCACATGAGCCTCGGGTACGGCATGGGCGAGCACGCCCCCGGCCGGGCGCTGCTCTTCGACGCCTTTCCGACCGCCCACCACCAACTGCTCGGGCACGGGCTCGCGGTCGCCGCGCTGCGCACCCACACCAGCAGCCCGGTGGCGATCGCCAACAACTACTCGCCGGTGCGGGTGCTCGGCGACCGCGACGCCGACCGGGCCGCCGGGGCGGCGTACGAGGCGCTGCACAACCGGCTCTTCACCGACCCGCTGCTCGGCCGCGGCTATCCGGAGCTGCCCGGCCTCGACCCGAGCGTCGTGCGCCCCGGCGACCTGGACACCATCGCCGCGCCGATCGACGTGCTCGGGGTCAACTACTACAACCCCACCGGCGTACGGGCCGCCGAGGAGGGTTCGCCGCTGCCGTTCGACCTGGTGCCGCTGGACGGCTATCCACGGACCGCCTTCGACTGGCCGGTGGCCCCCGACGGCCTGCGCGAGCTGCTCGGCTGGCTCCGCGACACCTACGGCGACGACCTGCCGCCCATCGAGATCACCGAGGGCGGCTGCGCGTACGACGACGCACCCGACGCCGACGGGCAGGTGGCCGATCCGGAGCGGATCGCGTACCTGGACGGGCACCTGCGGGCGGTCCGGGCCGCCATCGACGACGGGGTGGACGTCCGCGGGTACTTCGTCTGGTCGCTGCTGGACAACTGGGAGTGGGCCGAGGGGTTCACCAAGCGCTTCGGTCTGGTGCACGTCGACTACGCCACCCAGACGCGTACGCCGAAGTCGTCGTACACCTGGTTGCGGGACGTGATCGCGGCCTCCAGGGACGGGTCGGCGCGGTGACCACCCTCGACCCGACGCCGGCGTCGCTGCCGGCCGCGCTCGCCGAGCCGACCGTGCCGGTCCGGCGCGGCTGGATCGGTCTGATCTTCGCGGCCAACCTCGGGGTGTGGATGGCGTTCTTCACGCCCATCCAGGTGCTGCTGCCGCAACAGATCGAGCAGATCGCGCCCGGCGACAAGGAGAACATGCTGGCGGTGGTCACCGGCCTCGGCGCCCTGGCCGCGGTGCTCGCCAACCCCCTCGCGGGGGCGTACTCCGACCGGACCTGCCTGCGGATCGCCGGCCGGGAGTTCGGCCGCCGGCACGTCTGGACCGCGGGCGGGGCGCTGCTCGGCGCGGTGGCCCTGGTGCTGCTGGCCCAGCAGCGGACCATCCTCGGGGTGGCCCTCGGCTGGGTGGCGGCGCAGGTCTGCTTCAACGCGATGCTGGCCAGCCTCAGCGCGGCCATCCCGGATCGGGTGCCGGTCACGCAACGCGGCGGCGTCTCGGGTTGGGTGGGCATCCCGCAGGCGCTCGGGCTGGTGCTCGGCGCGGTGCTGGTCACGGCCGTGGTCACCGGCAACGCGGCCGGCTACCTGGCCATCGCGGCGGCCATTCTGGTGCTGTCGCTGCCGTTCGCGCTGTTCACCCCCGACGAACCGCTGCCGCGTGCGCATCGGCCCGTGGTGCGCACGCGGGCACTGCTGGCCTCGATGTGGATCAGCCCGCGTCGACACCCGGACTTCGCCTGGGCCTGGATCACCCGGTTCCTGGTCCAGCTCGGCAACGCGTTGGGCACCCTCTACCTGCTGTACTTCCTCACCGACGGGGTGCGCCACCCCGACCCCGAGGGTGGGCTGCTGGTGCTGATCCTGCTCTACACGCTCGGCATGATGCTGACCGCGGTGGTCGCCGGCCGGCTCTCGGACCGCTCCGGGCGCCGCAAGATCTACGTCATCGTGTCCGGGCTGATCATGGCGGTGGCGGCGCTGCTGCTCGCGGTCGCGCCGGTCTGGCCGATGGCGATCGTCGCCGCGCTGCTGCTCGGCGCCGGCTACGGCGTCTACCTCGCGGTGGACGCCGCGTTGATCACCCAGGTGCTGCCCCGGGCCACCGACCGGGCCAAGGACCTGGGCGTCATCAACATCGCGAACTCGGCGCCGCAGGTGCTCGGCCCAGCCCTGTCCGCCCCGCTCGTGGTGTACCTGGGCGGTTACCCCACGCTCTACGCGGTCACCGCCGTGGTCACCCTGGTCGGCAGCGCCCTGGTGGTGAAGATCCGCTCGGTGCCGTGAGTCGAGGCCCCTGGCGGAATGCGGTCGCGGGCCGCCGTAGGCTGGGGGACGTGACGGTACGTGTGCGCTTCGCCCCCTCCCCGACCGGTATGTTCCACGTCGGCGGTGCCCGCTCGGCGCTGCAGAACTGGATCTACGCCAAGCAGCAGGGCGGGGTGTTCGTGCTGCGCGTCGAGGACACGGACGCGGCGCGCAACAAGCCCGAGTGGACCGAGGGCATCCTCTCCGCGCTGGACTGGATCGGCATCTCCCGGGGCAGCTACGAGGGTCCGTACTTCCAGTCGGAGAACGCCGGCGAGCACCGGGCCGCCGCCGCTCGTCTCTACGACTCGGGCCGCGCCTACTACTGCGACTGCACCCGCGAGGACGTGCAGGCCCGCACCGGCTCCCAGTACCAGGGCTACGACGGCTACCACCGCGACCGTGGCCTCGGCCCGGGTCCGGGGCACGCACTGCGCTTCCGGACGCCCGACGAGGGCACGACAGTGGTGGTCGACCTGATCCGCGGTGAGCCCACCTTCGAGAACAAGCTCATCGAGGACTTCGTCATCGCCCGCGGCGACGGCTCGCCGGTCTTCCTGCTGGCCAACGTCGTCGACGACATGACCATGGGGATCACCCACGTGATCCGGGCCGAGGAGCACCTGCCCAACACGCCCAAGCAGCAGTTGCTCTGGGACGCCCTCGGGGTCAAGCCGCCGATCTGGGCGCACGTGCCGGTGGTGGTCAACGAGAAGCGGCAGAAGCTCTCCAAGCGCCGGGACAAGGTCGCCCTGGAGGCGTACCGCGACGAGGGCTACCTCGCCGGCGCGATGCGCAACTACCTGATGCTGCTCGGCTGGGCACCGTCCGGCGACCGGGAGATCGTCCCCTGGTCGGTCATCGAGGACGAGTTCCGGCTGGAGGAGGTCAACCCCTCCCCCGCGTTCTTCGACGAGAAGAAGCTGCGCGCGTTCAACGGCGAGTACATTCGCGCGCTGCCCGTGCCCGACTTCATCGACGCCTGCCAGCCGTGGCTGACCGGCACCGGGACCATCGCGCCGCCGCCGTGGCAGCCCGAGGAGTTCGACGCCGACGCGTTCGCCGCCGTCGCCCCGCTGGCCCAGACCCGGCTCGCGCTACTCAGCGAGATCGTGCCGAACGTCGACTTCCTCTTCCTCGCCTCCCCGCTGATCGACGAGGCCGCCTGGGCCAAGACGATGAAGGACGGCTCGGCCGAACTGCTGGACGCCGCCATCGCGGCGTTCGAGGCGCTGGAGCCGTGGGACGCCGAGGCCCTGAAGTCGACGCTGGAGGCGGTCGGCGCCGAGCGTGGCCTCAAGCTCGGCAAGACCCAGGCACCGGTACGCGTCGCGGTCACCGGCCGCACCGTGGGCCTGCCGCTGTTCGAGTCGCTGGAGGTGCTCGGTCGCGAGCGCACCCTGACCCGGATGCGCGCCGCCCGACTCCGACTGGTCTGACCGTGCGGCTGGCCGGGTCGGCCACCGCGCTCAGCGGCGGGTGGCCCGGCGGCGGATCAGAAGACCGCTCACCAGCGCTGCGAGCAGCACCAGCGCGCCGAGCGCCCCGAACCACAGGCGTGCGGCGGAGTTGTCGCGCTCCTTGTACAGCGGCGCGACCACCGTCGGGATGACGCCCTGCGTTGCCGAGGCCGGTCCGCCCGACGGTGAGCCGACCGTGGCACCCGGCGGCACGGCGGTGCCACCGTCCGCCGCCGGCAGGGCGGACGGGCTGGCTGAGGCCCCGGTGGTGAGGGTGAACCGCACCTCGCCCTTCACCGGGTGCCCGTCGCTGGACGCGAGCTGGTAGCCGACGACGTAGAGCCCCGCGGCCGCCGGCGTGAACGGCACTCGCACCCGCTTGCCGGCGAAGACGGGCGGGCCGCCAGCGACCACATTGTCCGGTCCCGTTATTGTGATCTTCGTCGTAGCCGGTGCGGGCGTGGCGAGGAACCGCAGCTCGATCCGGGCGGGCGCCGTCGCCACTCGGGCACCGTCGCGCGGATCGCTGCCGGTCAGCGAGTTGTGCGCGGCGGCCGGAGCGGCCGGCACCAAAAACGACACACCGAACGCCACGCCGAGCACCACTGGCACGACCCGTGCCATACGTGTAACCCTGCCCCCCATGAACCCCTCCGTAAGGGTACGATCCGCCCGCTGATCAAACGGCTCCTCATTAGTCGAGCAGAGATCGCAGATAGTTCCAATTACTGTTCCACAAGCTGCAACTCATCGACGTTTTGCGGAGTCTGTAGGTGTAGGACCGACCCTCCTGGTCGGCGTCGCATCGACAGACCGCTCCAGGCGTCACACCGAAGCCATCCATCGAACGGGGCGAGGAGGCGGGATGGTCCGACACATGAGGCGGTTGGCCACCGTGGTGGTGGGCGCGCTGGCGACGGCGCTGCTGTCGTTCGGCACCGCCGGTCCGGCCTCGGCGGCGCCGAACCCGGCACCAGCCGGGGTGGACATCACCGGTGTGGGCCTCGACGCGCCGCTGCGCCTGCGCGCGGACACGCAGCCCGCACACGTCGGCGCGGTCATCGACCAGGTCAACTTCCTCGGGCAGACCGGCATGCGGACCGGGCCGAAGCCGGCCGACCTCGGTCCGAAGTACACGGTCGTGGTGTTCGCCGGTGAGACGGCGCAGCAGACGTACGACCTCTATCCCAAGGCGGTCGGCGGCCCGCGGGTCTACCGACCGGCGAAGCAGCCGGACGCCCGCAAGATCAGTGCTGGCTGGTTCCTGGGTCGGCTCAGCATGTCCGAGACCCTGCGCACCGCCGGTGTGCCGCTGGAGCGGCAGTTCGACACGGTCAGTGGCGGCGCGGGCGGTGGCGAGCGGGTGCTCCCGGAGGACACGCTCGACCCGGCGAAGGACCTCGACGACGCGCTCGGCGATCTGCAGCGCCTGCTACTGCTCAACGTCGGAGTGATGTTGACGATCACGGTCGGCCTCGCCGGGATCGCCCTGCTGATCCGCCGTCGTACCCGTTAGCTCCGGGCCGCCGTCGCCGAGGCGCCGAGGGGCTCAGCACCAGCGGCGCGGTGGCCGCTCCCGGCGGGTGGCGCGTCGGCGCGGCCGGACCGGACCGTGCCGATGGGCCCCGGCCCAGCCGGCAAGGTCGCTGAGGCAACCAGCGGGGACGTCCGCGTCGGGCTCGCTCCGGGCGGGCGGCTCGGCGGAGCGCTGACGCGGGAGGGTGGACTCGTCGTCGGCAAACGGCTCGACCGGGTGCGAAGGCGCGCCGGCGGTCGGCCGACGGTGCTTGCCACTCACCTGCGGGTCGTGGTGCCCCGGCCGGCAGGACTCGCCCTGGGCGCAGCCGTGCTCGGCCTCCCCGTGCGCCATTCCCGGTCTCCTCACGCTCGCCTCACCCGCGGGTGCTCCCCCGACGTGCCCCTGTCACCGTACTGGCCGGGACCGACGGGCCGCGCGCAGCGTACCTGGGGTCGGCACCGGCCAGCTCACGCAGACGACGGCGAGCGCGGAACCTGGTCGCGCAGTTCACAGCTTCTTTTCGTGCCGTTCACGCGGCGGCCGCAACCCGGTCCGGGCGGGCGCTCAGCCGACGCGGTGCGCCTCCAGATCCGCCCGGCGCAGGAGCGCCCGCAGCGCCACGCCGTGACCGGCGAGCGCCTCGGCCCCACCCTCGGCGCGGTCGATCACGCAGAGTGCGTGTTCCACCCGGGCACCCAGGTCGCGGAGTTGGCCGGTGGAGATGACCACCTGTCCGCCGGAGGTGACGACGTCCTCGACCACCAGCACCTGCCGCCCGGTCAGGTCCGCCCCCTCGGCCAGCCGGGCCGTCCCGTACGGCTTGGCGCTCTTGCGGACGAACGCGCACGGCAGCCCGGTGTGCCGGCCGAGCGCGGTCACCACCGGGATACCCCCCATCTCCAATCCGGCCAGCACCTCGGTGCCCGTCGGGACCAGGTGCGCGAGGTGGGCGGCCACCCGGTCCAGCAGGCGGGGATCGGCCTCGAAGCGGTACTTGTCGAAGTACTCGTCGGCGGTCCGCCCGGAGCGGAGCACGAACGTGCCGGTCAGTCGGCAGGTCGCGTCGATCTCGCGGGCCAGGGCGGCCAGGTTCTCCCGATCAGTCATGTTGATCATTCTCGCGCTGTCGGGCATCGCCGCGCGTACCCCTTTCGGCGCATGTCGGTGCCGTCGGGCTCCTTCTCCGGGCGGTGTCGAAGCGTCGGCGGCTGTGGTGGGATCGTGGGCATGCGACCGCCACCGTGGCTCGGCTCCGGCACCCTCGGCCGCGACCTCGCGCTCGCCGCCGCGTCGCTGGCCGGCGGCCTGGTCCTCTACGCCCTGGGTTGGCAGCCGCAGGTCCGTCCGAACACGGGCGTGCCCTCGGCGCTGTTCCTGCCGCCGCTGCTGGTGATGTGCGCCGCCGTGGGCATGCGTCGGGTGGCCCCACGCGCCAGCCTGGCCGTGGGCACCGGGGCGCTGGCGGTGGACACCGCGCTCGGCAACTCGCTGGGCACGATCCTGGTCTACACGCAGGTGCTCTACGACGCCTGCGTGTACGGCCCGCCCCGGCTGTGGCGGTGGCTGCTGCGGGTGACCATCGGACTGAGCCTCGTCGGTGCCGTCGTCGGCGTAATCTCCCTCGACAACTGGCGCGGCGTCACCATCGGGGTGCTGGTGGTGCTCGCCGGACTACTGCCGGTCCTGACCGGGATCAGCGTGCGTCAGTACCGCGACCAGGCCGCCGCCGAACGGGCGCGGGCCGAGCAGACCGCCCGGCTGGCCGAGCTGGACCGCCAGCAGGCGGTCAGCGCCGAACGTGCCCGGATGGCCCGGGAGCTGCACGACGTCGTCGCCAACCACCTCAGCGCGGTCGCCATCCACGCCACCGCCGTGCTGTCCGTACCCGGCCTGGACCGCGGTCAGATCTCCTCGGCGTTGCGGGTGATCCGGGAGAGCAGCGTGCAGGGCCTGGCGGAGATGCGTCAGATGATCGAGCTGCTGCGCGAGCCGGCGACCGGTCGCGGGCCGGCTCCGACGGGCGACGGCCCGGCGCTGCCGGAGGTGGTCACCGCGCGGCTCGCCGAGGCGGACGGGTTGGTCGAGCGGATCCAGGCCGCCGGCCTCGCCGTGCGGGTGCGCACCGACGGCACCCCCGGCCCGCTGCCGGTGGGGGTGGACCTCGCCGCGTACCGGATCGTGCAGGAGTCGCTGACCAACGCGCTCAAGCACGGCACGGGTGAGGCGGAGCTGACCATCGCGTACCGGCCGTCGGAGGTGGTGGTGACGGTGGAGAATCCGGTGCGCGCACCCGGCGCCGGGTTGCCGGGCGCCGGAGCCGGGCTGATAGGGATGCGGGAGCGGGCCACGCTGCTGGCCGGGCGGTTCACCGCCGGGCCGCAGGACGGGCGCTGGCAGGTCCGGGCCGCCCTGCCCACCGGGGAGGTCGGGTGACCGGGCCGGCGGACGACGCGACGGTGCGGGTGGTGCTTGCCGACGACCAGCCGGCGGTACGCGCCGGCCTGGCCCTGATCCTGGGCGCCGCCGCCGGCCTGACGGTGGTCGGCGAGGCGGCCGACGGCGACGAGGCGGTCCGGCTGTGCCGGGAGTTGCGCCCGGACGTGGCCGTGCTGGACGTTCGCATGCCCCGCCGGGACGGGATCTCCGCGACCCGGGCGATCGTCACCGAACTACTCGCCGACGTGCTGGTGCTCACCACCTTCGACCTCGACGAGTACGTCTTCGGCGCGCTGCGCGCCGGCGCGGCCGGGTTCCTGCTCAAGGACACCGACGCCGAGGGCCTGGTGGCCGCGGTGCGGACGGTGGCGAGCGGCGACGGATTCATCGCCCCTGCCGTGACCCGCCGGTTGATCGCCGCCTTCGCGGCCACCGCACCGGGCGCGTCGGCGGACACCCGGGCCGCGCTGGGCACCCTCACCCCGCGGGAACGCGACGTGTTGGCCTGCCTCGGCCTGGGCCTGTCCAACCAGCAGATCGCCGACCGGCTGGTGCTGGCGGAGAGCACCACCAAGACGCACGTGAGCCGGATCCTGGCGAAACTGGGGCTGCGCAGCCGGGTACAGGCCGCGATCCTGGCCCAGGAGCTGGGGTTGCCCGCTCCCCCGCAACCGTGAGTCCCCGCGTCCACTCCGGACGCCGACGGACCGCCTGCCTGCCGTACGCTGCGCGCCACCGACGTCGATGTCGGCCGCTGAGAATGGGGAAACCGTGCGACGGTGGTGGGGGACGACGGCCCTGACGGTGTTGATCATGGGCGCGGGCGGTTGCGACGCCATCCTCGCCGAGGAACCATCCTCGTTCCTCATGCCCGAGGCCGGGGTGTGCCATGCCACCGCCTCCGACGAGCGCAGCCCGGAGGCGTACACGCCGATCCCCTGCTCGTCGAAGCACGAGACGGAGACCTTTCTGGCCGGCCTGTTCGGTGGCGCGGACGCCGACGCGTCGAAGCCACCGCCCGCCGACAGCGAGGGCATCGGGCGGGCGTACAAGTCCTGCGACGCCGAGGCTGCCCTGTTCCTGGGCGGCGAGTGGCGCGAGTCACGGCTGGCGATGCGGGTGCTGACCCCGTCGGCGGCCCGTTGGGATGCGGGTGAGCGGTGGTACCGCTGCGACCTGCTGGAGATGCATGCGGTGGACCGGTGGTTTCCGAATCCCCGGGCCAACACCCTGGCCGGCGCCCTGACCGGTGACTCGCCGCTGCGGCTGAGCTGCTTCACCGAACCGGAGGAGACCGCCAGCGGCGTCAACCTGCCGCCAACCGACTGCACCGGGCCGCACGCCACCGAGTTCGCCGGCCTCTGGCGGCCCGGTCCGGAGGCCGGCGAGGTCACCGACGAGGTCATGGAGGCGGGTTGCCGGTCACGGATCGCGCAACACGTCGGGCTGCCGGAGCGGGACCTGGGCGACCGGTTCGAGGTGGCGGCGCTCTTCCCGACGACCGAGCCCGAGTGGCAGGCGGGCGCCGGCGCCTGGTGTTTCCTGCACAGCCCCGGCCGAGTGCTCAACACTTCGGTGAAGGGCGCCGGTCGACGCGTGCTCCCGGCGACCCGCTGACCGGTGCCGACGTGGATGGCCTGCTCACGACGTGTCAGGCTAGGGCGGTGAGTACGCCGGGGGGTGGAGAGCTGGCGGCCACGCTGCGCCGGATCGAGCGTTCGGCGGGGGCGTTGGCCACCTCCAGCGTGGCCCGGATGGACGAGACGCTGCCGTGGTTCCGGGCGCTCCCGGCCGACCAGCGCTCCTGGGTGATGCTGGTGGCCCAGGCGGGCGCCCGGTCGCTGGTGCAGTGGTTGAGCGAGGGTGGTGGCACGGCGGACAGCACCCAGGAGGTCTCGGACGAGGTCTTCGCCGCCGCCCCGCAGGCGCTGGCCCGGTCGATCACCCTCCAGCAGACCGTCGCGTTGATCAAGGTGACCATCGACGTGGTCGAGGAGCAGGTGTCGCACCTGGCCGCCGAGGGTGAGGAGCAGCAGCTACGCGAAGCGGTGCTGCGCTTCTCCCGGGAGATCGCGTTCGCCGCCGCCCGGGTGTACGCGCGGGCGGCCGAGTCGCGTGGTGCGTGGGACGCCCGGTTGCAGGCCCTGCTCGTCGACGCGCTGTTGCGCGGTGACTCACCCGATGTGCTGGCCAGTCGGGCCGCCGCGCTCGGCTGGGCGGACGCGCCGCCGGTGGCGGTGGCGGTCGGTCGCTCCCCCGGTGGGGAGGTCTCCGCGGTGCTGCACGTGGTCTATCGGCAGGCCCGCCGGATCGGTGTGGAGGTGATCGGCGGGGTGCACGGCGACCGGTTGGTCATCGTGTTGGGCGGGGCGGCGGACCCGTTGACCGCCACCGCCAAACTCCTCGGCGCGTTCGGCGACGGGCCGGTGGTGGTCGGTCCGGCCGTACCGAGTCTGGACGAGGCGACCGAGTCGGCGCGGGCCGCGTTGTCCGGTTTCCGGGCCGCGCCGGCCTGGCCCGGTGCTCCCCGCCCGGTGCCGGCCGCGGATCTGCTGCCGGAGCGGGCCCTGGCCGGCGACGCGGAGGCTCGTCGACGGTTGCGCCACGACGTGTACGCGACGCTGGTGCGCGCCGGCGGCGAGTTGCTGGCGACGCTCGACGCCTTCCTGGCCGCCGGTGGCACGCTGGAGAGCGCCGCCCGCGCGTTGTTCGTCCATCCGAACACGGTGCGTTACCGGCTGCGGCGGATCGCCGAGGTGACCGGCTTCTCGCCGCTGTCGCCCCGGGACGCGTTCGCGCTTCAGGTCGCGCTGACCGTGGGGCGGTTGGACCCGGTCGTCCCGCTCTCCTCGACCGGACCGACCCAGACAATGACCCCGGCCAACCGGAAAACGGCACAAAACGAGGATGATCCTCGCCGATTTTTGTAGGAAACCTCCAAAGGTTCTAGTGCGGTTTGGTCGAAGGCGGCACAGCGTTACCCGCGCGAATCCGGGAGAGTCTTAGGCGTGCTCGCCGTACTTAGTCCCGGCCAGGGTTCTCAGAAACCCGGCTTCCTGACCCCCTGGCTCGACCTGACCGGCACCGAGGCGCGGCTGCGCGAGTGGTCGGCGTTGGCCGGGGTCGATCTGGTGCACCTGGGCACCGCCGCCGACGCGGACGAGATCATGGACACCGCCCGCACCCAGCCGCTGCTGGTCGCGGCGGCGTTGCTCGCGGCCGAACACCTGCCCCTGGACGGCGTCGGACTCACCGCCGGGCACAGCGTCGGCGAGTTGGGTGCCGCCGCCGTCGCCGGCGTGCTGACCCCGGAAGCCGCGATCACCCTCGCCGGCGTACGCGGCCGGGAGATGGCCGCCGCCTGCGCGCTGGAGCCGACCGGCATGGCCGCCGTGCTGGGCGGCGACCCGGACGAGGTGCTCACCGCGATCACGACGCACGGGCTGTACCCGGCCAACCGCAACGGCGCCGGGCAGACCGTCGCCGCGGGCGCGCTGGACGGGCTCGACAAGCTCGCCGCCGAGCCGCCCGCCCGTGCCCGGGTCATCCGACTCAAGGTGGCCGGCGCGTTCCACACCCCGTACATGGCCCCGGCGGAGACCGCGCTCGCCGCCGTCGCCGCCGAGATCACCCCCGCCGACCCGGTCCGGATCCTGCTGTCGAACCTCGACGGCACCGCCGTCGACAACGGCCCCGAGCTGGTGCGGCGCCTGGTCCGCCAGGTCACCGCGCCGGTGCGCTGGGATCTGTGCATGCGTACGCTGGCCGACCTCGGGGTCACCGGCGTGATCGAACTACCACCGGCCGGCACTCTCGCCGGGCTGGTCAAGCGAGACCTCAAGGGCGAGGGCGCGCCGGAGATCGTCACCCTGAACACCCCGGACGACCTGCCGGCCGCACGGGACCTGATCGCCCGCATCGGAGGTCGTTCATGACTGGCAGTCGCATCGTCTCGATGGGGCACTACCAGCCGTCCCGGGTGGTGACCAACGACGACATCGCCCAGCTCGTCGACACCAACGACGAGTGGATCCGCGACCGCGTCGGCATCGTCAGCCGGCGGATCGCCGACACCGAGACGGTGGCCGACATGGCCGCCGCCGCCGCCGGCAAGGCGCTGGCCAACTCGGGTCTGAGCGCCGCCGACATCGACCTGGTCGTGGTCGCCACCTGCACGTCGATCGACCGCAGCCCCAACGTGGCCTGCCGGGTCGCCGCCAAGCTGGGCATCACCGCCCCGGGCGCGTACGACCTGAACACCGCCTGCTCGGGCTTCGCGTACGCGCTGGGCACCGTCGACCACGCCATCCGGGCCGGCGCGTCGCGCAACGCGATCGTCATCGGGGCGGAGAAGCTGTCCGACTTCACCGACTGGACCGACCGTTCCACCTGCATCATCTTCGCCGACGGCGCCGGTGCGGCGGTGGTCACGGCCACCGCCGACGACGAGCCGTCCGGGATCGGGCCGGTGGTCTGGGGTTCGGTGCCGGAGAAGAGCGACGCGGTCCGCATCGAGGGCTGGCGCCCGTACGTCCAGCAGGAGGGACAGGCGGTGTTCCGCTGGGCCACCACCGAGCTGGCGCCGCTCGCCCTGCAGGCCTGCGAGCGGGCCGGGGTCGACCCGTCGGAGCTGGCCGCGTTCGTGCCGCACCAGGCCAACTCCCGGATCATCGACGGCATCGCCAAGCGCCTCAACATCCCCAACGCGATCATCGCGAAGGACATCGTCGAGTCCGGCAACACCTCCGCCGCGAGCGTGCCGCTGGCCCTGTCCAAGCTGGTCGAGCGCCGGGAGGTGCCCTCGGGCGCACCGGTGCTGCTGTTCGGCTTCGGCGGCGGCCTGACCTACGCCGGTCAGGTCGTCCGCTGCCCCTGAAGACCCCCTTCGACGCGTACGCGTCGAGGAGTGGCGGTCGGCGACGCCGTCCGTCGGACAACCCCGATGAAAGGAACCAACCGCAATGACCCGTGACGAGATCACCACCGGCCTCGCCGAGATCCTCGAAGAGGTTGCCGGAGTGAACCCGGACGACGTGGCCGAGGGGAAGTCCTTCACCGACGACCTCGACGTCGACTCGCTCTCCATGGTCGAGGTCGTGGTGGCCGCCGAGGAGAAGTTCGGCGTCAAGATCCCGGACAACGAGGTGCAGAACCTCAAGACCGTCGGTGACGCCGTCAGCTACATCGCGGCGCAGTCCTGATCATGAGTCGTCCTGACGTCGTCGTCACCGGGCTCGGCGCGACGACCCCGCTCGGCGGGGACGTCGCGTCGACCTGGGACGCCATGCTCGCCGGCCGCTCCGGGGTGAGTGCCCTCACCCAGGAGTGGGCCGCGCAACTGCCGGTCCGGATCGCCGCCCAGTTGGCCGTGGAGCCGTCCGAGGTGCTGGACCGGATCCGCCTGCGCCGACTGGACCGTTCCGAGGCGATCGCGATCATCGCGGCGCAGCAGGCCTGGGCGGACGCCGGCCTCGCCGGCTCCGACCTCGACGGGGAGCGGCTGGCCGTCAGCGTCGGCTCCGGCATCGGCGGTGCCACCACCCTGCTCGCCCAGGACGACATCCTCGAAGCGTCCGGGCCACGGCGGGTCTCCCCGCACACGATCCCGATGCTGATGCCGAACGGTCCGGCCGCCTGGGTCGGGCTGGAGTTGGGCGCCAAGGCCGGGGTGCACGCGGTGGCCAGCGCCTGCGCCACCGGCGCCGAGGCGATCGCGCTGGGCCTGGACATCATCCGTTCCGGCCGGGCCGACGTGGTGGTGGCCGGCGGCACCGAGGCGGTCATCCACCCGCTGCCGATCGCCGGCTTCAGCTCGATGCGGGCCATGTCGACCCGCAACGACGAGCCCGAGCGCGCCTCCCGCCCGTGGGATCGGGGCCGCGACGGCTTCGTCCTCGGCGAGGGCGCCGGCATCCTGGTGCTGGAGCGGGCCGAGCACGCCGCGGCCCGGGGCGCCCGGGTGTACGCGCGCCTCGCCGGCGCCGGCATCACGTCCGACGCGTACGACATCGTGCAGCCGCACGCCGAGGGCGAGGGCGCCATCCGGGCCATCGCCAAGGCGATCGCGGACGCGGACGTGGCCAAGCGGGACATCGTGCACGTCAACGCGCACGCCACCTCGACGCCGGTCGGTGACATGCTGGAGATCGGCGGGCTGCACAAGGCGCTCGGCGACCACCCGGTGCTGTCCGCGACGAAGTCGATGACCGGTCACCTGCTCGGTGCGGCCGGCGCGCTGGAGTCGATCGCCACCATCCTGGCGATCCGCGACAGTGTCGTCCCTCCGACGATCAACCTCGACGACCCGGAGCCCGGTCTCACGCTGGATGTCGCGGCGCACAAGGCCCGCCACATGGAGATCCCGGCCGCGTTGAACAACGCGTTCGGCTTCGGCGGCCACAACGTGGCGCTCGTCTTCGCCCGTCCCTGAGACGCTGCGCGCAGGGCCTCTCCTCGTCGAGGAGGGGCCCTGCGTCGTTCAGCCGCGGTTGCGGGGGTGCTGTTTCGCGGTGCGCTCGTTGCCGTGGCGGTAGTTGCCGGTCCAGCGGGCCATCACCAGCTGCGGGTCGTCGTCGACCTCGGCGAGGAACTCCGCGGCCCGAGCGCCGCGCAACGTGCCGGCGACCCGTCCGTGGTGGGTGATCACCACCGTGCCGTCCGCCCGCTGCGTGTGCCGGAATCCCGCTGCCTCTCCCATGCGGTGAGGTTGTCAGACCGAGCGGGGCGGCGGCGACCCGATTTCCGTCGCGCGGGCACACGATCCCCTGTTGACATGGAAACACCGCACGGATTGGATGGGCCGACTGTAGATCAATTGACGGGGACCACCACCATGCACACTCGTACCCGCGTCGCCGTCTCGGCGGCGCTCGCCCTCGGCCTGCTGGCCGGTTGCGGCGACGACGCCGCCGCTCCCGCCCGGCCCGCGGCCGGCGGCCCGGCCCCGCAGGCCACGGGCGAGCCCTGGTACGACGAGGTGGCCCCGGCATCGCCCAGCGGCACCGCCGGCGGCCCGGGTTCCCCCTGCCCGGTACCTGTGTCGTTTCCGCTGGCCGAAGGGTGGACGGCCAAGGCGATCGAGCCGCCCAAGGGCGAGCTGGCCGAACTGGTCGGCGAGGCGCTCACCAAACGCGGCGGCACCACCGTGCGCTGCGAGGTGGACGGCCGGGCGGCCGGTGGCGGGTTCCTGCGGATCTGGGCGGCGGACTCACCGACGGTCACCCCGCGCGCCGCGCTGGAGAGTTACGCCACCGGAGGCGGCGAGAAAGTTGCCGGCCAGCAGTTCCGCGACCTGCGCGCCGGCGGCTTCGACGCCACCGAGATGACCTGGCTCGCCACCGACGCGCTGGCCGAGGAGGAGTCGCGGAACTGGGCGCTGGCCGTCCAGTCGGCGGGTCAGACGCTGGTCTTCGAGGTCAGCGAGGGGCTGATCGTCGAACGGACCGACGTGCTGCCGGCGTATCGGCTCGCGGTGCGAGGGCTCGCGAAGAGCGAGTGAGGTGGGCGCCGACCGGTCCGCGCCGACCGGTCAGGTGCCACAGGTCGTGGCGGGCAGTCCGGGGACGGTCACCGGGGACCGTCCGCCCGGCCGGGCCTTGCCGGCCAGCACGGCGGCCAGCCCGGTCATGGACGCCCGGCTGGAGGAGTAGGTGGCCAGCAGCGTCGGTGACGTCGCACCACTCAGCACGTACGGGGTGTCCATGGCGACCGTGACCGCCGCGTCGGTG
Organism: Micromonospora sp. NPDC049204; assembly: GCF_040647935.1. Lineage (NCBI taxonomy): Bacteria > Bacillati > Actinomycetota > Actinomycetes > Micromonosporales > Micromonosporaceae > Micromonospora > Micromonospora sp. NPDC049204. Next base: position 283,730 of record NZ_JBEZDC010000004.1, on the reverse strand, counting down.
CGCAGGTCCTTGGCGCCGTCGCCGTAGCCCACCAGGTGCACGATCGTGCCGCCGCTGGGCTTGACCTGCACCCCGGCGGCGGTCAGCGCGGCGGTGAGCGCGGCGCGGGTGCCGTCCCGACCGCCGGAGGAGGTGACGGTGACCGGCCCGCGTACCGGGGCGCCGCAGGTGCCGCGCAGCACGGTGACGGCGGCGGCGGCCAGCGCGTCGGCCGCGGCGCGGTGAGCCGGGGCGTTGAGCGTGGACATCTGCGCGGCGGGGGTCTCCGCAAGCCGGAACTTCATGGTCAGCACCCGGGTGACCGCCTCGACCAGCCGGGTCCGGGGCAGCGACCCGCCGCGCAGAGCGGCGAGCAGCCCGTCGTACGCCTGACCGACGTTCGGGGTCATCAGGATGAGGTCGTTGCCGGCGTTGAGCGCCCGGACCGCCGCCTCGCCGGGAGCCCAGCGCTTCGCGGGCGGCATGTTCATCCCGTCGGTGATCACCACGCCCTTGAAGCCGAGCTGACCGCGCAACACGTCGGTGAGCAGCTTGTGGGAGAACGTCGCCGGGGTCCCCGGGTCGATCGCGCGCGCGTCCAGGTGCCCGGACATCACCGCCATCGCCCCGGCGTCGATGCCGGCGGTGAACGGCGGCCAGGCGCCGCTCTGCAACGCCGCGGCCGACTGGGTGAGCACCGGCAGATCCTGGTGCGAGTCGTCGGCGCTGTGGCCGTGCCCGGGGAAGTGCTTCAGGGTGGCCGCGACACCCTCCGCCTGGAGGCCGCGGACGGCGCCACCCACCTGCGCCGCGGCCTGCTTCGGGTCGGCGCCGAACGAACGGGAGCCGATCACGGTGCTGCGGGTGGCCAGCACGTCGGCCACCGGGGCGAAGTCGACGTTGATCCCCATCGCCGCCAGCTCGGCACCGGCGGCCCGCCAGGCGGCCTCGGTCAGCTTCGGGTCGCCAGCCGCGCCCGCCGCGAGGGCGCTGGGCAGCACGGTGACCCCGTCGGTCACCCGGGTGACGACGCCGTACTCCTGGTCGGTGCCGACCAGGAGTGGCGCGGGGCCGGCGGCGAGCCGACCGGCGGCGGCACGCAGCCCGCTGGTGAGTTCGTGCACCTGCTTCGGGTTGTCGACGTTCGTGGTCTCCTGATTGCCCTTGGTCGGGTCGTCGGCGCTGAAGCCGACCAGGATCAGGCCGCCCAGCCGGTACTTGGTGATCATGTCGGCGGGGGTGTCGACCCCGGCGAGGGCCTGGTTGCCGGCGGCCGAGCCGGCGGAGACCTTCGTCGCCGAGTCGCCGTAGGCGTACGGCATCAGCACCTGACCGACAAGATCTTCGTCGGACAGCGTGGCGACAAGCGCCGCGGCACGGGCGGCGGGGTCGCTGGCCGGCGTCGCGGCGGGGGCGCTCGGGGCGGCGGACGCGCCGACCGGGCTGGCCGTCGGCGTGGGGCGCTCGGCGGCACCCGAGCAGCCGGAGACGAGCAGGGCGGTCAGGGCGGCGACTGCGACGGTGGCGCGCCAGGGGCGATTCGACACGCCGCCCATCCCACCAGCTTCTTCCTTATCGGGGCAACTTGACCTTACCGGTCGCGCCCGGCCCGACGCGTACGGCCAGCGGACGGGCGACCGGGTCAGCCCACGCGGGTGAGCAAGGTCACCGGGGCGCCGTCGCCGGCGTACCGGTAGGGCTCCAGGTCGGCGTCCCACGCGGTGCCGAGCGCCTTGTCCAGAGCGTGTGCCAGCGCCTCAGGCGCCCGGGAGGCGACCATCAGGGCGCGGAGCCGGTCCTCGCCGAGCTGGATGTCGCCCGCGACACCGACGGTGGCCCGGAACAGACCCCGCGCGGGCACGTACATGAACCGCTCGCCGTCGACACCGGGACTCGGCTCCTCGGTGACCTCGAAACGGATCATGGGCCACTGCCGGAGGGCAACAGCCAGCTCGGCGCCCGTCCCCGGACGACCGGTCCACCCGCACTCGGCCCGGCGTGCGCCGGGGTCGACGGGCTGAGCCGTCCACTGCAGGTTGACCGGCGCGGCTAGGACGCGCGCGATCGCCCACTCGACGTGTGAGCACACGGCGAGCGGGGTCGAATGGACGTATACGACGCCACGCGTTGGCACGGTGACCTCCCGGGAGAGCGAGGTGCGTCTTCCCCTACGACCTCGTCCACCCAGGTGGCTGCTGCAACACATGATGACTCCTGTGACGCGTGGTGCGCCAGGGAATCGGAAAAAACGCCGGCCGGAATAGCCGGACGGGTGGCTGCGGTTACCTCTCAGGACACCGCGACGACCAGCATGATGTCGTGGTCCTGTACAGTTCCACCGGCGGCTTATGCCGCGTTACACCTTCGCGGGCCGAGCGCAGTGTGGCCCGCACACAGCCCCCGGACGTCCAGTCCTCCCGTACGTCTTGCAAGGAGTACCTCCGTGGCGAGCAACACCTCTAAGACCGCGCGCGCGTCCGTCCGGGCCGGCCAGGCTGGCCAGGGTGGCGCCCTCAGCGTGCTGGGCGAGTTCAAGTACCTCATCCCGCTCAACGGCGGCAAGCACGCCTACGTGCGGAACCTGACCAACGGCAAGACCGCGCACCTGCGCACGGACTCCGACGCCTTCGTCGAGGAGATCCGCGTGCTGGCCGCCGCCGGCCACGCCGCCAAGATCCGGGCCGAGATCAACAACCTGGCTGTCACCCACCCGGGTGACGGCTGGGAGGCCACCGAGAAGCGCCTGGTCGCGGCCGGTGTCTTCGAGGGCTGAGCCCTCCCCCACCGCATCATCGAAACCGCCCGTCGGGAGTCCCGGCGGGCGGTTTCGCGTGTCCACGGTCCCGGTCAGCCCGGATCGAGCAGGGCGACCTCGCCGGTGGCCAGGTCGTAGAGGCCGCCGGCCACGGCCACCCGACCGGCGGCGACCGGCCCGGCCAGCAGGTCGTCCTCGCGCAGGGTGCGCACCGTCCGGCGGACGTGCCGGCGGATCGCGAGCGGCAGCACCGCCGGGTCGTCGATCCCCACCCCGGTCACCGCCGGGGCGATCTCGTCCACCAGGTACGCCAGCGAGCCACCGGGGCGCTCCCCGGCGCGCACCGCCGCCACCGTGGCCTCCACCGCGCCGCACCGCTCGTGCCCGAGGACCAGCACCAGCGGTACGCCGAGCTGACCGACCACGTACTCGATCGACCCGCACACCGCCCGGTCGAGGACGTGCCCACCGGTACGGATCACGCAGATCGCGCCGAAGGTCTGGTCGAAGATCGCCTCCAGCGGCACCCGCGAGTCGATGCAGCCGAGCACCACGGCGTACGGCTGCTGGTCGCCCGAGGCGGCGGCCGCGGCGGCCGTGACGTCGTGCCCGTGGATCGGCTGCCCGCTGACGAACCGCCGGTTACCGGCGAGCAGGTCGGCCAGTGCCGAGCGAGGAGTGCCGCCGGCCTGCCGCCGCTGCCCCGACGCCTCGCCCATGGGCGCTCCCGACGACCCCATGTCCTCCAGCTTGGCCCGCCGTCGGGCCCCACGGGCGAGGTCGGGGAATGTCAGCCGCGGCGCGATTGGCGTGGTGTCCTGGCGGGTAGCCGGATATTGGAGGGACTGGTGGTGCCGGGCGGCCCTGGGGAGGTGACGATGCCGGAGCGCTTCGAGGTCGGTATGCCCGACGGTGTACGGCTCAACGTCGAGGTGACGGGGCCGACGGACGCCCAGGTCACCGCCGTCCTGTTGCACGGCTGGACGTTGGACGGGCGCGCCTGGCACCGGCAGGTCGACGCGCTCACCGCGGCGTCGGTCGGCGGGTCGGTGCGGGTGGTCACCTACGACGCGCGGGGCCACGGCCGGTCCAGCTGCATGGCGTTGCCCTCGGCCACCCTGGCCCAACTCGGCGACGACCTGGCCGCGGTGCTCGACACGGTGGCGCCGGGCGGCCCGGTGGTGCTGGTCGGGCACTCGATGGGCGGCATGACGATCATGGAGTACGCCCACCGCCACCCCGCGCACTTCGCCGCCCGTACCGCCGGTCTGGTCTTCGTGTCCACCACCGCCGAGGGGCACACCCACACCGTCTACGGGCTCTCGCCGCGGATCGCCCGACTGATCCGGCTGGCCGAGACGACAGGCGCCGGTGTGCTGGCCCGGTGCGGCTCGTGGCGAGCGCCCCGGGCGCTGCTGAACGCGCTGCAACCGAGCATCAGGTGGATGCTGTTCGGAGACCGCTGCGAGCCGGCCGACATCCGGCTGGTGACGTCGGCGGTGGCTCGTGCCTCGCTGCGCTCGATCGGCGGGTTCCGTGCCTCCATCGGCACCCAGCACCGACTGGACACCCTCGGCGCGTTGGCGCACCTGCCGGCCGCCGCCCTGGTCGGCGACCGGGACCGGCTGACCCCGCCGCCCTGCGCCGAGTCGATCGCGGCGGCCCTCCCGGCCACCGAGCTGACCGTCTGCCCGGGCGCCGGGCACATGTTGATGATGGAGCGCCCGGACGAGGTCAACGCCGCGCTCACCGGCGTCCTGCGGCGGGTACTCACCGGGCCGACGTCCCCGATCGCCGGCGCGGCCGCCGCCGGGACGGGCGGCTGAGCGCGTTCCCGCACCTCGGGCGCGGCGGGCACGGCCCGGGGCCGTACCCTTCTGCGGTTGGCTTGCGCGGTTTCCGCCGCCTGCCGGCGACCTTCGAAGGAGCGTGTGTTGACCGACCAGACCGGCCTGGAGCAGGAGATCGCCGTCGAGCAACGACACCTCGACCGGGTGTACGCCCGACTGGCCGAACTGCGGCGCTCGGCGGTCCGCGCCGAGCGTGACGGCTACCGGATCGCCCGGGTGGGCACGTTCGGCGCGTTGGTCGAGCGCGACGCGATGGTCTTCCACGCGGCGCAGCGGCGGCACGTCCTGGACGCCGAGTACGAGGGGTTGGTCTTCGGCCGGCTGGACCTGCGGGACCGGCAGGTGCTGCACGTGGGGCGACTCGGGATCCGGGACGAGGACGCCAGCACGCTCGTCGTCGACTGGCGGGCACCCGCCGCCGCCGCTTTTTACCAGGCCACGCCGGCGCAGCCACTGGACGTGGTGCGTCGCCGCACGATCCAGTCCCGTGCCGAGCGGGTCACCCGGATCGAGGACGACCTGCTGGACCCGACCGCCGCCCCGGAGGGGATGACGGTCGTCGGCGACGGCGCCCTGCTGGCCACCCTGTCCAAGGCGACCGGCCGGGGCATGCGCGACATCGTGGCGACAATCCAGCGAGAGCAGGACGAGGCGATCCGTTCTCCCGGCTCCGGGGTGACGATCGTCGCGGGCGGCCCGGGCACCGGCAAGACCGCGGTCGCCCTGCACCGGGCGGCGTTCCTGCTCTATTCCGAGCGCAGCCGCTACGCCGGGGGCGGGATCCTGGTGGTCGGCCCGTCGGGGGTCTTCGTCGAGTACATCGCCTCGGTGCTGCCCTCGCTCGGCGAGGACACCGCCACCCTGCACTCGCTGGGCACTCTGTTTCCGGGGATGACCGCCACCCGCACCGACCCGCCCGAGGTGGCGGCGGTGAAGGGCTCGCTGCGGATGCGTCGGGTGCTGGAACGCGCGGTCCGGGACGCGGTTCCGGACGGCCCGGGTGAGCTGCGGCTGCTCTACCGGGGCACGCTGCTGCGGCTGGACCGGGCCGCGCTGGACCGGATCCGGGACCGCGCGCTGCACCGCGGCGCCCGTCGCAACGAGGTGCGCCGGGCCGGCTTCGACGGGGTGTTCGCCGCGCTCTGGGCGCAGGCCCGCGAGGTGGGCGTTCGCCTGCCGGACCAGCGGACCTTCGAGGCGGAGATCGCCGACCGGGCCGAGTTCCGCGAGTTTCTCAAGGCGTGGTGGCCCCGGCTGCACCCCCGGCACGTGCTCGGCTGGCTGGCCCGGCCGGAGCGGCTGCGCCGGTACGCGGGCGGGATCCTCTCCTCCGCGGAGATCCGGCTGCTCGGCGCCGCGTACCGGAGCCTGGAATCCGATGGGCTGACGATCGCCGACATCGCGCTGCTCGACGAGTTGGACGCCCTGCTCGGCAAGCCGGCGCAGCCGGCCAAGGCCCGCCGCGACCCGTTCCAGCTCGCTGGCGGCGTACGCGAGCTGACCACCGCGAGCGAGCGGCAGCGGGCGGCCCGGGCGGCGGCCCGGGAGCGTCCGGAGGACTACCGGGACTACGCGCACGTGGTGGTGGACGAGGCACAGGACGTCTCGCCGATGCAGTGGCGGATGGTCGGACGGCGCGGCAGCCTGGCCTCCTGGACGGTGGTGGGTGACCCCGCGCAGACCGCGTGGACCGGCGATCCGGAGGAGCTGACCCGGGCCCGGGACCAGGCGCTGGGCCGGCGTAAGCGGCACGATTTCACGCTCACCACCAACTACCGCAACTCGTCGGAGATCTTCGCGGTGGCGGCGGCGGAGATCCGCCGGCTCTACCCCGACCTGCCGCTGCCGACCGCGGTGCGCTCCACCGGGGTCGATCCGGTCGAGCTGGTGGTGCCCGCGAGCGGGTTGGAGACCGCCGTCGTGAAGGCGGCCGCCGGGCTGCTGGCCGAGGTGGAGGGCACGGTCGGGGTGATCACGCCGGTCCCCCGCCGCGACGAGGTCGCCGGTTGGCTCGACGCGCTCGACGCGCCGCGCCTACAGGTGGTGACCAGCCTGGAGGCCAAGGGCATGGAGTACGACGGGGTCGTGCTCGTCGCCCCGAGCGAGATCCGGGCGGATCCGGGTGCGGGGGTACGCACCCTGTACGTGGCGCTCTCCCGGGCCACGCAACGGCTCACCACCATCGATCCAACCGGCTGATCCGGCGCGTCTCGCCCGGCGGACCAGCGGTCCACGCCACACTTGCATACATAGCGATGTGAGCATACATTTGACCGGGCCCCAACCGGCGGCGGAAGGTGGATCTCGTGGGCGCAGGTCATGACCACCACCATGGGTCGGTCGCCAATGCCGCACACCAGCACAGGGGTCGACTCTGGGCGGCATTCGGGCTGCTCGCCGCCCTGATGGTGGTCGAGGCGGTGACCGCCCTGCACACCGGTTCACTCGCCCTGCTCTCCGACGCCGGACACATGTTCACCGACGTGCTCGGCATCGGGATGGCGCTCGCCGCGATCACCGCGACCCGCCGGGCCACCATCGACCCCCAGCGCACCTTCGGGCTCTACCGACTCGAGGTCCTCGCCGCGCTGGCCAACGCCGTTCTGCTCTCCGGCGTCGCGATCTACGTGTTGATCACCGCGATCCGCCGCTTCGGCGACCCGCACGAGGTCGTCGCCGGCCCGATGCTCGTGGTGGCCGTGCTCGGCCTGCTCGCCAACATCGCCGCCTTCGCCCTGCTCCGCGCCGGAGCCCGGGAGAGCATCAACATCCAGGGCGCCTACCTGGAGGTGCTCGGCGACCTGCTGGGCTCACTCGGCGTGATCGGCGCGGCGCTCCTCATCTCCGTCACCGACTGGTGGTGGGCCGACCCACTGGTCGCCGTCGCCATCGGCGTGTTCATCCTGCCGCGCACCTGGCGGCTGGCACGGGCCGCCGTCCGCATCCTGGTGCAGGCCGCCCCGGAGCACCTCCAGGTGACCGCCGTGCACGACCGGCTGGCCGCGGTCCCCGGGGTGGTCGAGGTGCACGACCTGCACGTCTGGACGCTCACCTCCGGCATGGACGTGGCCTCCGCGCACCTGACCATGGCACCCGGCGCCGAGGTCGGCGCGGTGCTCACCGCAGCGCGTACCGCCCTGCACGACGACTTCCGGATCGAACACGCGACGTTGCAGATCGAGCCCGGCGCCGCCTCCGGAGCCTGCGGCTCGATCGAGTGGTGACACTTTTCTCGTGACGACGTACGCACCGTCCGTCACATCGGCTGCAGCCGCCCCACCCGCACCGGTAGGCTCGGTCCCGGCCTCCACCAGGCGGCGCCCTCCAGGCGCCGGTGGCGGCCGCCGCCTAATCGCCCAACCGGGCGAACCGGGGAACCACGTTCCTGGGGTGCATCCGCGTCAGCGGTAGGGATCTTCCGTCCCGAACCCGTCAGCTAACCCGGTCGGCGGCTGACGGAAGGACATGCGCAGTGGCACCAGCACGACCACCCGCCGCCCGACTGGCGGCCCTGATCGTCGCGATGTTCGCCCTCGGCGTCGCGATCCCGGCCGGCACCGCCTCGGCCGCTCCCCCGACCGGCCTGCGGGCCGCAGCCGCACCCGACTCCGACGAGGAGGGCGGCACCCCCTCGCTCCGCGCCCAACTCGAGGCAGCCAGCAAGGGCTACCTGGACGCGAAGCGCGCTCTGGACACCTCCGTGCAGCGGCAGCAGCAACTCGCCACCCAACTGAAGACCATCGAGGTCGAGCTGGCCCAGCGCGACGGCAAGGTCGGTCAGATCGCCGGCGTGGCGTACCGCACCGGCCGGCTCGGCGCGGTGTCGGCGCTACTCAACAGCAACAGCCCGGAGGGCTTCATGGACCGGGCCGCCGCCCTGGAGGCGGTGGCCGCCAACGAGGACCGAGTGCTGCGCGATCTGCTCGCCACCAAGGACCAGGCCAACCGCACCCGGACCGCCCTGAACGGCGAGATCACCGAACAGCGCAAGCAGGTCGCGGTGATGGCCAAGCGCAAGGACCAGGCCGAACGGGCCCTGACCGTGGCCAACACCCCCAAGCCGCAGCCCACCGCCGACAGCGGCTCCAACCGGGGCACCTCCACCGCCAACGCGAAGGCGGCACCCCGCAACTCCGACGGCTCCTGGCCATCCGAGTCGTGCAGCGTCAACGACCCCACCCCCGCCAACGGCTGCATCACCCCGCGCACCCTGCACGCGCTCAACCAGGCCAAGGCCGCCGGCTTCACCCGGTACGTCTCCTGTCACCGCCCCAGCGGCTCCGGTGAACATCCCAAGGGCCGGGCCTGCGACTTCGCCGCCCAGGCGAGCGGCTTCGGCGGCAACGCCACCGGCGGCGACAAGACGTACGGCAACAACCTGGCCGCGTACTTCATCCGCAACGCCGACCGGCTCGCCGTGCTGTACGTGATCTGGTACCGGCAGATCTGGCTGCCCAGCAGCGGGTGGAAGTCGTACAGCGGCGCGAGCGGCACCCCCTCCACCGACCACACCAACCACGTACACCTGTCGGTCTACTGACCCACCCGACGGCTCCCCCGGACCGGTCCGGGGGTGATCCACTCGCAGTCGCCGACTCCGGGGTGTCCGGACGACGGGATACCCCGGAGTCGGCGATTGTCGTGTTGATCAGGATGGTGTCGCCGGGCCGGGGTACGTCGCCGGGCGTACCCCGGATGTCGTCGGCGGTCGGACGACCCGGCGCGGGTCGGCGGGCAGCATCGCGGTATGCGTCGGATCCCACCCACCGCCCGCAAGGGGCTCCTCACCCTGCACCTGGTCACCTCGCTCGGCTGGCTCGGCGCCGACCTGGTGCTCCTCACCCTCGGCATCGCCGTGCAGCGGGGCGCCGACCCGGCGGTGGTCTACCCGGTCACGGCGCTGGTCGGCACGGTGCTGTTCGCGCCGCTGAGCGTCCTGGTCTGGCTGATCGGGGTCGCCAGCGCGCTACTCACCCCGTGGGGGCTGTGGCGCCATCGCTGGGTGCTGGCCAAGCTCGTGCTCACCACGGTGATGGTCGGGCTGGTGTTGTTCCTGCTCACGCCGAATCTGCGGCACGCCGGTGCGGTGGGCGCCGCCCTCCCCGCCCGGGACCGCGTGGACCTGGTCATCGCGCCGGCGGTGTCGACGACCTTGATGATCATCGCGACGGTGCTGTCCACGTACAAGCCGTGGGGCCGACGTCCCGCCGCCCGACCCGCCCTGGCAGGCCACGGCCGCAACCCGTGACCGCGCCACCACGACCGGGCTGCCGGGATCGCGCCGCCAAGATCGCGCTAAAACCAGGATGTAGTGGCCTCCCGACGCCCGCAGGCCACTAGATCCTGGATCGAGCACGATCATGAGGCGGGACGGCGGCGTGGAGGGGCCAGGCCGGCGGGGCGGGGGGCGGGGGCGGGGGCGGGTCAGGCTGGGGGTGGTGGGTCACCGGCGCGGTCGAGGGCCGGGCCGAGGCGGGCGGCGAGGGCGAGGTGAGCGGCCCGCGCCTGGCGGAACGCGTACCGGAACAGCGGCGTCGGCGCGGTCAGGGTGATCTCGACGTCGATCCGGACCAGACCCTCCGGCTCGGCGCGCAGTCGCGTGTGGTTGCGCACCGTGGTGGCGGGCCACTGGCGGGCCACCGTGACGATCTCGTCGTGCTCGCTGATCAGCACGTCCGCGTGGTACGTGGTCCGGAAGCGCAGTGGGCCGGCCACCAGCCTGTCGTTGATCGTGTAGCTGGCCCGGGCGCCGGGTCGGGGCGGCAGTTGGCGGACCTGGACGATCAGCGGATGCAGTTCGCCCTGTCGGGTCAGGTCGCTGAGCATCGCCGCGGCGTCGGCCAGCGTGCACCGGGCCTGGACGGTGTAGCTGAAGGTATCGCTGCTGAGCACTCTTCTCCCACCGTCGCGTGTCGCACGATCGTCCCGTACCGATGTCTGCCTGGCAACGCCCGACGGCCGCCGATGCCAGGGCGAACCGCGGCCGATGGGATGCCCCGCCGCCAGATGTCGCATTAGGGTCGGTTGGTGAGGAATCACCCAACCGTGCAGGAGGGCGGCATCATGAGTGGCGACGACGGATGAGCGGGCACGTGATGGTCTTCGCGCCCACCCCGCAGCTCACGGTCACCGTGGACCAGCCGAACGAGCACCCCGAGCTGCATCTGCACCCCGGCGGGCAGGGCGTCTGGCAGGCGCGGATGGCGATGTCGCTCGGTGTCGACGTGGTGCTCTGCGCCGCCCTCGGCGGCGAGATCGGTCAGGTGCTGGAGCCGCTCCTGGTCAGCGAGGGCGTGGACCTGAAGGTGGTGGTCCGTGACTCCGGCAGCGGCGGGTACGTGCACGACCGCCGGGACGGCTCGCGGCAGGAGATCGCCGACATACCGGGGCAGCCGTTGAGCCGACACGAGTTGGACGAGCTGTACAACCTGGCCCTCGGCGAGGGCCTGCGGGCCGCGGTGAGCATCCTCAGTGGGCCGAACGAGCCGTGGCTGGTCCCGGCCGATCTGTACCGGCGCTTCGCCGCCGACCTCGCCGCCAACGGCGGCCGGGTGGTGGTCGACCTCTCCGGCGACCACCTCGGCGCGGTGTTGGAGAGCGGTGTGTTCTTCCTCAAGGTGAGTCACGAGGAGCTGATCCGCGACGGCCGCGCCTGCAGCGACGACAGCCTGGAGCTGACCCGGGCCATGTACGAACTGCACGCCGCCGGCGCCGAGACGGTGGTGGTGAGCCGGGCCGAACAGCCGGCGTTGGCGCTCATCGACGGCGAGTTGTTCGAGGTCGAGATGCCCCGGTTGGAGGCCGCCGATCCGCGCGGTGCGGGCGACTCGATGACCGCCGGGGTGGCCGCCGTCGTGGCCCGGGGCGGGGACATCCGGACCGCCATCCGCACCGGCGCCGCCGCCGGCGCGATGAACGTGACCCGGCACGGTTTGGGCACCGGACGACTGGACTCGATCACCGGCCTGGTCGACCGGGTCCGGCTGGTGCCGGCGGACAGCCGACCCCAGGAGCGGACCACCCCGGACGAGTTGGCCGGCCGGGTGGTCGAACGATGACGCTGCGGGTGCTGATCACCAACGACGACGGGATTGCCGCGCCCGGCATTCAGGCACTGGCCTGGGCGGCGGCACAGCGGGGCCTGGACGTGGTGGTCGCCGCGCCGTTGGAGGAGGCGAGCGGGACCAGCGCCGCGATGAGCGCCGTGGAGCGCGACGGGAGGGTCGTCGTGAACGACCATCCGCTGCCGGACCTGGCTGGCGTGCCGGCGTACGGGGTGGGTGGCTCCCCCGGCTTCATCACCCTGATCGCGCTGCACGGCGCATTCGGCCCACCGCCGTCGGTGGTGCTCTCCGGGATCAACCGGGGTGCCAACGCGGGGCGGGCCGTGCTGCACTCCGGAACGGTGGGAGCCGCCTTCACCGCCGCCACGAACGGTTGCCGGGCGATGGCGGTCTCCCTCGACGTGCTGTCCGCGGGCGAGGCGACGGCAGCCAGCGGTGGTGCCGCGGTGGACGCCGCCGCCCGGGTACGCGACGCCGAGCGGCACTGGAGCACCGCCGCGCGGGTCGCCCTGGACCTGCTCCCCCGGTTGACCTCCGGGCCGATGGAGAGCGTGCTCAACGTGAACGCCCCGGATCTGCCGCACGGGCGGCTGCGCGGGGTGCGACGCGGCACGCTGGCCAGCTTCGGTCAGGTGCAGATGACGGTGGCCGAATCCGGCCACGGCTTCGTGCGTACCTCACTGGAGGAGCCGGGGCAGGCCGCGCAGCCCGGCACCGATGTGGCGTTGCTGGCCGCCGGGTACGCGTCGGTGACGGCCATCCGAGCAGTCACCGAGGCGACCGACATCGACCTGACCGGACTGGACGACCAGCCCTGACCGTGCTGTCTGGTGGCGCTCAGGCGCCAGGCAGCACCTCGGGGGTGGCGGCACCGGCGAAGTAGGGCTCGGGGGCACCGAACAGGCCGAGCAGACCGGTCACCCAGAGCTGCCGGTGCACGAACCGGCTCGGCTCGGTGACCACCAGCTTGACGTTGCTGACCTCGGCCGTCTGGAAGCCGGCAACCATGGCGCTGATGCCGACGGAGTCGATGAAGGTGACCAGCCTCATGTTCAGCTCGATGCGGAGCGGCCGGCCCTTGGCCAGCACCTCCGCGATCGCCTCGCGCACCTCGTACGCAGTGTCGACGTCGATCTCGCCCCGCGGGGCGATCTCCACGACTCCACCGGACAGAACAGACTTCACGATCGACAGGCTCACGCGAGCACCTCCACCCGCCCGTCCCCCGGGCGCCTCATCAGTACGCGGGCCGCGACCGAGAGTATTCCTCTGACAGCCTCGGTCGCCACCCCTCGGGATGAGCAATTCACGGATCCGGACCCACAAAGGCACCCATATCCGCACTTTTGAGTATCTGATTGCTCAAGACTTTTTGTTATTTGACCTCCGACGACCGGTCGCGACCGATGCGCCGCGGACCAGGGTAGCCGTCCCGACCCGACGCGCCCGACAACCGACCCCCGACCGGCGGCCCGCCCCGTGCCACCGGCGTGTCGCGCGCGGACACCCCCCGACCCGGGCCCACCAGTTGCCGACGCCACCTAGCATCGGGCCGGGACACCCCCCATACGGAGAGGACCTTCGATGATCAAACGACTTGCCGGTCTGGCCGGCGTCGGCGTTCTACTCGCTCTCGTACTGGCCTGCGGTTTCGGCGGTGGAGACGACGATGACGACGATGACGACGACTTCGCCCGCGGCGTCGCCGTGGTGGTGGTGCGCTGAGTCGCGGCGGCGGGCCGGAGCCGGCCGGGTTTGCGCTCGGGCGGCCCTGGGCACTGGCGGGGTAGGCGAACCGTGACGCGCTGAACAGACGCCGAAGTCCGAAGTGGCCGGCGGCTTCGGCACCCGAGGAGGTAACCACGATGTTCGGAACCAACGTGCTGGACCGCCGCAGCAAGCCGGAGCGGATTGCGGACCATGCCTGGGAGCAGCTGCTCTCTGCCGTGAACTCGGCCGGAGACAGCGTGCGGGACACCGCCCGCTCGGCCCGTCGCAACAGCGGCGACATCGCCGACGGTGCGGGTGACCTGGTGGGCTCCGCCGCCGAGGAGGCGCGACGCCGGGCCTCGCTGGCCTTCGACGCGCTCGCCGGTCGACAGCCGGCTCTGCCGTGGACGCTGCTGATCGGCGCCGCGCTTGTCGGCGCCGCCGTCGGCTGGGCCGTCGGCTCCGCCGCGCGGGCCGCCGGCAGCCGGGACGCCCACGCTGTCGACGACGTGGAGTTCGTCGACGTGGACCGACCCAACTCCCCGGCGGTCTGACCGACAGGTCCACCAGCACCAGCACGGACCCCGCTCACCCCTGGTCGGGCGGGGTCCGTCGTCGTGCCGCCGGCCGGTGCCGTACCCAATATGAAGTTGTGGGCCGGCCCGCCGGGTGCCGGACCCCTCAGGCAGCCCGGCGGACCGGTGTTCGGGCGGGGGCCGGCGGGGTGCGGACCCACCACGACGGCGGTGGCCAGCACGCAGCGGACCAGGCCCGCGAGACGTGCGGGTATCGGTGGCTTGCTCGCGGATCGAGACCGGGGGACGGAGTCGATCCGCTGGGGACGTCGTGGCCCGGGGGACGAGCACGACGACGGGGACGAGGTGGAGTTGCCCTGACTTCCACCACCCGACGCGACGGCTCCCGCAATCGAGGACTGCGATTACGGTAACCGAAAGGCGCTCGCTTTGGAAGCGCTCCCATGCATCTGCCTTCGGACACCCTGGCACTCGGAGCTGCGACTCCTCACCCACCGTGGGTGAGGACGGATCACCCGGACCGACGGCAGGCTCGGACCCCGGCGGACCTCCGGCCGCAGCCGCCACCGGTCCGCCACCCACGCAGGGAGGAGGCCCAGATGGCGATCGCGGAGATCGACCGCACCGACCAGGACATCCAGTCCGCCGTACTCGACGAGCTGACCTGGGAACCGAGGGTGCAGCCGCACGAGATCGGTGTGACCGTCGCCGAGGGCGTCGTCACGCTGACCGGCCGGGTGGACAGCTACGCCAAGAAGTGGGCCGCCGAACGGGCCGCCCACCGGGTCGCCCGGGTCCGGGCGGTCGCCAACGACCTGGCCGTGCAGCTGGCCGACGCCGCCGAACGCACCGATCCCGACCTGGCCGCTGCGGCCAGCCACGCGCTGGAATGGGACGCGTTCGTACCCATCGAGAAGCTCCAGGTCACTGTCTCGGCCGGCTGGGTGACGCTGCACGGCGACGTCGAGTGGGAATACCAGCGCCGCGCGGCAGAGCGGGCGGTGGGACGGCTCACCGGCGTACGGGGGCTGAGCAACGGCATCACCGTACGGCCCGCCGCCGCACCGGACGGCCGACAGCTCGCCGATCGGATCATCGACGCGCTCGCCCGAGCCGGAGCGACCGAGGCCGAACGGATCAGCGTGCGGGTGCACGGCGACACCGCGGTGCTCGCCGGGTTGGTGCACTCCATGCCCGAACGGGCCGAGGTCGAGCAGGTGGCCTGGTCCGCCCCGGGCATCCGGGAGGTGCAGAACCACATCGCGGTCGCCCCGGTGCTGCGCTGAGCGAGCGCGGGCGAGCGCCCGGCTGGCACTGAGCGAGCGCGAAACCACCCGGGGTGGGTGAGCCGGACTCACCCACCCCGGGAGCAGGCTGGGGGCATGAGTGATCCGAACGGGCTGATCCAGCCGGGGCGTTCCGCGCCCGGTTTCACCCTGCCGGCCACCCCGGACGGTGCCCTGACCGGGCCCGAGCAGTTCCGCGGACGACCGGTCGTGCTCGCCTTCTATCCGGCCGACTGGAGCCCGGTGTGCGGCGACCAGATGTCGCTCTACCAGTCGGCGGCACCCGTCTTCGCGCAGTACCGGGCGGTGGTGCTCGGCATCTCGGTGGACAGCATCTGGTCACACCGGGCGTTCGCGGAGAGCCGGGGCATCGAGTTCCCGCTGCTAGCCGACTTCGAGCCGAAGGGCGAGGTGGCCCGCCGCTACGGCGCGTACAACTCGCAGGGTGAGGCGGACCGCGCACTCGTGGTGCTCGACCCGGCCGGGCAGGTGACCTGGAGCTTCGTTTCGCCGCCCGACGTCAACCCGGGCGCCGACGGCATCTTCGACGCGCTCGACCAACTCGCCGCCGATCGGAAGGTGATGACCGGATGACCACGCCACTGCAGGTGACCGCCCGACTCCGGGACCCGGTCACCACCGAGGACCACGTCCGGGGGCCGGCCGACGCGGCGGTGACCGTCGTCGAGTACGGCGACTTCCAGTGCCAGTTCTGCGGTGCGGCCTACCCGAACCTGCACGAGTTGCTGCGGCAGCGGGCCGACACCGTCCGGCTGGTCTACCGCTACTTCCCCATCGCCAACGTGCACCCGTACGCCGAACGGGCCGCCGAGACGGCCGAGGCCGCCGCGGTCCGGGGCCGGTTCTGGGAGATGCACGACTGGCTCTACGAGCACCAGGACCAACTCGACCCGGTGCACCTCTCGCTCGGTGTCGAGCAGGTCGGACTGCCGCCGGACGAGCTGAACGCCGAGGTGGAGAACCGGGCGCACGCGGACCGGGTGCGCCGGGACTTCGTGGGCGGCATCCGCAGCGGGGTGAACGGCACCCCCACCCTGTTCGTCAACGGCGTCCGCCACGAGGGCGGGTACGACCTGCCCGATCTGCTGGCGGCCGTGGACGCGGCGGGCGACGCCTGACCTGTCGGCCCGCTCAGATCAGCCGCAACTCGCGCGCCCGCCGGACCGCCTCGCGCCGGCGGGTCGCGTCGAGTTTGCGGTAGATGTTGCGAACGTGGGTCTTCACCGTGTTGACCGAGAGGGACAACTCGCTGGCGATCTCCACGTTGGACAGGATGCTCTGCAGGTAGCGCAGGATGGTCAACTCCCGCTCGGTGAGCGGCTCGTCGAGCGGGCCGCTCGGCTCGGCGGCCGGCCGGGCGGTGCTCGGCCCGGCCCCGCGTACCAGGTCACTGACCAGGGTGAAGTGGGCGGTCCCCGCGTCCAGGTGCGCGGCCAGCAGGTCGCGCACCGGCGGCCCGGCGTGGGTGAAGACGCGCCGACAGCCCTGCGGCCCGGCCAGATCCAGCACCTGCTCGAGGAGCCGACCCGCCCGCCTTCCGTCCCCGGCGCGACCGGCCAGCACCGCGTCCAGCAGGCCGGCGTCCAGGCGTACCGGCAGGGGCCAGGCGGTGGCCGCCGGCGCCTGCCAGGCCGGCAGCCCGCGGCCGGCGGCAGCGGCGTCGCCGGCCAGCAGCTCCACCTTCGCCGACGCCACCGCGAGCACCGGGTCGGTGTCCACGCCGACCAGCAGGTCGCGGGCGGCGTCCAGGTCGCCGCGCTCGGCGCGCAGGTCGGCCTCGGCGGCTCGCAGCAGGCTGGTCAACTCGGCGGCGGACGGCAGGTCGACGAGCGCCTCCCGGGCCTGGACGAGCAGTCGCTGGCCGGCTGCCGGGTCGCCGGAGTCGCGGTGCAGGTGCGCCCGGCACAGCGCGGCCACCGCCGTGGCCACGGGCTCGCCCCGGACGGCCGCGAGCCGGCCGCCGCCCGCGTCTCCCGCGGAGCCGTCGACCAGGCCGCCGGCGACGCCGAGCGCCGGGCCGGCGAGGTTGAGGTTCGCGGTGGCCTCGTCGGGCTGGTCGCGCAGTAGCGCCACCTGGGCCAACGCCAGATACGCGTAGGCGCAGTCGAGTCGACAGGACCAGCCCCGACAGGGCGGCATGCCCAGCGCTTCCCGGGCCGCCTGCTCGGCCGCCCGCAGTTCACCGCGTACGGCGAGCAGCAGCGCGGCACGACTGACGCCGACCAGCTCGGTACGTGGCCGGCCCGCCTCCCGAGCGGCCGCCCGGGCCCGGACGAACCGGGCGGTCGGCAGCCCACCGCCGGCCAGCTCGACCAGCCCCAGGGCGGTGCCGGTGAACGCCCGCAGGTCGGCGTCGTCGGCGGCGCCGCTCCCGCCGGCCGTCAACGTCGCACCGCCCGACGACGCGGCACCGCCCGACGACGCGACACCGCCCGACGACGCGACACCGCCCGACGACGCGACACCGCCCGACGACGCGGAACCGCCCGACGACGCGGCACCGCCCGACGACGCGGGGTCCGGCAGGCGGGTCGGTGTGGCGCCCGGCGGGCGGGTCCGCAGCAGCCGGGCGGCGGCGGCCCGCACCTCCACCGGGTCGTCGGCGAGCCGGGCCACCGTCAACTCCAGCGCGGTGACCAGCCGCAGGAACCGTTGCCGGCGAGGCACCGGCAGGCCCGGTGCGTGCCCGGCGGCGGCGCGCAGGTGACCGGTGGCGGCCGGGAGGTCGCCGGCGTACGCGCGTTCGGCGGCGTAGGCGAGGGCCACCTCCGGGTCGGCCCGGATCACCTCCACCGGCGGGGCGCCCGGTGCCGGGGCGTGCACGGGGTCACTGTCGTACCGGGTCAGCTCCGGCCAGTGCGCGACGAACAGGTCGCCGGCCAGGTCCCACCGGCCGGCGGTCAGCGCGTGCCGCAGCGCGTCGGCCGGCCGTCCGTCACCCGCGTACCAGTCGGCCGCCCGCACGTGCAGATCGCGCAGCTCCGGGCCGGGCAGCCGGGCCAGGTCGGCGCGGAGCAGGTCGGCGAGCAGCGGATCGCAGCGGTACCAGGGCGGACGGGTGTCCTCCCGGTGCAGCAGGCCACCCGTCCCGGCCAGGTCGGCAAGCGCCTGCCCGGCGTCGGCGCGGCCGGTCAGCGCCCCGGCCAGGTCGGCGCAGACGCTCTCGACGACGGCGGTCCGGCGCAGCAGGTCCTCCTCGGCCGCGTCGAGCGTCGCCAGCACCTCCTCACGCAGGTAGCCGGCGATCTCCGGTTGGTCGCCCCCGAACTGCCCCACCCAGCGCCCCGGGTCGGGCTGCCCGCGTACCGCCAGGGCGGCGATGCGCAGCGCGGCCGGCCAGCCCCCGGTGCGTTCGCGCAACTGGCGCACGTCGGCCGCCGGCAGGGCCGCGCCGTGCGCGGTGAGCAGGTCGGCCACCTCGTCGTCGGTGAACGCCAGCTCGTCCGGGCCGATCTCGGTCAGCTCGCCCGCGAGGCGGAGCCGGTGCAGGGGCAGGTGCAGCCCGGCCCTCGCCCCGATCACCAGACGCAGCCGCTGCCCGGCGTGCCGCAGCAGGAACTCCACGCCGTGCAGCGCCGCCGGGTCGGCGACCCGGTGCAGGTCGTCCAGGATCAGCAGCACCGGCCGGTCCGCGGCGGCGAGGGTGGCGGCCAACAGTTCCAGTTGGTCGGGGCGGGGTGGCCGGTCGGGCACCGGGCCGTCCTCCGCCGACCCGGTCGCGGTCCGCAACGCCGCCGCGAGGTACGCCCAGAGCCGATCGGCGTCGTCGCCGACCTCCACCGACACCCAGGCCGAGACCGGGCTGTCCTCGGGCGACACCGAGAGGTCACCAGAGTCGGGTACGACCGCGCCCGGCTCGACGTCGGGCGTCCCACCGTCGAGCCGCGCCCAGGTGGCGAGCAGTGTGGTCTTGCCCCAGCCGGCGGGGGCGGCGACCACGGTGACGGGTCCGGCAGCGCCCTCGTCCAGCCGGCGCAGCAGCCGGGGCCGGGCGAGCACCGGCTCCGGTGGCACGGCCGGGGTCAGCCGGGACGCCAGCAGCGGTGACTCCGCCGCGGGGTCGACGCGCACGCGACTCTGCTGTTCTGGCACCCAGCCCCACCCCCACCACGCGCTCCGCCCCCGGTCGGCGTGCGGTTACCCGGCGCGGGGCGGTTCACCCCTTCCGGGCGAGCACGCTTCACCCGACCGCGACCGACGATCGGGGACGTGGACGGGGAGGACGTGGAACCGGTGGGAGCGATGGGACGGCTGGTGCGGGCGGGCCTCGGTGGCGTGGCGCTGCCCGGGCTGCGCCGGCTGCGCGTACCCCGGTGGGGCCGCCGGACCGGCGCGGACCGCGACCCGGTCACCTCGCTCCGGTGGGAGGTGGTGACCGTCGATCGGCCGCCCGAGCAGGTGCTTCCGGCCGGTCGGTGGCCGGAGCCCTTGCGCCGCCTGGACGGCGCGGTCGAGGTGCGGGTGCGCCCCGCGCCCGGCGATCGGGGCACCGAGCTGGCCGCCCGACCGGTGGCCGGTGCCAGCCCGCCGGTCGGGCTGGCCGCGCACCTGGTCGGCGACGACCCTCATCTGCTGGTCCGCCGGGTCCTGCGCCAGATCAAGCAGCGGGCGGAGACCGGCGAGGTGCTGCGCGCCGACCGGTCCGCGCTCGACCGCCCCGAGGTCCGCGGGTGAGGGCGCTGTGCTGGGTGGCCACCGATGAGGTGGCGGTACGCGAGGTGCCCGACCCGGAGCTGCGCAACGAGCGGGACGTCATCGTCCGGGTCCGCCGCAGCGCCACATCCGGCGGGGACCTGCCGCTGCTGGCCGGCCGGAACCCGCTGCTGCGGGCCGGTGACGTGCTCGGGGCGGAGTTCCTGGGCGAGGTGGTCGAGGTCGGTCCCGGCGTGCGCCGGCACCGCACCGGCGATCGGGTGGTCGTCGGCGCGAGCGTCGCCTGCGGCGGCTGCTGGTACTGCCGCCACGGCCTGCACTCCTGCTGCGACAACGCCCATGCCGACCCGGCGAGCGCCGACCCCGGCTGGGGACACTCGGACGCCGGCTCCTTCGGCCGTCCCCGCGCGGCGGGCGGATTCGCGGGCGGGCACGCCGAGTACGTGCGGGTGCCGTACGCCGACGTGGGCGCGTTCCGGGTGCCGGACGCGGTCGACGACGACCGGGCGGTGTTCGCCGCCGACGCGGCGCCGACCGGGTGGCTGGCCGCCGAGTTGGGTGCCGTGCGTCCCGGCGATGTGGTGGCGATCTGGGGCGCGGGGGCGGTGGGTCAGTTGACCGCTCGGGCGGCGGTGCTGCGCGGAGCCGCCCGGGTGCTGGTCGTCGACCGGTACGAGGAGCGGTTACGGATGGCCGAGCGGCACGTCGGCGCGGAGCCGCTTGACTACCGTCGCACCGACGTCGCGGCGGAGTTGCGCGAGCGCAGCGGTGGGCGGGGGCCGGACGTCTGCGTGGTGGCGGTCGGCGCGCCGCCGCCCGAGCGGCTCGGCGGCCGTGCCGACCGGCCGGACGCGACACGCGAGGCCGTGTACGCGTGCCGCAAGGGCGGTGTGGTGGTGCTGCTGGGCGGGACGGACGGGTTCGTCGACGCGTTCGGCCTGGGCGCGGTGACCGAGCGACGGCTGACGCTGCGCGGGGCCGGTCGGCCGGACCTGCGGGACGTGCCGATGCTGCTGGACCGGATGGCCCGCGGCGAGCTGCGCACCGAACACCTGGCCACCCACCGGTTGCCGTTGGCGCGCGGCCCCGAGGGGTACGCGCTGTTCCGGGACCGGGCCGACGGCTGTGTACGAGCCGTGTTCACACCCTGACGCCCTCGTGCGCTGCCGTCGGGGACCGTGAATGGCACACTCTCAGAATGGCTGGGGAGCGGACGTACGACGTGGTGTTGTTCGGGGCGACCGGGTTCACCGGTGGCCTGACCGCCGACTACCTGGCCCGACACGCCCCGGCCGGACTGCGGTGGGCGCTGGCCGGCCGCAACCCGGACCGCCTCGCCGCCGTGCGGGACCGGCTCGCGGCGGTCGACCCGACACTGGCCGACCTGCCGCTGCTCACGGCCGACGTGACCGACAACGACTCGCTGCGGGCCGTGGCGGAGAGCGCCCGGGTGGTCGCCAGCACGGTCGGCCCGTACGTCCACCACGGCGAGCCGCTGGTCGCGGCGTGCGCGGCGGCCGGCACCGACTATCTGGACATCACCGGCGAGCCGGAGTTCGTCGACCTCATGTACGTGCGCCACCACGCCGAGGCGACCCGCACCGGCGCGCGGCTGGTGCACGCCTGCGGGTTCGACTCCATCCCGCACGACCTGGGCGTCTGGTTCACGGTCAAGCAGCTCCCCGCCGACGCCCCGATCACCGTGGACGGTTACGTCCGCGCCGGTGGCCGGTTCTCCGCCGGCACCTACCATTCGGCGCTCACCGCGTTCTCCCGTAGCGGGCAGGCCAGTCAGGCCGCCCGGGAGCGCCGGGCGGTCGAGCCGCGCCCCACCGACCGCCGGGTCCGCGCGGTGCCCGGCCGGCTGGCCCGCTCCGCCGAGCTGGGCATCTGGACCGTGCCGCTGCCGACCATCGATCCGCAGGTGGTCCGCCGGTCGGCGGCGGCCCGTCCGGAGTACGGCCCGGACTTCCGGTACCGGCACTTCGCCGCCGTGAAGCGGCTGCCCACCGTGCTGGCCGGCGCGGTCGGGCTCGGCGCCCTGGTCGGGCTGGTGAAGCTGCCGCCCAGCCGACGGTGGCTGCTCGGCCGGCTCGCCTCCGGGCAGGGACCCACGCCCGAGCAACGGGCGGCGTCCTGGTTCCGGGTCCGGTTCGTCGGCACCGGCGGCGGGCAGCGGGTGGTCACCGAGGTGGCCGGCGGCGACCCGGGGTACGACGAGACGGCGAAGATGCTCGCCGAGTCGGCGCTCTGCCTGGCGCTCGACGAGCTGCCGCCGACCGCCGGCCAGCTCACCCCCGTCGCCGCGATGGGTGACGCGCTGCTGGACCGGCTGATCCGGGCCGGGCTCACCTTCCGGGTGCTGGAACCCTCGGCTTGACCCTCGACCGGGTCGAGGGGGCAGGATGCCCGACGTGAGTGACCTGCACAGCATCGGCGAGTTGGCCCGGGCCAGCGGCCTGACCGTCAGCGCGCTGCGCTTCTACGACTCGGCGGGGGTGCTGGAGCCGGCCCTGGTGGACCCGGTGACCGGCTACCGCTGGTACACCGACGAGCAGATCACGCCGGCCCGGTTGGTGGCCGGGCTGCGCCGGATCGGGATGCCGGTCCCGGAGATCGCCGCCGCGGTCCGCGCCCAGCCGGCGGCCGTGCACCAGTTGCTCGACACGCACCTGCGCCGGTTGGCCGACGGGCTCACCGACGCCCGCCGTGAGGCCGCCCGACTCCGCGCGCTTGTCGACCCGGCCCAGCCGGCCACCACCACGCTGCTGTTCTCCCCCACCGACCTGGCCGCCGCGCTCGACGCGGTGCGCTTCGCCGTCGGCGTCGACCCGGAGCTGCCGATGCTCTCCGGTGTCCTGCTGGACGTGGAGCCGGACGGCGTCCGGCTCGTCGCCACCGACCGGTACCGGTTGGCGCTCGCCCGCGCCACGGCCGACGTCGACGGCCCCCGGGCGCGGGTGTTCGTGCCGGTCGCCCTCGTCGATGACCTCCGGCCGCTGCTCGACGCCACCGACGCCGGACCGGTGTGGCTGACCGTGGCCGGCGCGGAGCTGCGGGTGCTGGTGGCCGGCCGGACGTTGACCGGCACCGCCCTGCCGTACGACTTCCCGGACTACCGCAGGCTGCTGCGCAAGGCCGTCGGCGAGCGGCCCACCGCGCGCCGGGTCCCGGTGGACGTGGCGGCGTTGCGCGCCGCGCTGGCCGACCCGGCGGCCCCGACGGTCGCCCGCGACCACGACGGCACGACCCGGGCGGTCACCGTGCTCGGCGTCGACGACCAGGGCGCGCTGCGGCTGCTGGCCGCCGCCGAACTGGGCACCGACGCGCTGCGGGTCGGGGTGGACGGCGGCTACCTGCTGGACGCGTTGACCGCGGCCGGCGCGGCGCAACTCGTGTTGGAGCTGGACGGACCGATCGCCCCGCTGGCCGTGCGCCGCACGGACGACGCGGACACCTATTCGGTGTTGATGCCGATCCGGCTCTGAGTCGGTGGCCCGCACTCCCCGTTCCGGGAGGAAAAGCCCGCGACGGTAGCATCTGGTGGTTCACCTGTGAACCCCGGACGGAGGCGTACGGAGCAGCATGCTCGACATGGAGTTGATCCGGAAGGATCGCGAGGCGGTGGCGACCGCGCTGGCGAAGCGTCTGGATCCCGCCGAGGTCACTCGGGCGCTGGACGAGATCCAGCGGCTCGACCAGGAACGCCGCGCCCTGATCACGGAGATCGATGCCGAGCGGCAACGCCGCAAGGCGGAGGCCCGGGCGTACGCGCAGGCGAAGCGGGCCGGCGAGGAGCCGCAGGCCGCCGCGCCGGAGGCCGAGCGTCGACAGCTCGCCGAGCTGGAGTCCCAGCTGGACGACGTGCAGTCGCGGCTGCGTACGGCGATGAGTGAGCTGCCCAATCTGCCGGCCGACGACGTGGTGGCCGGTGGCAAGGAAGCCAACCAGGTCGTGAAGACCTTCGGCGAGCCGCCGGTGATCGACAAGGTCCGCGACCACGTGGAGTTGAGCCGCGCGCTGGGCCTGGTCGACTACGAGCGTGGGGTCAAGCTCGGCGGCTCCGGCTTCTGGATCTACACGGGCATCGGCGCCCGGCTGGAGTGGGCGCTGCTCAACTACTTCATCGACCAGCACGTCCGGGCCGGCTACGAGTTCCTGCTCCCGCCGCACCTGCTACTCGACTCGGCCGGCTTCGCCGCCGGGCAGTTCCCGAAGTTCTACGACGACGTCTACCACCTCGACGCCGAGTCCGCCCCGCGCGGGCAGTTCCTGCTGCCCACCTCGGAGACGGCGATCCTCGGCGCGTACCAGGACGAGATCCTGGAGACCCCGAAGCTGCCGCTGAAGGCCTTCGCGTACACGCCGTGCTACCGGCGGGAGTCGGCCGGCTCGCACTCGGACGAGCGCGGCACGGTGCGCGGGCACCAGTTCAACAAGGTGGAGATCTTCCAGTTCACCCTGCCGGAGCAGGCCGACGCGGCCCTGGAGGAGATGCTCGCCCACGCGGAGAGCCTGGTCGAGGGCTTGGGCCTGCACTACCAGCGCACGCTGCTCTCGGCCGGTGACGCCAGCGCGTCGATGAAGAAGACCCTCGACATCGAGGTGTGGATGCCGAGCACCGGCAAGTACAAGGAGGTGTCGTCGGTCTCCTGGGCCGGTGACTACCAGGCTCGGCGGGCGGCCATCCGCTACCGCGAGCCGGGCGGCAAGCAGACGCGCTTCGTGCACACCCTCAACGGCTCGGCCCTGGCCACGAGCCGGCTCTTCCCGGCCATCCTGGAGCAGAACCAGCAGCCCGACGGCAGTGTCCTGATCCCCAAGGTCCTCCAAGACCGCCTGGGCACCGACCGCCTAACCCCCTAGCCCCACCCCAACCCACCCCACCCCGACCCGTCCCCGACCCCGCTCACGTCGCCGATCTTGCAGTTTCTGTCGCCGAAACGTGGTGTTCCGCGGTTTTTGTCGCGACAGAAACCGCAAGATCGCGGGGGTGGGGGCGGCGGGGGTGGGGGCGGCGGGCCAGGGTGGCCAGCAGCAGGAGTGTGGCCAGTGTGGCCAGCAGCGGCGCTGGGCCGACGGCGTCAAGGGCATCGGCCAGGGTGCGCTGGACCTCGGCGGCCACCCGGATCACCGGGTCCCGCAGGGCGTCGCGGCGGCCGGCGGACAGGCGTAGCTCGTACCAGCCGTACCAGGCGACGTAGCCGCCGGCGAGCAGCAGCACCAGGCCGCTGAGACGGGGCACCAGCGCGCCGGCGACGCGCAGCCGGGCCACCAGCCCGTCGCGTAGCAGCGCCACAGCGAGCGCGGCGACCGCGACCACCAGGCCCATCCCGAGGGCGTACGCGCCGAACAGCGCCAGCCCCTGACCGGTCGAGCCGGCCTGGAGGCTGGTCACCACGATGGCCAGGAACGGCGCGATGGCGCAGCCGAGCGACGCCAGCGCGTACGCCGCGCCGAACAGCGCCATCGACGGCCACGTGCGGGTGAGCCGGGGCGCTCGGGCCGACCAGCCGGGGGCGGGCAGCCGCCGGCCGGCGAGCAGCCAACAGCCGGCCGTCACCAGCAGCACGCCGAGCACCACGGTCAGCCACGGCAGCCGGGGCCGCAGCCAGCCGGCCAGCGGCGCGAGCGCCAGGCCGAACGCGCCGAACACCAGCACGTACCCCAGGGTCAGCCCGGCCGCCGCGGTGAGCGCGCGGCCGACCGCGCCGCGGGCGTCCGACGCCCCGGCGACCAACAGCGAGAGGTACGCGGGCAGCAACGCGAAGCCGCACGGGTTGACGGCGCCGAGCATGCCGGCGGTCAGCGCGAGCAGCAGGGCGGCGGTCACGCCCCGGCCAGGGCGGCGACCCGGGCGGCGAGCGCCTCACCGTCCAGGAAGCCCTGGTGGACGACCCGGCCGTTCCGGTCGATGATCACGAAGATGCTCTGCTCGGTCACCCTGAACCGCTTCCAGAGCGCGCCCTTGCGGTCCTCGATCTGCGGCGTCCCGGCGAGGTCGAACTCGGTGACGAACTCCTTCATCGCGCGTTGCTCGCCGAGGCCGGCGACGCCGATGATCGGCACGGTTTCCCGGTAGCGGGGCGCGATCTCGGCGACCGTCCAGGCCTGGCTGGCGCAGGTGGCGCACCACGGCGCCCAGAACCACAGCACCACGGGCTTGCCGGCGAGCTGCGCCGCGTCGAACGCCGCCCCGGTGAGGGTGGTGCCGGTGAAGCGCAGCGCGTCCGGGACCGCTGCCGGGGCCGTGCTCGGCGATCCGGTCGCGGTGGCGTTGGCGGCTGGCGGGGCACCTGTGGTGGCCGGCGCGGCGACCGCCGCGGGCGGGGCGGCCGTACCGGTGCAGGAGACCACGCCGAGCAGTGCGGTGGCCAGCGCCACGGCGGCGCCGGCCCGCCGGCCCACACCGATCCGGGACCGTCGCCCCCGAGCGTGCCAGCTGCGCATCCGTGTCTCCGTTCCACAGTTGTCCGGGAGGTGCCCTTTCCCTACTCGGCCTTGGCGAGGCGGAGAGCCAGCTCGGGGCACACCTTGACCGCCTTCAACGCACCCTCCCGCAGCCAGGTCGGCACGGGGGTGGGCGGGAAGGCGGGATATCCGTTCGCGTCGAGCCGGATGAAGTCCGGTACGACGTGCGCGCACAGGCCGTGCCCGTCGCAGCGCGACCAGTCCAGGGTGAGCTTCTGCGGGTTCGCGTCGGGTGCGCCGGGCAGCCCCATCACACCCTTGACGCGTCGACCACAGCCGTCACCGGTGCTGTGCAGCCGCAGGTCCTCGGCGAAGACCTCGATCGCGGAGAGCGCGAACCGGGCGGTGCCGTCCGGGTGACTGCACGCGCCCCGACCCTTCACCTCGCCGGCGGCGGCCCGCACCACCTCGGCCGGCTGACTGCCGGCCACAGCCAGGTCCACCGCGCGGGCCAGGTCCGGCAGGCCCATCTTGCACGGTCCGCACTGGCCGGCGGACTCCCCGGCGAGGTAGCGCACCACCTGGGCGGCCTCTCCGAGTGGGCAGGTGTCGACGCCGAGCGGGATGATGATGCCCGCGCCGAGCGTGCCGCCCACCGCCGCCAGCCCCTTGCGGGACACCTCGGCCGTTTCCGCCGCCTCCGGGGTGATCCATTTGCCGTGGTAGCCGCCCATCAGGATGCCCTGAATCTCCGGTACCTCGCACAGGTCGAGGACGTCGCGCAGCGGCATGCCGGCGGTGCACTCCACCACCGCCGGTCGGCCCGCCGCGCCGGTCACGGTGAGCAGCACGGTGCCCGGCTCGTCGTCGGTGCCGAGGGCCGCGTACTCGTACGGGCCGAGGCGGGCGCCGACGGCCAGCTGGGCGTACGTCTCGGCGTTGGACAGCAGGGTGGGCAGGCCACTGACCCCGGAGTCGCTGGAGCGCTTCTTGGTGCCGGGCGGGATGTGCGGCAGCCCGTTGATCCCGTTGACCAGCGCGCCGCCCTCGCCGGAGATGAACCGGTGCGGCACGGTGACGATCGTGGTCAGCACCGGCATCCGGCGCTCTTCGAGGGCCTCCATCAGCGAGTCCCGACCGACCCCGTCGTCGGCGACACCGATGACGATCTCGTCGGCGTCCAGCGCGTACGCGGCGAGCGCCGCGCCGTCCAGGATCAGGTGCGGGGCGCGGGTCAGCAGCACCTTGTCCTTCCAGCTGGCCGGCTCCCCCTCGCTGGCGTTGACGACCACGACGGCGGCGAGGTCCTGCCGTTCGCAGGACTCCAGGACGGCGCGCAGCTTGCGGGCGAACGGGAAACCCGCCCCGCCCTTGCCCTTGAGCTGCATGCCCTCGGCGAGCCGGAGCAGTTGCGCCGGTTCCATCGGGCCGATCGGGCCGTGCACCTCCTCGTGCGCGGCCAGGTCGAGCCGGCCGTACTCGGCGAAGCCGGCGGTGAGCCGGGGCTCGCCCACGCAGGCGACCGGTGGCACCGCGGTGCGCATCACTTCGCCTCACCCCGCAGCCCAGCCCAGTACGCCCCGTCCACCGCGTCCGCGCTGGCCTTGCGGCGCTTGGCGGACCGGCCCTCGCCGGCTGCCCGCCGAGCCCGCCGGGACGCCAGGTCGACAAGGGTCGGGGTGTCGTCGACGGGCGGCGCGACCTCGTCCGGCACGTACCGGGCCGGCGGACGCCAGTAGTCCGGCTCCTCCGGCACGTCGTCCTCGACGCTGTGCCGGCCGCTGCCGCTGCGCGGCGTCGCCGAGATGGGGCTGGCCGAGATCGGGCCGGCGGAGATCGGCTCGACGGAGACCGGGCCGGCGGAGATCGGCTCGGCGGCCTGCCACCGGCGCGGGCTGTCCCACGGCTCCTCCGGCTCGACCGTCGGCCGTGGCGGTGCCGAGTACCGGGTGCCGTCGTCCTCGTCGCGGGACCGGCGGTTGGACCGTTCGGCGGCCGGCTCCTCGACGCGTCGCCGTCCGGTCGGCACCGCCTCGTCCCGGGTACGCGAGCCGCGCCGCCGGGTCACCGGCTCGACCTCCTCGTCGTCGCGTCCACGGGTCACGGTCTCCTCGACGCTGCGCCGCGACCGGCGGGTCGCGGGCTCCACCTCGTCCCGCCGGCCGCGCGAGGGCCGTTCGGTGTCGCGGCCAGCCGCCGGCTCTTCCACCCGCCGGCGACGGCTGGGCCGGGTCGGCTCGACGAGGGAACCGGGTTCGGGCACCACCGGGACGGTGAACCGGTCCGGGTCGCGGCGCGCGGCCGGCGCGGCCCACGTCGCGGTGGTGGTGTCCGCCCAGCCGGGACGCGTGTCGGCGTCGGCGTTCTTGCGTCGGGTCAGCCCGGCCAGCAGCTTCCGGCCCGTGTTCGTCTCCTTGGCCCGCCCGGCCAGCACCGCGTTGCGCACCGCGGCCTGGTGCTGTTCGCGGCTGCGCCGGCCGATGGTGACCGAGAGCCGGACCAGCAGGGCCAGCACCACCAGCAGGATGCAGCCCAGGTAGCTGAACACCACCCAGGGCGCCGCGGCCCGACCGGCGTTGAGGCCGTGCAGCACGGCGAACGGCCAGGCCAGGTACGCGGTGGAGTGCAGCGTGCGCCACAGCCACTTGGGACCGACGCCAGCGAAGCGGGCCCGGATGATGCCGGTCCAGATCACGCTGACCATCAGCAGGGCGGCCACGGTGCCGAGCCCGACGTAGAGCCCCCGGCCGCCGACGAACGGCACCAGCGCGTCGGTCGCGGCGGCCCGCCCAGTGGCGATCTTGGTGAGGACGTGGAAACCGAGCCCGGCCACGCCCAGTACGCCGGTGGCCCGGTGCGCCGACTGCATCAGCACCCGGTGCGAGATGCGCAGCACCAGCCGGTCGGTGGCGAGCAGCCCGAGCATCACGGTGAGGCTCAACGTCACCAGGGAGATCACCCCGGCGAAGAACTCGGTGAAGAAGAAGCCGTACGCGTACGCCTTCTGTCCGGCGCCCGTCAGCATGACCGCCGCCCACAGTGCGGCGAGCACCGACGCGATCAGCATGGTGGCTGCCGACCGGGACGGTGTGCGTACCCCCCGACTGCTGGCGCTGGTCCGGACGGTGGCCGCCTTCTGGTTCTGCTGTGCCCGGGCCATGTGCTCCTCGATCGTCTCGCGGCGGCGTACCACCGGCCGACCCCTGCTCCCCCATCCAGTACGGACCGGCGGGGCGCGCGGATCATCCGTTAGGAAAAATTTCTGGGCCGGGATCGAACCGAGTGGCGTCGACGTGCGTTGCCGTCCACCTCGGAGCGGGGTCGAGACCTTCGGTCGGCGGGTATCACCGAACCGGGGGCCTCGAACCGTCCGCCACCTTAGAGTGGTTTAGTGCTGTTTGACGGAAAGTCCCCGTATCGCCGCCGTGGCCCCTGGGTGGCCGCCGCCATCGCCGTGCCGGCCCTGCTGGTGGCCGCGCTGCTGGTGGGTCAGGCCCTGACCCCCGGCACGACAGCACCCGACCGACGGATCGCGGCCGACCCGACGCCGAGCATCGTCGAGCAGAGCGCCGAGGAGTCGATTCCCCCGGCCGCGCCCGCCCCGGCGGGGCTGCCGGTGGTCGACTACGACCCGGCGCCCGGGGGCTTCCCCACGGATCCGGCCACCATGGACACCACGCCGCTGACCGAGGGTGCGCACCCGACCAGGCGGATCACCGCGTACGACGCGCCCGGCGGCCGTCCGCGAGCCTTCCTCGAACCAACGATCAGCGGCGTCGACCTCACCATGCCGATCGCCGACCGGCGCTCCGGCTGGATTGCCGTCCTGTTGCCCTCGGCCAATCGGCGGCTCGCCTGGCTGCCTCCCGGCGGGTTCGACACCGTGGCGTTGCGCGACCAGATCGTGGTGGAACGCAAGGTCCACCGGCTCACCTGGTACCGGGCCGGCACGGCGGTGCGCTCCTGGGAGATCAGCCTCGGCCAGTCGGGGCAGGACACTCCGCTCGGGCGGACCTTCGTCCTGGGCCGGACCCCGCCGCCCGAGGAGGTCTACGGCGGGGTGGACATCTACGCCCTCGGCTCGGTGCCCGACGACCCCGAGTCGGTGCCGGCCGGGCTGCGGGGTGCCCACATCGGGGTGCACACCTGGCACAACGACGACGAGTTGGGCGAGAACACCACGAACGGCTGTATCCGGTTGACCCGCAGTGGTCAGCGGGAGCTGCTCGCCGAGGTCCGCCCCGGCAGCAGCGTGGTGGTCGTCGACAAGCTGCCCACCCCGCCCCCGACCGCCTGACCGGCGGGCGTCACTCGCCGAGCAGCCAACCGTTCTGCTCGGCGACCCGGATCGCCTCGGCCCGGTTGCGGGCACCGGTCTTGCCGATCGCCGCCGAGAGGTGGTTGCGTACCGTCCCCTCGGACAGGTGCAGCGCCCCGGCCAGGTCGGCGACCGTGCCACCCCCGCGGGCGGTCCGCAGCACCTCGGTCTCCCGGTCGGTCAGCGGGCTCACCCCGGCGGCCAGGGTCTCGGCGGCCAGCGTGGGGTCGACCACCCGCAGGCCGGCGTGCACCCGACGGACCGCGTCGGCGAGTTGCCGGGCCGGGGTGTCCTTGACGACGAAGCCGCTCGCACCCGCCTCCATCGCCCGACGCAGGTAGCCGGGCCGACCGAAGGTGGTCACCACCAGCACCCGGCAGGTCGGCAGCGCGGTCCGTAACGCGGCGGCGGCGGCGATCCCGTCCAGGCCGGGCATCTCCACGTCCAGCAGGGCGACGTCGGGGTTGCTGCGGCGGGCTGTCGGCACCACCTCGTCGCCCCGGCCGACCTCGGCCACCACGCTCAGGTCCTCCTCCAGCGAGAGCAGCGCGGCCAGCGCGCCGCGGACCAGTGCCTGGTCGTCGGCGAGCAGCAGCCGGATCGGGTTGGACCGGCCCAGGCCGGAGGCACTCACCGGGCCTCCGCCGGGGCGTGCACCCGCAGCAGGAAGCCACTCCCGTCGGGCCGGCGGCCGACGCTCACCACGGCGTCCAACTCCCGCGCCCGCTCACGCAGGCCGACGAGCCCGTGCCCGTTGGCGTCGGGAGTGGACGGACCCCGACCGTCGTCGCTCACCTCGACCCCGTCCGGGTGTACCCGGACCGTGCAGCACCGCGCCCCGCTGTGCCGGACCACGTTCGTCACCCCTTCCCGTACCGCCCACCCGAACAACCGGTCCCACCCGTCCGGCAGCACCGGCACCTCGGCCGGCAGATCCGCCGCGATGCCCGCCGCGGCCAGCGCGGAGCGGGCGCCGGCCAGCTCCGCGGCGAGGGTGACCTCGCGGTACGCCCCGACGGTCTGCCGCACGTCGGACAGCGCCGCGCGGGCCAGCGCCTCCACCTCGGCGATCTCGGTGGCGGCGCGGTCGCGGTCCACCTGGATGAGCCGGCCCGCCAACTCCGCTTTGATCGCCACCACGGTCAACGAGTGCCCGAGGATGTCGTGCAGGTCGCGGGCGGCACGGGCCCGCTCCTCGGCGACCGCGAGCCGGCCGATCTCCTGTTGGGCGGCCCGGAGTTCGCTGTTGCGCTGGGCCAGCTGGGACACCCCGAACATCGCGAACGAGGCGAGCAGCACCGCGAAGACGATGCCGCTCTCGGCCTGCCAGCCCGGCACCAGCCAGGACGTCAGCACGGGGGTCACGGCGCAGAGCAGTACGACTGCCAACGCCTCCCGGGGCGGCAGCAGGAACACGCTCGCCGCCGCCACGTAGACGAGGGTCGCCAACCAGTCGCCACCGGTGCCCGGCATGCTGGCCAGGCCCACCGCGAGCAGCAGCACCAGCCCGGCCCGCGCCCGACCCGCCGGGATCGGTCGCAGGGTCTGGCGCTGCTTGCGGGCCCACTGGAACAGCAGCACGTAACCGATGCCGAAGGCGACCAGGGCCACCACCCCGACGACCCGCCGCCACAGCTCCGGCTGGTGCAACGCGGTGGCGAGCGGCACGTTGAGGAAGAACAGCCACACGGCCGCCAGCAGCCAGCCGGTGAACCGCCAGTGGCGGTTCACCGGCCAGGGCTGCCCGGTCGAGAGGTCCATCGGGTCCACGCTAGCGCCTGCTTCATCAGGGCGGTCGAGCCGAGGCGGAGTCCGGGCGGCGATCCGGCAAGGCACGGTTTCGTTCGGATACCGGTGTTGTATCTGGACGAAACCGCAACGCCGCCGGTCGTCGTCCGGGCCCGCCGTAGGCCGGCCAGTTCTGATGAAGCAGGCGCTGACCGTCGGGGTGGTCAGACCCGCGCGGTGTCCCGGCGGAACAGCCGGGCCGCACCGACACCGAAGACCAACGCCCAGCCGACGAGGTTGACCACCGCCGCCACGCTCACCCCGTCGCCGGTCAGGGGGGCACGGGCCAGCACACCCATGCCGTACACCGGGGTGAACTTCGCGACCTGCTGGAGCACCTCCGGCAGCACCTCGACCGGGACGAACAGCCCGCCGAACATGGCCAGCACGGCCAGGATCGGGCCGATGAACTGCATGACGTTCTCGGCCGGCACCAGGTAGCCGATGAACAGGCCGAACGCGGCGAAGACCAGCGAGCCGAGCCAGGCGGCGAGCCCGGACAACAGCCAGACGTACGCGGGGATGCGTACACCGGCCGCCGCGCCCACCAGGAACTCGACGGCCACGGCGAGCAGGCCGAGGGTCATCGCGGTGACCAGTTTCGTCGCCACGTACGCGGTCGGGCGCAACGGGGTGAGCCGCAGCTGACGGCTCCAGCCCAGTGCCCGCTCGGTGGCGACCGCGCCGCCCGCGCTGGTGGTCGCCACCATGGCCGCGTACACGGCCAGGCTGATCATGACGTACGCCGTGACCGGGCGGCCGTTGTCCAGCGACTGCCCGCCCTGCGGCAGGCCGAAGATGAGGAAGAAGACGCCCGGCATGATCAGCGTGAAGGCGAGGGTGCGGCGGTTACGCAGCACCCGGCGCAGCTCGATGCGAAGGACGCCCGGGGCGAAACCGCCCAGGGCGGGCAGCCGACGGTCCGGCTCGACGGCACGGGTGGGGGTGGGGGTGACGGTCGTCATCTCAGGCTCCGGGGTGCGCGGTGGTCAGGGCGAGGAAGGCGTCCTCGAGGTTGCGGGAGGTGATCTCCACGTCCCGGGCGTCGGTCCGGGTGAGCAGGTGCCGGGCGATCGCGTCCGAGTCGCCGGTGCGCACCAGCACGCTGTCGCCGCGTACCTCCACGGCGTCCACGCCGGGCAGCGCGGCCAGCGCGGCCTGGTCGGCACCGGGCAGGGTGGCCCGGACCGTGCGGCCGGCGGCCAGGTTCTTGATCTCCGCGGTGGTGCCGTCGGCCACGATGCGCCCCTGTCGGACCAGCACGATCCGGTCGGCGTACGCGTCGGCCTCGTCCAGGTAGTGGGTGGCGAAGATGACGGTCCGGCCGGCCCGCGCGTCGCGGCGCAGGGCCTGCCAGAAGTCCCGCCGGCCCTCGACGTCCATGCCGGTGGTCGGCTCGTCGAGCACCATCAGATCCGGGTCGGGCAACAGCGCCAGCGCGAAACGCAACCGCTGCTGCTGGCCGCCGGAGCACCGCCCGACGACCCGCCCGGCGATGTCGGCGATACCGGCCCGCTCCAACACCTCGGCGCTCGGGCGGGTGTGCCGGTAGAAGTGCGCGCTCATCTCGACCGTCTCGCCGACGGTGAGGTCCTTGAGCAGCCCGCCGGTCTGGAGCACGGCGGCGACCCGACCCCGGGCCACCGCGTCGTCCGGGGTGCCGCCGAGGATCCGGACGCTGCCCTCGTCCGGGCGGGCCAGACCGAGCAGCATGTCGATGGTGGTGGTCTTGCCCGCCCCGTTGGGGCCGAGGAACGCCACCACCTCGCCGGGCTGCACCCGCAGGCTCAGCCCGTCGACCGCGGTGACCGCGCCGAAGGTCTTGGTGAGGCCGTTCAACTCGACGGCCGGATGCGTACTGGTCATGGCACTCATGCTCCGGCGGCGCGGACCTCGAGGCCCGGAGCGGTCGTCACGTTCCGACCGTGACATTTGTCAGGGCCGGGGCGGCACACAGAGTGACCTCCGCGCGAGCGGGCACCACGGCGGGCGTGATGCCTCTGAGTCATCAATATGCCCCTGTGTCATCACGCCCTCTGCCATGTCCGCCCCGCACAGGGCACGGCGAGGCCCGCGCAGGGCACGACGAGGCGAGCGCCGGCGGAGGAATTCCCGGCGCGGCAGCGGGTAACCGCCGGGCCGGACGCCGCGACACCGGGAGGATGCGATGGGCTCCATGCCGCAGGGCCAGGTCGACACGATCGTGCTGATCCACGGACTCTGGATGACCCCCCGTAGCTGGCAGGGGTGGGTCGAGCGGTACACCAGGCGCGGCATGCACGTCATCGCCCCGGCCTGGCCGGGGATGGACCGATCCGTGGAGCAGTTGCGCGACGACCCCAGCCCGATCGCCGAGCAGAGCATGGCCACGATCGTCGCGCACTACGACAAGATCATCCGAGCGCTGCCCCGACCGCCGATCATCATGGGCCACTCGTTCGGCGGACTGTTCGCCCAGGTCCTCGCCGACCGGGGGCTCGGCTCAGCGGTGGTGGGGGTGCACCCGGCGGCGGTGAAGGGGGTGCTCAAGGTGCCGCTGAGCCAACTGCGCTCCGGCTTCCCGATCCTGCGCAGCCCCGCCAACCGGAGCAAGGCCGTCCCGTTCACCCCGGACGACTTCGCCTACACCTTCGGCAACGTGATGAGCCGCGAGGACTCCGACCGGGCGTATCAGCGCTATGCCGTCCCCGGTGCCGGCCGGGTGTTCTTCGAGGGCGCCTTCGCCAACGTCGACCCGCGCTCGCCGGCCCGGGTCGACACCACACGCGACAACCGCCCACCCCTGCTGCTGCTGGCCGGCGGGGCCGACCACGTGGTGCCGGCGTCAGTGGTCCGGGCCAACGCGGCGCTCTACCAGAAGTCCCGGGCGCTCACCGCCTACCAGGAGTTTCCCGGCCGATCACACTTCACCGTCGGGCAGGACGGCTGGGAGGAGGTCGCCGACTACGCGTTGGACTGGGCGCTGCGAGCGGCGGCCCTGCCGCGGGAGGCGACAATCGCCAGCGAGAGTCCCCGCCGCTGACCCGCCCATCAGGCGCAGTCCCGGGGCAAGACGCTGGGGTGGGCGGCGTCGCGTGTCCGGCTCAGTCGGGTCTGGCATGAGCGGGCCCGACTGGGGTATCTCGGTGGGATGAGGGCCAGTTTCCGACTTGGTCGGATCGCGGGAGTGCCGGTCGGAGTCAACTGGAGCGTTCTGGTCATCTTCGCGTTGATCGCGTGGGGTCTGGCCGCCAATCAGTTCCCCCGCTCGTACCCCGATCGCTCGTCCGTGGCGTACACCCTCGCCGGGCTGGCCGCGGCGGTGGTCTTCTTCGTCGGCCTGCTCGCCCACGAGGTGTCGCACGCGGTGGTGGCCAAGCGCAACGGGCTGGAGGTCGACGGCATCACGCTGTGGCTGTTCGGCGGCGTGGCCGAGCTGCGGGGCGAGCCGCGCGACCCGGGCGCGGAGCTGCGCATCGCGGGGGTCGGCCCCCTGGTCAGCCTGCTGCTCGGGGCATTCTTCGGCGCGATCGCCGCGCTGCTCGCGCTGTCCGGGCAGGACGGACTGCTCTTCGGGGCGGTGGCGTGGCTGGCCGGCATCAACGTGCTGCTGGCCATCTTCAACGTGCTGCCGGCCGCGCCCCTGGACGGCGGCCGGTTGCTGCGCGCCGCGGTGTGGAAGGCCACCGGTGACCGGACCAGAGCGTCGGTGGTCGCCGCGCGGGCGGGCTGGGTGCTGGGCGTCCTGTTGATCGGCCTGGGGCTGTGGCAGTTCCTGTCCGGAGTCGGCTTCGGCGGGCTCTGGCTGGCCCTGATCGGCTGGTTCCTGATCGGTGCCGCCGGGACCGAGGAACGGCAGGCCCGCACCGGCAGCGCCCTACGCGGGGTCCGGGTGGGTGACGTCATGACGCCGCACCCGCAGACCGCCTCGGCGGAGATGACGGTCGCCGACTTCGTCGACCACTACCTGTTCGCGTACCGGCATTCGGCGCTGCCCCTCACCGAGGAGGGCCGGCCGATCGGCCTGGTCACCGTCGACCGGGTACGCGGCGTGCCGGCCGAGCGGCGGGCGTCGACCACGCTTGCCGAGGTGGCCTGCCGGGCCGACCAGTTGGTCCTCGCGCAGCCCGGCGAGCAGCTCAACGACCTGCTCCCCCGGCTCAGCGAGTGCGCCGACGGCCGCGCCCTGGTGGTGAGCGAAGACGGCCGCCTAACCGGAATCGTCTCCCCCAGCGACATCAGCCGAGCCGTCCAACGCAGCACCCTGCGCACCCCGGCTACCCCGCGGTGATCATGGGTCAGCGGGGGAAGTGGTGGTCTAGGAGGGCCGTGCGGAACTTGCCGGTTGGGTCCAGGTGGGGCAGCAGGGCCGCGAAGTCGGCATGGCGGGGGTAGCGGGCCGCCAGCTCCGTCGGGTCGGTGACGAAGACCTTGCCCCAGTGTGGGCGCGGCGCGAACGGTGCCAGGCGCTCCTCCACGGCGGCCACCACCGGCAGTACGGCCGCGGTGTCGTCGATCCAGGTGAAGTGCACGACGAAGCTGTCCCGCTGGTGGTTCGGGCTGAGCCACAGCTCGTCGGCCGCCACGGTCCGCAGTTCGCAGACCAGCAGCACCGGTGCGATCAGGTGCGCGACCTCGTCCAGCGCGGCGAGCGCGTCGGCCGCCGCCGTACGCGGCACGTGGTACTCGGACTGCAACTCGTCGCCGCTGCTCGGGGTGAAGCCGAGCTTGAAGTGCGGCAGCCGCTCGTGCCACGGACCCGGTTCGCCGAGCTGCGGGGTGCAGTTCTCCGGTGGCATGCCGAGCACCGGGTGCCGTGGCTCGGTGGCGGCTGTGGTGCCGAGCCAGTCCGCCGGCGGCGGCGACTGGTCGGCCGCCTGCTTGCGCCACACCTCACGCAGCCGAGGCGTACGCCAGTCGGTGAAGACACTCACGCTGTACGCCGAGCCGAGCGCCTCGTCCAACGCCTCCCGGTCGAGGTCGAGTGACACGTACTGGCGCAGCTCGAAGGCCGGCACCACGTCCAGGGTGACCCTGGTGACCAGGCCGAGCGCGCCGAGACCGACCACCATGCCGGCGAACGTGTCCGGGTCGGTCTCGCGGCCGACCCGCAGCAGGTCACCGTCGGCGGTGACCAACTCCAGACCGGCGACCGCGGTGGCCAGGTTGCCGTGCGCCTGACCGGAACCGTGGGTGGCGGTGGCCACCGCGCCGGCCACCGAGATGTGTGGCAACGAGGCGAGGTTGGCCAGCGCGTACCCCTGGGTGTGCAGGTGTCGGGCGAGGTCGCCGTAGCGCATCGCGCCGCTCACGGTGACCTGCCCGCGCTCGCGGTCCAGCTCGACGACCGGGGGCAGGCCGGCGAGGGTGACCAGGTCGCCGTCGGTGTCGCCGAGGCGGTTGAAGGAGTGCCCGCTGCCCACCGCCCGGATCCGGGTGCTGCCGGCGACCAGGCGGCGCAGGTCGTCGGTGGAGGTCGGCCGGTGGAACGCCCGCGCGGCGTACCGCACGTTGCCGGCCCAGTTGCGGCGCGGAACGTCGGCCGCGGTGGCCGGAGTGGCGTGCGGTCCGTGCGCGATCATGTTGCGGTCTCCCGATCGGTGGACGGGTGGTCGGCCAGCGCGGCGACGAGGGCGTCCAGAACCGTATCCGTCTGGAACGTGTGGTAGCCACGCTGGGCGATCGGCAGACCGGCCGCGCCGGCGCGTTCGATCTCACCCCGGGCGGCCTGCCGGGTCGGCGCGTCCCCGGACAGCAGGGCGTCCTGGCCGCGTCGGATCAACCGGTCGACCCGGTCCATCTGGTAGCCGCGTAGGCCCACCGGGAGGTCCGGGTCGGCGAAGGCCGCTCGGCGCAGCGCCAGCAGGTCGACGAAACGGTCACCGGCATATTGGGTGAGCGCGGCGGACACCTGGTCGGGCTGCTCGCGGACCTGGTCGAGGACGAGCACCTCGATGGCGGGGCGGCCGTCGAGGGGGTGGCGGGCGGTCACCGGCTCCAGCGGCACGCCCGAAACGGGCACCAGCAGCAGTCGCGGCGGTTTCCGGTAGCCGTCGCGGCGGGGCGGCTCGTCGAGCACCAACGTGTCGACCTCGGCCCACGGGATGTCCCGGCGCAGGCCGGGTCGTCGGATGCTGAGCCCGTCGGGGCCGATCCCGAATCGGAACGGCCGCAGCGCGCTGGCCAGCGCCACGACGCCGAGCGCGACGGCGCCGCCCGCGATGATCGTCCGTAGCAGGGCGCCGTCGCTGGGATAGACCAGGAGCAGCACCCCTCCGAGTACGCACACCAGAGCGAGCGCACGGGCCCCCCGATTCCGGCGCAGTTCCACGCTCGGACCCCCGTTCATGACCGTGGCGTCGGTTCCAGCATCTTCCGCCAAACCACCCACCGGGGACACCGGTCGATCGGGCACGGTTGTTCTCGTCATCGCCGGGGAACCCTACGCCCATGAGCAGCTACCGTGATCCGGCCCCACGGGGCGATGTGTATCCCTCCGAGGAGGAGCTGGACCCGACCGGCAGCGGCGTCGAGCAGGCCAGCGCCCCGTCGGCCAGCGGGTTGCCCAGCCATCCGGCGCCCACGCCCGGTCCCCGGCCCACCCCGGCGCCCGCGCCGGCCCCGACGCCGGTGCCGGCACCCGGTCCGGCGCCGCGTGCGCCCGGTGCCGGGCCACAGTCGATCGTGACCCGGCACCTGGACGGCTCGGTGGAGGTGGTCACCGACCTGGACGGCGACGGCGTCGCCGATGTCGTCCAGATCGATGTGGACGGCGACGGGATTCCCGACATCACCTATGTGGACAGTGATCGGGACGGACGGCTGGACACCGTGCTGAGGGACGCGGACGTGTCCGGGACGGGCGTGGGCGCCCATCGCCGCGCCTGAACCGCGAGCGGCATCCCCACGGCGACCCGTTGGCTCAGAGCTTCGCCATCACCTCGTTGGCGACGAGTTCGAGGTGCGCCAGGTCGCCGAGGTCCAGCACCTGGAGGTAGAGCCGCTCGCTGCCGATCTCCGCGTACCGGCCGATGGTGTCCAGCACCTCGCTGGGCGTCCCGGCCAGGCCGTTGGCCCGCAGCTCGTCCGGTTCGCGGCCGATCGCGGCGGCCCGACGCGCCACCTCGGCGTCGTCGCGCCCGCAGCAGAGCACCAGCGCGTTGGACCAGACCAGCTCGGCCGGGTCCCGGCCGATCTCCGCGCACGCCGCGCGGACCCGGTCGAACTGTGCCGCCGTGTCCGGCACCGAGGCGAACGGCAGGTTGAACTCGTCGGCGTAGCGGGCGGCCAGCGCGGGGGTGCGCTTCGGTCCCATCCCGCCGAGCAGGATCGGCGGGCGCGGCTGCTGCACGGGCTTCGGCAGCGCGGGTGAGTCCCGGACCGGGTAGTACCTGCCGGCGTACTCGTACCGCTCCCCCGGCGGTGTGGACCACAGCCCGGTGATCACCGCGAGCTGCTCCTCCAGCCGGTCGAACCGCTCGGCCAGTGGCGGGAACGGAATGCCGTACGCGGTGTGCTCCTCGGCGTACCAGCCGGTGCCGATGCCCAACTCCACGCGACCGCCGCTCATCTGGTCGACCTGCGCCACGGTGATCGCCAGCGGGCCGGGCAACCGGAAGGTGGCCGCGGTCATCAACGTGCCGAGCCGGATCCGACTGGTGTCCCGGGCCAGGCCGGCCAGCGTGGTCCACGCGTCGGTGGGGCCGGGGGCCCCGGTGCCGTCACCCATCCTGAGGTAGTGGTCGGACCGGAAGAACGCGCCGTAGCCGGCGTCCTCGGCGCAGCGGGCGACAGCGAGCAGTTGGTCGTAGCTGGCGCCCTGCTGGGGTTCGGTGAAGATCCGCAGTTCCATGATCCGAGCATAGGTCCCCCGCTCGGACCCGGTCGGTGGTCGCACCGACCGGGTCCTCAGCCGCGGACTCAGACGTACGGCGGGGTGGAGTAGGCCGCCCGCAGCGCGGCCAACCCGGTCGCCTTCGGCGTCAGCGTGCCCCACCCGGAGTTGAAGTAGTTGGTCCGCGCGATCAACGGCCCACGCTCGGCGTTGAGCTGGGCGACGGCCGCTGGCACGGTGGCGATCCAGGCGGCCTGGTTGGGGATCTCGGCCACCCGCACCCCCCACTCGGCGATGAGCACCGGACGGGACAGCGCCAACGGGCCGAGGTCGGCCACCGCCCAGTCCTTGGTACGGCGGAACCGGGCCAGCGCGGTGTGGCTGGCGTTGGTGCCGTAGACGTTCCACTGGAGGAAGTCCAGCCGGGCCATCAACGATTCGGGGTGGACGCGCTGGAAGCAGGCTCGGTCGAAGCCGGCGATCCCGATCGAGAAGGTCGTACCGCCGGGCAGCGTGCGTGCCTTGAACCAGGTGAGGATGTAGTTGATCGCCTGCACCGCCCGGGCGTCGGACTGCGCCCAGGTGTACCCGACACCGCCCTCGGTGGTGCCGAACTCGTGGTCGGTGTCCAACTCGGACGCGAGTTGGATGTTCACGCCGAAGCCGAGCGTCCGATACTGCGCCAGCGCGCGGGCGAACAACCCGTCACACTGACCGCTGACCACCTGGCCGTACCCGTACGCCTTCGGCCAGTTGGTGCCGGGACGCTGCTGGATGGTCATCGACGGCGCGGGCACGGTGTAGGTGGTGCCGTCCACGGTGAAGGTCTGCGGGCCGTCCGGGGCGCCGTAGTGCTTCAGCTCCAGGACCATGTTCATCTGGATCCCCTCCCGGCCCAGCGTGATCAGCCAGGGCCGGTTGTAGCCGGGGAAGATGTAGCCGTCGGCGAAGCTGCGGTACTGGGTCAGTGAGCGGAAGTTGCCGCCGGCCATGTCGGCGGTCGGGTCGGCACCCCCGGAGAGGTAGTAGCCGCCGAGTACCGGCTGGCCACCCACGGTGTAGTCGGCGCTGGCCGTCGCGGTGTTGCCGGCGGCGTCGCGCACCTGCACGGTGACGCGGGGCATCACGCCACCGCCCGGTAGACGGCGACCGCGCCGTTGTCGGAGACCCGGGTCCAGGTCCGCCCGGAGTTGTCGGTGACGGTCAGGGTGAGCGGGTCGATGACCGCGGTGACCTTGACGGGCGCGCTGCTGTTGCCCTGCGCGTCGGTCACCACGATGGTGACGGTCAGCGGCTTGGTGTCGGCGTCGGAGTAGGTGGCGGTCAGCAGCATCTGGCCGCCGGGCGGGAAGGCCGACGCGTTCAGGCTTGCGGTTACGGTGGGAGCGGCCATGGGGGTGCCTCTCTGAGCTAGATCGCCGGGTCCGGGCGCGCTGGGCGACGCCGGACCGACGGGACGCACACAGGTGCGGAAAGGGAAGGCGGAGCACCGGCCCAGGCGACGCGGCCATGCGGCGGCGTCGGCGGTGATGACGTCCTTGTCCCGGTGAGGACGAACCCGCTGAGGGCGCCCCCAGCGGAGTCGGCACCTGCCCCAACAGTGCTCCGCCGGAGGCCCTACCGTCTTGTCCGTTGCACGACAGGGACCCCCACTGAGCTGCGGAAACGTGAATCGCGGCTGCTGTTTCGGCCGCGACACCCCGAACGGCTCACACCCGCGCGCCGACGTCGCGCCCTGTCCAGCGAGGAACGGCGTCCAGCAGTCGGCGAAGTCAGTGAATGTCAGTCGAGATGGTCGGCGGGGACCGTCTGGAGCAACCACGCCAGCGGCATCCGTGCCCGCTCCTCGTAGGTGCCGTCCCCACCCAACACATGCAGGGTGACGGTCTGCGCGCCATCCCGGTCCACCACCCAGTACCGCGGGATCCCCACCGACGCGTACTCGCGGACCTTCGTCACCGAGTCCATCGCCTCCGACCCCGGCGAAACGATCTCCACCACGAGTACGACATCGTCGACCGCGGCCCAGACGCTGCGGGTCGGCGGCGTCCGCCACACGCTGAGGTCGGGGATGCGACCGCCGTGGCCGTCCGGGCCGGAGATGCGCAGACCGGCCGCCTGGAGCACCTGCTCGGCGGGCCAACCAGCCATGATCAGCCAGGCGAAGAGGCGACTGGCGATCATGGCGTGATCCGAGTCGGGGGGCGGCATGACCGACAGGACCCCCTCGGGGCTGGTCTCGTAACGGTGGCCGTTCGGATCGGCGGCGTTCATCGCCGCCAGGTCGTCGAGCGTCACGATGGCGGGCATGTGCATGCCGACGGCCTCAGCGCTCATGGGCCTCATCCTAATTGACCAGCGGCACCGTGCCCTGGTCGGTTCAGCGACGTCGGCGTGCCGGGTCGAGCAGGGTCGGCGGGTGTCGGACCTCTCGTCTGCTGGGGCGGCGATAGCGTGGTGATCATGGTGGAGTGGGAGCTGCGACCGGCCTCGCTGGCGGACGTCGACGCCGTGGCCGAGTTGCGCGCCGTGGTGCTGCGGGCGGATCTGGAACGGCTCGGGCGGTACGACGAACAGCGCGTACGGCAGCGCCTGCGGGACGGCTTCGTTCCGGCGTACACCCGGGTTGTCGAGGTGGGTGGGGCGTTCGCCGGCTGCGTGGCGCTGCGCCCGGCGGACGACGCCCACTGGTTGGAGCACTTCTACCTCTCCCCGCACGTGCAGGGCAGCGGCCTCGGCACGGCCGTGTTGCGCGACCTGCTGGACCGGTGCGACCGCGACGGCACCCTGGTCCGGCTGAACGTGTTGCGGGGCAGTCCGGCCCGGCGGCTCTACGAGCGGCACGGATTCACGCTGACGGCCGAGGACCCGGTGGACGTGTTCATGGTGCGCGCGCCGCTACCGCAATTGTCAATGTAACGTTGACCGATGACGTCGGAGCTGGCGCAGTTGGCGGACGTCCAGGTCGCCCGCGCCCACCTGGACGAGCGGGAGCTGGACCTGATCGACCGGGCGCGGCACGACGGCGCGACGTGGGCGCAGGTGGCGCAGGCGTTGGGCCTCGGCAGCCGGCAGGCCGCAGAGCAGCGCCGGCAGCGCCTGGTGGTGGCGCGGAGGTCACGGCAGCGGCACCGCGACCTCGGCTACCCGGCACAGATCGCGGCACTGCGCGCCGCCGTGACCGAGCTTGAGCGATGGATCGTGGCGGACCGGCGGTGGAACGCCCGATTTCGTCGAGCGGCGCTCGTGCGCAGCACGGTGGACGCCGCCCTGGACGCCGCCCCGGGGTCGCTGTACGCGCTGGCCCTGCCCCTCGTCGCCGACCTCGCCGAGGCGGGTGACCGGCTGCCGGCA
This sequence comes from Micromonospora sp. NPDC049204, assembly GCF_040647935.1. Classification (NCBI taxonomy): domain Bacteria; kingdom Bacillati; phylum Actinomycetota; class Actinomycetes; order Micromonosporales; family Micromonosporaceae; genus Micromonospora; species Micromonospora sp. NPDC049204. The sequence continues at coordinate 240,192 of NZ_JBEZDC010000004.1, read as the reverse complement.
CCCGCCCGAGCCGCGGCGGCGGCGCTCGACGCGGCGATGTCAATGCCACATTGACGTAAGCCGCCAACATTGCGCCGACAAGCCTCAAGGCCAAAGGATGAGTCATCCCGACTCAACCTGGAGGGCTCATGCGGCGCAACGCCGGACTGTTCGTGACGATCTCACTGCTGTCCGGCTTCGGCAGCAGCGCCATGTCCCTGGTGGCCGGCATCTGGACCCTGGACCTGACCGGCTCCACCGGCCTCGCGGCCCTCACCGGGCTGTGCGTGTACGCCCCGGTGCTCGCCGGCCCGTGGCTGGGCGGCCTGCTCGACCGGGCACCCCGACGCCCGCTGGTCATCGCGGTGAACCTCGGGTTGGCTACCGCCCTGCTGGCCCTCTTCGCGGTACGCGGGCCGGGGCAGACATGGCTGATCTTCGCCGTCTCCTCCGTCTACGGCGTCAGCTACGTGCTCATCGACGCGGGCGAGACGGCGCTGCTGCCGTCCGCGCTGTCACCCACGGAACTCGGCGACGTCAACGGGTGGCGCTCCAGCGCGGGAGAGGGCATGAAACTCGTCGCTCCCCTGGCCGGGGCGGGCCTCTACGCCTGGCACGGTGGCCACGCGGTCGTCGTCCTCAGCGCGTGCGCGCCGGTCCTGGTCGCCATCCTGTACGCGGCGGTGCGCCTCAACCGGACGCCACCGGTCCAACCGACGCGGCGGCGCCCGGGCCTGCGTACCGGATTGTCGGCCCTGTTCGGACAGCGGGCGACGGCCGTGCCCATCGTGCTCGCCGCCGTGTCGATCGCCATGTCCGGCTTCACGACCGCGGCGATCTACACGATCGTGACCAGCGACCTCCGTCTCCCGACGACGTTCCTGGGGGTGCTGACAAGCGCACAGGGCGGCGGTTCCGTCATCGGCGGCCTGATCGTCGGCAGGCTCCTGGCCGGCCGGGGTCCGGGTGTGGTCGGCGTCGCCGGGACCGTGCTGTTCGCCGTCGGTTGCCTGGCGCGTGGCCTGCCGTGGTGGCCGGTCACGGTCGCCGGCGCGGTGATCGCCGGCGTCGGCCTGCCCTGGACCCTGGTCGCCGCGGTGACGGCCGTGCAGACACACACGCCGTCGGAGCTGCTGGGCCGGGTGTCCGCGACGGCGAACACCGCGATGTTCGGCCCACTCGTGCTGGCCATCCCCCTCGGCTCGGCGGCCGTCCACCTCGGCGGTCGCCCACCGCTCGTCGCCGCTGTGGTGATCTGCCTGACGGCGGTGGCGGTCACGCTCGCCCGTCCGGCGACGACGACTCGGCGGACACTCGAGCCTGATCGCTCCGGCTGGGCTCCGCCGTCCAGCGGTCAGCGGAAGCGTGTGGTGTGGCGGCCTACCGCAGCAGCCGGAAGAAGGCGCGCAGGTCGGCGATAAGCAGCTCGGGCACCTCCAGCGCCGGGAAGTGCCCGCCGCGGTCGTGCTCCTTCCAGTACCGGATGTCCGGGTAACGGCGGGCCGCCCAGCGTCGGGACGGCCGGGGCACCTCGGCAGGGAAGACCGACGCGCCGACGGGTACGCGCACCGGGGCGGTGTCCGCGCCGCTGATCCAGCCGGACACCCGGTCGATGCTCTCCGCGTACAGGCGGGCGGACGACGCGGCGGTGCCGGTCAACCAGTACAAGGTGACCTGGTCGAGAATCTGATCGCGGCTGAGGCCACCGGAGTCAGCCCAGGTGAGCAGCTTCTCCCCCATCCACGCACACAGGCCGACCGGGGAGTCGACCAGGGCGTAACCGACGGTCTGCGGGGCGGTGCGGTGCACGTCGGAGTACGCCGAGCTGGACTCCCCGCGCTGTCGCAGCTGTGCCAACGCTTCGCGTTCGGCATCGGTATGCTCTGCGTCCGCGACCCGATCCGGGCCGGCGAGCGGCGGTACGAGGTGGACGCCGGCCACGTGCTCGCCGTCGAGTGCCCCGAGGACGCTGGAGACGCTTGTGCCCCAGTCACTGCCGGCGGCGCCATAACGGGCGTAGCCGAACGCCGCCATGATCTCCGCCCAGCTCGCGGCTATCCGTTCGATGCCCCAGCCGGGTCCGGTGGGCCGGGCGCTGAAACCGTAGCCGGGTAGCGACGGGATCACCACGTCGAAGGCGTCCCCGGCGGTGCCGCCGTGCCTCGGGGGATCGGTCAACGGTGTGACCAGGTCTACCAGTTCCAGCACCGATCCGGGCCAGCCGTGGGTCAGGACCAGCGGCATCGCCCCCGGGTGCGGTGACCGGGCATGAAGCACGTGGATCTTCAGGCCGTCCACGCTGACGAGGTACTGCGGGAAGGCGTTGAGCCGCGCCTCGGCGGCCCGCCAGTCGTACCCCTCGGCCCAGTACGCGCAGAGGGACCGCATCTCGTGCAGGGGTACGCCGTGGGCCCAGCCGGGAGCGGTCGCCGTCTCCGGCCAACGGGTACGCGCCAGCCGAGCACGCAGGTCGACCAGCTCGGTTTCTGGCACGTCCACCCGGAACGGCTGGATGTCGACGGATCGCCCGCCAGCGAATGCCGGCGGCCAGCCGGACGGGGCCGTAGACGACGACATCGACAGAGTTTCCACGGGCAGGGCCGGCTGGCATGCCCACAGCTCGGCCGACGGGGTCGCGGGCGTGGTTAACTATCGAGCCATGCCGCTCAGTCCGGACGACGTCGAGCTCTTCGAACGCGCCAGGGCTCGCCTGGGGGCGATCGCCTATCGGCTGCTGGGCTCGGCAAGTGACGCCGAGGACGCGGTGCAGGACACGTTCCTGCGCTGGCAGGCCGCCGACCGGCAGCGCGTCGAGACGCCCGAGGCCTGGCTGACGAAGGCCCTCACCAACGTGTGCCTCAACCAGCTCACCTCGGCGCGGGCCCGACGCGAGACGTACGTGGGCACCTGGCTGCCCGAACCGGTCCTGGCCGGGGACCGGATGCTCGGCCCACTCGACACCGCCGAGCAGCGCGAGTCGGTCTCCATGGCGGTGCTCACCCTGCTGGAGCGGCTGTCGGCCAAGGAGCGCGCGGTGTACGTACTCCGCGAGGCCTTCGGCTACACACACGCGGAGATCGCCGACATGCTCGGCGTCAGCGAGTCGAACTGCCAGCAGATCTACCGGCGGGCCAAGCAGCACGTCACCGGCGACCGCGCCCGCGCCGAGGTCGACGGCGCCACCGCGCGCCGGATCGTCGAGGAGTTCCTCGCGGCGGCCGCCAACGGCGAGACCCAGCGGTTGGTCACACTCCTCACCGACGACGCGACGAGCATCGGCGACGGCGGCGGCAAGATCCCGGCCCGGACCACACCCGTCGTCGGCGCGCTGGCGGTGGCCAGGTTCCTGCGCGGCCTGTTCGCGCCCAGCACCGCCAAACGGGACATCGTGGGCGGCAGTCCCGCCCTCTACACCGAGGTCGTCAACGGCGCCCCGGCGCTGGTGGTGGTGCTCGACGAGCAGGTCGTCGGGGTCATGACGCTGAAGGTGACTCCCGACGGCGTCGCGGCCCTGCACGTCCAGGTCAACCCCGACAAGCTCGTACGCGCCACCCGCCACTGGTCCACCTCCGCGCACGGGGAGCCCCTGCTGCACGTCTGGTGACCCAGCTCTCAGCCGACTCCTGTCAGGAATCGGGACGCTGTCCGGTTCTGGAAGCGACCCTCACCGAGACAGGAGTGACACCATGAAGCACCGGATCGTCGTCCTCGGGGCTGGATACGCCGGAGCCATCGCGGCCGGGCGTCTCGCCCGGCGGCTGCACCGCGACGACACGCAGATCACCATCGTCAACGCCGACGACGACTTCGTCGAGCGGGTCCGTATGCACCAACTCGCCACCGGCCAGCACCTCAGGCGCCGACCGCTGACCGACGTCTACGCGGGCACCGGCGTCGAGGTCCGGGTGGCCCGGGTCACCGCCGTCGACGTCGACCGCAGGACCGTCGCGCTCGTCGCCGAGCACGGCACCGACGAGATCGCGTACGACACGCTCGTCTACGCCCTCGGCAGCACCAGCGCGGACCACGGCGTCCCCGGCGTCGCCGAGCACGCGTACGACCTCGCCGGCAGGCCGTCGGCAGCGCGGTTGCGTGACCGCCTGGCCCAGCTCCCGGCCGGCGCGACAGTGCTCGTCGTCGGCGGCGGCCTCACCGGCCTGGAAGCGGTCACCGAGATCGCGGAGGCCCGCCCGGACCTCGACGTCGCGCTCGCCGCCCGGGACGCGCTCGGTGACTGGCTCACCGCGAAGGCACGGCAGCACCTGCGCGGGGTCTGCGACCGGCTCGGCATCACCGTCCACGAGCACACCGACATCGCCCGGGTCGACGCCACCGGCGCGGTCACCGGCGACGGCCAGGTGATCCCGGCCCAGGTGACCGTGTGGACGGCCGGCTTCGCCGTCCACCCCATCGCCGCCGCCACGACCCTGACGGTCGCGGACACCGGGCAGATCGTCGTCGACGCCACGATGCGGTCGGTCTCCCACCCCGACGTGTACGCCGTCGGCGACGCCGCAGTCGCCGAGGGACCGGGCGGGAAACCGCTGCGGATGTCCTGCGCCTCGGGAACCCCGATGGCCTGGCAGGCCGCCGACGCCATCGCCACCCGCCTGACCGGTCGGACGAAGATCCCGAAGGCCCCGCTGCGCTACTTCAACCAGTGCATCAGCCTCGGCCGCCGCGACGGCATCATCCAGTACGTGACCGCTGACGACCGGGCCAGGCCCGCCCTGCTCAAGGGCACGCTGGCGGCCCGCTACAAGGAGTTCGTCTGCGCGGGCGCGGCCTGGAGCGTCTCCCGCCCGATCCTGTACCCGGTGCGCCGCCACCGCATCGTCGCGACCCCCACGGAGAGCCTCGCGACGACGAGCATGAGCCCGACGCGCTGATCAGCCGGCGGGCGCCGTCGGGCGTCGACCCAACGGGAAATCTCCCGACCGACGGCGTGTACCGCACGGCCCCCGGTGACCAACTCGGGTCGGTCACCGGGGGTCTCAATCGCCTGTTCGGGATCGGCTTGCTGTACCCCCGTGATGGTTGGGGGCGGTGTCACGACGCTGCTAGCCGTGGCCCCAACCGAGGGTCTGCAGGACGGACTCCGAGACGACCGGCTTCTCGCCGGCTTGAGCTGGCGCGGCCACCCCGCTGACTGCCAGCGCGGCTCCGATCGCCACTGCGTAGAAGACACGACGGATTCGCATGAACTCTCCCTTTGAGCGGTGTGTGCCGCCGGTGCGATTGGCGACAGCGTGGACTGATCGTCGGACCTGCTTGAGGTGCCCACCGGTGGGCGGAACTCGTCACCCAATCTCGATCGGCCGGCGTCCTGGCTGATCGAAACGCAGCGTATTGGCCCTACCGGGCTGGCCGCTACGCCGATGGCTGTCCCGGACACACGCGTGCCTGTCCGGGCAGCTCACGGCCCTGTCCGAGGTTGTCCGGAACACCCGACCCGCGCTCCCGGGACGGTTTCCATCGCCACCGCGACAGTGGATGCCATCGACCGACGTCGCGACAGTTCCACCTCCCGTCCTCAATCCAGGTCTGCCACGCATCGGCCTGCTTGACTCCTTCGTCATGCTGGAAGCGGAGCCCACACCCGTGCCATCCGAGGAGGACTCGTGCGTAAGCCAGCCAAGACCGCCGCCGTCCTCTTCGGGCTGGGTGTCGGTGCCGCGGTCGGCCCATCCCTCGGGCCGGCCGCCACGTGGTCCGGCATCACGGTCGCCGCGCTCGGCGTCGTGCTGTCCCTCGTGGGCACCACGGAATCCGATCTCGTCGAGGACGGCCTGGTCAATCGCGACGGGGCCGCGGCGGGGACAGCCGACGGGACGAGCACCGGAACTCCGGTCGTCACCGACCAGCTACTGCTGGACCTCCAGCGGCGGCCCACCCTCAGCGGCCTGGGCAACCGGGTCGAGCAGATCCTCAGACTCGCCGAGCGGCAGGCCCACGACCACCGGACGGAGGCGCGGCGCGAAGCAGAGGGCATCGTGACCGACGCCCGACGGGAGGCGGAGGCGATCCTCAACCGGGCGCACGACCAGGCGGCCGCGATTGCCGGCACGCATTGGGAGCCACCTCCGACACCACCCGAGCAAGCGTCGGCGGCGGACGAAGGTCCGCGCCGACACGCCTGACGGAGGCCGGGGGTACGTCCGCCGGAGGCCGCCCGCCCACCGGCACGCCCGCGAGGGCGAGAGCGCGCCCCCATGCGGGGCCACGGCGTTCACGCCGACGGCGGCGGCTCGACCAACTGCACGAGCACCAGCGCAGTCCCCCGCTCGGGATCGACATGGGCGGTACGGATCAGGTAGGTGCCGGCAGCCACGTCGACCGTGAGGTGTGGTTCGTGCGCCAGCTCGTCACCGGCGTACGCGGCGTCGAACAACCGCGCCGGCCCGCTGGTCGTCCACGTACCGGCGTCCTCCCAGCGAGCGACCTCGACCGCACGGGGAACGAGGCGGATGACGTCCACCTCCGAGGGGGCGTAGATCCACCGTACGAAGATCCGCCGGTCGGGGAGGTAGGTGGTGGTGGCCGGTTCGTCGCCCAGTACCAGTGCCTCGGCGTCGCCGACGGCCACGGTCCCGGCGTAGCCGTCGATCCGGCAGGCCCGATCGTAATCATCCCAGGTATTCGGGTCGCCGGAACCGGAGATCGCGCCCTGCCAGTCGGTGAGCGCCGACGACGGCACGACGACGAGTGGCCCGCCGCCGGACTCGATCCAGGGCAATCGGCTCTCGGGTCGGCCCGTACGCGCGAGGTCGCTCATGGTTCTACCTTCCCTGCGCGAGCCAGGTGGGCGCCGGTCGCGCGTACTCGATGGTGGCCGCGACGCGGTCGGCGGTGGCCGCGTCGCGCTCTCGTTCCGTGATCCACAGGGCCAGGTCCAGCCCGGCCGCGAGCGCGCCCGCGGTGATCCGGTCCCCGTCGTCGACGACCCGCTCGTCGACGACGTCGACGCCGTAGGAGCGCAACTCCTCGTACGCGTTGCGGTTGGTGGTTGCCTGCCGCTGGCCCAGCAGGCCGGCGGCCGCCAGCAACAGTCCGCCGGTGCAGACCGACGCCATCCAGCGGGTCGAGGGGGCCAGCGCGGCCAGCCGAGCGGGGAGTACGCCGTGCTGCGCCATGGCTAGGCCGGGAAGACAGCACCGTTGGCGCCCAGGTACGGAGCCGGGTCCAGGCGGCCACCCAGCGCGGCAGCCACCGCCTGAGCGGCGGCCAGCTTGATGTCGCCGTCGCCGGTGTCGACCGGTAGATCGTGGATCATCGTCAGCGTCACCCGCATGGCACGGTCGCGACCAGGTACGTGCGCGAGCGCGTACTCGGCGCCCTCGACCGCCTCGGCGATCAGCTCAACGTTTGTCGGTCGGTCGACCACGGCATGCGGTCCGTACCGGTCCCGCAACCAGTCGAACGCGTGGGGAGAGACGACCACCTGATCCTGCTCGGCCGGCTCCGCCACCGCGGCGACCTCGGCCATGTGCGCCCGCCCGGCGACTATCTGACGGAGCAGGAAGACCCCATCCACAGCAGCAGTCTACGGAGAGCGGGTCCGGCGCGGACGCTCCGGCCCAGAAGCACCTTCGCTGCGGGCCGAAGGTCGTACCGGGTGGTCACTGGAGCAGATCACGTGTGGCCAGGTAGGCCCGCAGCGTCTCGTCGTCCTCGGCGGACATCAGGCGACGGGGGATGACTGTCGCCGGCATCCGCCCGACGAACACGATCCAGAACTCGGGAGTTTCCTTCACCTGGGTTACCCCGTCCCAGGCGATGCCGCTGGACTGCGAGCCGCTGCGCATCATGATGTTGTTGTCGGTGATGTCGTAGGCACCCTCGACCGCGTAACCGCTGGAGCGTCGCCGGGCACGCCACCGCACCCACGGCGAGTACAGCATCGACAGCAGGCCGGCCACGACCAGGGTCACGCACAGCGGCGAGATCTGGTCGGCCCGGTCGGAGCCGCGCGAGACGGCGAGGCCGATCGCCCCGACCGCCACCAGCACTGCGCCGATGATGCCGTACCTGCGCAGGCGTACACGGCTGAGCGCGTCGGCCACCCGGCCCGGGTAGGCGGGATCGGCGGGGACGTCGAAACGGATGTGCACGCCAGCACGATAGTGCCCGGATCATGCGCGAGCAGCTCGACGGGGCGGTTGGTTGGCGAGGGAAGAGCGACAACCTCCCCGACGGGTACGACTGGCCGGCGTACGTCGCCAAGCTGACGAAGCTCGCCGACCGGTTCGGATAGCCAACCCCGTCCACCGCCGGCCGGGGTTCGTCACTGACCGGGCTCCACCGGCACCGATGCGCTCGTTGCGCGGAGAGTGTCGTAGGGATGGCAGCCGTACGCCTCGCGGTACGCCTGGGCGAAGCGCCCGGGATGGGTCCAGCCCCAACGCCGGGCCGTCTCCGCCACGGTCTGCCCCGGCTTGGCGTGTTGCAGGTCCCAGTGCGCCTGGCGTAATCGGACGGCGCGCAGGAAGGCCATCGGGGTCTGCCCGTGGTAACGCTGGAACGCCACCTGTAACGCGCGTTGGCTGACCTCGCAGGCTTCGGCGATCCGGCCCACGGTCAACGGTGACGCGGCGTGGGCCTCGATGAACTCGGCGGCCCGCCGCACGATCGCGCGGCCGACGCCCGCCTGCCCGGGCAGGTAGTTGATGGTCATCGTGGTGTTCGGGAACACCGCGACGGCGGTGGTCGTCAGCAGGTCCACCAGGCCAGCGCGGGCCAGTGGGCTGGCGGTCACCGCGTTGACGGCGAGTTGTCGCCGGGCGAACGCCGTCACCGACTGCCAGAGCAGGGCCATCGCCGGGGACAGGGGTGCCATCGTGGTGAACCGGAAGTTCGCAATGGGCAGGCCGGTGCGGACGGAGGCGGCCGCCGCGACCCGTTGCATCGGCAGCCGGACGAAGACGGCCGCCAGATCGTCGATGAGGTGGACCCCAGCCACCGCCGGGTAGCGACCTGTCATGTTGGGGCCGAGGCGCAACTCGTCGTCCTCGGTACGGACGGCGTACCGGCCGTGCGCCACTGTCACCGCCGTGAAGTCGCGATAGGGCAACGACTCGGCGCGATTGCGCATGGTGTATCGAGATTCACCGATTTCCAGGTCCTCGACACGCAACGTCGCCTGCCGGTAGCGGAATCGCGCGGGGGGTCCGGAGATCCGCACTCGATGTTCCCCGTACTGGAGTGCGATCACGTGGTGTGCTTCTTCTGGGTCGTCAGTCTCGACGACGTCTCGGCTGACTGGCTCCTGCCCGTCAACATTCCCCGTCCACGCCATGGGCCGTCACCTCCGTCGGCCGTCAATCCGGCCCGATCTGTTTGAACGTGCCACGCGGTGGTTCGCAACGGCCTGTCGGAGACTTCCAGACGGCTGCCGCGGCATCCTCCGCGGCTGCGACACGCCGAGCCGACAAGTCGATCCAATTCCGGTACAAGACTGGCCATTTCACGAACTACAGGTCGCGTGGTGGTTCGCTGCTACGCAACAATCGAGTTCGATCCCGCGTCTCCGGGCTGCGCCGAGGCAGTCTCCGGAGTGAGCAGCATGACTGTGTCAATGTGGTTACGCGTTTTTCCGGGCAAGATTGTCGGGTTGCCGACAACTCAGTCGGCAACGTCGATCCCCGTTTCTCAGCTTTACCCCCTGCTGTCCGAGCCACTCACCCTGGGTCGGCCCGATCGCCGGCCGATCGGGGTCCGCGACGATGCGACCCCGGTCGGCCGGTCCCCCTGACGATCCTGCTGGCTGCGCAACGGTCAGCGCAGCCAGGCCGACGGCGCCGGATGCCGCAGAATCTCGGCCAACCCGTGCCGGTGCGGGTCGGGGTCACCGTCGAGCCAGGCGTGGGCGTGGAAACCGGCAGTTGGCGCGCTGACCCCGATCACCACGGTCCGCGGCACCCCCCGCTCGGCGAACCAGCGCTGCCGCACCAGCGCGCTCTCCAGACAGTTGCCCCCGCTGCGGCCCAGCGCCCGCCGGACCAACGTGTCGCTACCGCCGGATGGGGGCGCGGTGAGGCGTACCGCGCTCAGCCCGCCTCGGGCGAGCTGGCGCCGTACTCGCCGACAGGCCACCATCGTCCACGCCGCCAGGGCCACACCACGTGGCCCGTGGCCACGGATCAGCCGGGCCAGCGCATTCAGGGTGCGGCGGGGGCTGGTCGTCACGGCAGCGACCCGCTGAGCGCGGCACCAAGGAGTCGATAGGTGGCATCGAGGGCCGCCCAGTCGCGGGGACGGGTCAGGTCGAAACCCGGCCGGGCGGCGAGCGCGAGCAGCGCGCTCGGGTCGGAGGGCAGCTCGGGCAGGGATCGACGGGCGACGAGGCGGGCCAGCACCTCGGCCGGACCGACCGGGGTCACCGCGAGCCGGTCGCCCCAGTGCAGGAAGATCCAACCGCCGATCGGCAGGCGGGGCGTGACGGCGGGCAGGATGAGCCGAAGCCGGCTGTCGTCGCGGACAACCCGGGTGGGCAACCCGAGACCGGGGATCGGCTCTCGCAGGTCCACGCAGCGTGGACCGGCGAGCACGTCGCCGGCCGCACAGACCACGATGTCGTCGGCCAGCACCGGCACGTCCCGGGCGGCGAGCGCCGCGAGCAGTGTGCTCTTGCCGGCGGTACGACCACCGAGCACCACCCAGGCACGTCCGGAGTGGACGAACGCCCCGGCGTGGAAGGTCTCCCGCTCGGCCCATCGGTTGACCACCACGGCCACCGGAGCGAGGTACGGGTGGGCGAGCAGGTCCGCGGCGAGCGGCGGCCCGTAGAAGGTGGCGCTGCCGCTGGCCCGGTTCACGTCGAGGGTACGGCCGTCGGCGAGTATCCGGACCATCCGGTCGGCGTTCAACGGCGCGGGCGGCGGTGGGACGGCGTGCCGCTGCCGTACGGTCACCGGTCGGCTTCCCACGGGTGGGCAGGTGTCGGCGTCCAGTTCGACGACCTCGTCGAGTCCCTCGATGTGCAGCCCGTAGGCGGTTCTCATGGGTGCGTCTCCTGGTGTCGCTCGGGCGCGTGGCCGACACCGGGTGCGACTACCCGCCCGGCGCCTGGTCCGGCTCGGAGCGTGTTCGGCGCGGCGTTTCGGCCGTCCGGGACGATCGGCGCCGTCCGCCTGGCGGGTGCCTGTGGTACGGACTGGTCCATAGCGGAAATCCACTCTCTCGGAACTACCACGTCCCGCCCGCAGCGGCCTCTTTTGGTGCCTCTGGTCGGCGTTATCTGGCCTGTCTCGTGCGGATAATGGACAGCAAGGTTTCCGTCGTCGCTGTGGCGGGTAGGTTTCTACCCATGTCGGCGGGCGCTTGCCGTCGTTGAGGACAGTGGACCGTCCTCACATTCCAAGCACTCCGACCAATCCGCGCGTCGCCAAGCAGACGTGTCAGACGGCCCCAGCTTGGCAACGAGGAGCCGGCATGCAGCATGGCGATGATTCGGTGGGTACGCCCATCCGGCGCAGGTACGAGGCCCGTGAGGTCTCGGGGGCGCACGACGTGATCAGCCAGGAGTGCGCGGGGATCGAACTTCGGTCACACAACGTCACCGGGCAGTTCACCTATCAGCAGGAATCGGTGGAGGCGGGGCCGGTCCTGGTGAGTCGGGTGCGGTGCGGCGCGGACATCGAGGGTCATTTCTTCGAGCCACTGACCGACCTGATCTTCCTCTCGGTGCTGCAGGGGCAGGTCGACACACGGGATGGGCGGGACGAGACGCGGACCGGTCGCGGCGAGGTGCTCCTGAACCCGACCGGCCGCCCGTTCACCAACATCTGCCGGGATTTCGACATCTACAGCGTCAACCTGGACCTGCGCACCGTGACCGAGGCCGCCACCGAGCGGACGGGCATCGATCCGGTCGACTTTCGGTTCGAGGCGATCACGCCAGTCTCCAGGGAGATGGGTCAGTTCTGGCACAGCACCACGCTTCACCTCTATGACCTTCTCAACGGGCCGTCGGAGCCGCTCCGCAGTCCGCTCGTGGTCGGTGCCGCGATCGACCAGGTCGCCTCGGCCGCGCTCGCCGTCTTCGCGAACTCCGCGATGACGATGTCGCACCGGGTCGAGGCCGTCCCGTTGCCCGCCGGCCCGGTCCGCCGTGCCGTGTCGTTCATCGAGACGCACTCCGACGAAGCGATCACCGCTGCCCAGATCGCCGAGGCGGCCCGCGTCACGCCCCGCGCCCTCCGGGCGGCGTTCCGCCGCCAGTTGGGGACCACTCCGATGGCGTACCTGCGGCGCACCCGGCTGGACCGGGCCCACCAGGACCTGCTCGGGGCCGATCCGACCCAGGGGACCACCGTGGCCGAGATCGCGCACCGCTGGGGCTACCCACACACGGGCCGGTTCGCCGCCGACTATCGAGCGGCGCACGGCCAGTCGCCCAGCGACTCCCTGCACAGCTGACTCGGCGACGCTACTCGACGTTCGTCTTGATGAGCACACCCTGGTCGGCGCAGGCCGTCTGGAGCCCCGTCCACGCGGTGCCCGCCGCGGTGAGCAACCCGAACGCATCCGACTCCTGCCCCTTCGGCAGCTGCGAGATCCGCCAGGCGATGTCGATGAGCGTGGTGCCGTGCTTGCGAATGTCCTCGTACCGGGAGTCCTCGAACACCTCCCGCGTTTGCCGATACTCGGCTTCGGTGAGCTTGAGGTCGCCGGAGCCCTTGACGCTGCCGTCCGGGCTCTTGCCCTCGGCCAGCCGCTTGCAGGCGGCGAGCCCGGAGTCCTCCTTGATGAACCCCTCGTACACGGTGACGCCGGCGGCCACGAGCATCAGGAGGGCGACGAAGGCGACGCCCGCGAGCAGCAGCGGCTTGCGCCCTGATGCGCCGGCCGGCGGCGATGGCAGGTGGCCGGGCTGACCCGACCCGGGGTCCTGCTGCCCGATCGGGTGGGGCTGGTACTGCTGTGGCGGGTGAACCGGGCCGCCCGGCTGGTACGGCGACTGCGGCTGCTGGGCTTGGTAAGGCTCGGTCACGGTGTGCTCCCCCACGTGTTTTCTGACGCCGGAATCCAGACAACCATGCGTCCGGCAGACATGGTGCCCCGCGGTGCGGACGCCGGTGCCATGGGCACTCGCCTCCCGGCCGGGCCGCAGCGCGACTCGGGGGCCGGACCCCGACGGCAGGCGGTTTCCCGGCGGTTTGGGTCCCGCGGCGGTGGGAAACCGGCGGCACCGGAAAGTTGGGGGAGGCTCATGCGCTGGTTTCGCGCGGCTCGCCGCGCCTCCAGGAAGGACCCGACCAGGTCCAGCAACCCGATCGGCGCCGAGCGAGACCCGAAGCGGGTCATCTCGTTCAGCGACGCGGTCATTGCCATCGCCGTTACCCTGCTCGTCCTGGAGATCCGCCCGCCGGAGGACTTTGCGCACCTCCTTCGCGGCCTCATCGAGCTGTGGCCCTCCTACGTGGCCTATGCGATCACGTTCCTGCTGATCGGGCAGATGTGGGTGAATCACCACGTCATGTTCGATCACATCCGCTCCGCCGATCGCATGCTGCTCCTGCTCAACACCCTGCTGCTGATGGTGATCGCGTTCCTGCCGTTCGCCTCGTCCCTCCTGGCCCACGCGTTCGAGTCCGGCGAGGGCAAGACAACGGCACTCATCTTCTACGGGGCCACCTACGAGGTGGCCGCCCTCCTCTTCAACGTGATCTGGGAGTACGCCAGGTCTGGCCGGCGCCTGCTCACCTCCACCACCGACAACGACACCGCCTGGGCGATCAGCAGACGGTTCCGTCCCGCGCCCGTCTGGATCGCCGCCGGAACCGCGCTGGGCGCTCTCCATCCGGTCGTGGGCCTCGTCGTGGTCACCGCGTTCATCCCCTTCTACTGGCTGCCCATCAGGGGTGAGGTCGCCAGCATCAGGCGCACCCGCGAACAGAGTCCCGGCGACCCCTAGGGCGGGGGTGGATCCAGCGGGCCGATCGGCGGGCTCGTGAGACGTCTGGCGATCTCCCAGGCCGGCAGTTCGGGCTCGTCGTTGTGTACGACGATGTCCGCGTGCTCGGCCGGGCGAGCCGCGGCGAAGTAGAGCTGCTGGGAGGGGATGTAACGCTCGCGCCAGCGTCGTTCGACGGCCGCCCGAGGTGACACCAGGCGCTCGCGTCTCACGGCACGATCCACGGTCCTCTCCAGTGCCGTCGACACGAAGATGCGCAGCTCCCACCGATCGATCAGTTCCGGGCGCAGGAGGAAGACGCCGTCGAAGACGAGCACGGCGGCCGCCGGGGCAGTCCTGACCGGCGGAGACAGCACAGCATCCGCGGCATGGTCGTAGATCGCGTGTTGAAAGCGTCGATCTCCGCGCGGGCCGAGCGGATCCAGCAGGACCCGGTTCAGGGCGTCGTAGTCGTGGGTGTCGTAGTAGCAACCTTCGGCCGAGTACTCGCCGCGCGGATAGCGCTGTGCCCGGGGGTGGACGAAATCGTCGATCGTGGCGCGGATGACGTCGCGGCCCCGTTCGCGCAGGGCGACCGCCAACTCGTCGGCGAGGGTGGTCTTGCCGGCAGCGGGTGGTCCGTCGACGGCGACCCGGGTCGGGTGGGCGACCACGACCGACCCGACCGCCTCAGCGAGGCGCTCGATCAACTCACCGCGCGTGCCGTGCACCAGGTGAACCTCCTGCTGGGTCAGGTTGGCGTACTCCCCCGGTGTTTTTCGCGGTCGGGCTGTCCTGCGTGATCGACCGCGCCGACGTCCGCACATTGTCGTACGCCGGCGGCGGCCCGGCCACGGTGCGGACATCACGTCCGGGGCCGGTAGGTCAGGCGGCGCAGGACGACCTCGGCGGGACCGGGTCGCGCGCGCCTGTCGAGCTGACGGGCCATCAGCACGGTGGCGAGCCAGACGGCGACCGCGATGATCAGGCCGGTCACCGTGGGGCTGCCGAAACGGTCGCCGAGGGCGAGCGTGAAGGGTGCCAGAAGGACGAGCCAGGCCACGGACTGGAAGAGATACCCCGACAGGGACCGCTGCCCCAGGGCGGAGAGTGCGCCGACGACACGGCCAGACCGCGTGGCTCGCATGGCGATCAGGCCGAAGACGGCCACGTAGCCGGGTCCGGCGAACATGCCGCTGGCACCGTGGAGCAGCAACGCCAGACTGGCGGCCGACTCGTCGACGTGCAGCCATCCGGCACTGACCAGGGCGGCCGGGAGTCCTCCGGCGATGGCGAGGCCGAGACCGAGGATGGCGGTCCAGGTGAGCAGGGTCCGGTGGCGGGCCGGTTCCTCGAGGACGCGACGGCGAGCGGCCCACATGCCCAGCCAGGCGATCATGATGAAGGGCAGGACGGTAAGGGTGTGCACCGGCCATTCGCCGAGGCGGTCCAGCACGGCTGCGGCGTACCCGGGCGCGGCGAGGGAGTCGACGTGGGTCGACGGCAGCGGCGCCGACGAGCCCGAGGCGCCGAGGATGGCGCTGACCACGATGGCGCCGATGACCAGCACCTCGACTGTCGCCAGCGCCCAGAGCACCAGCGCGATCCGGTGGAACGTGTCGCTGCGGCGCAGGAGGAGCAGGGTCATCGCGATCCCGACGATCCCGTACGCGCCGAGGAAGTCGCCGTAGTACAGCAGTGCGGCGTGCGCGAAACCGAACACGACGAGCCAGAGATTACGGCGTAACAGCACGGAGCGGACCTGCTTCGGCGTGGCACCGGAGGCCTCCTGGCGGCGGGCGAGCTGGACGAGTCCGTAGCCGAACATCACGGCGAAGACCGGATATCCGCGGGCATGGACAAGTTCGAAGAGCAGGAGGTTGAGGCCACGGTCGACGCCCTCGGGGGTGGCGTCGAGACCGGGCTCGCCGGCGAAGACGACTCCGACGACGTTGGCCAGGGCGATGATCAGCAGCATCGCTCCTCGGGCCAGGTCCGGGGCGAGGGCGCGTTCGGTGCGCAGCACCGGTCCTCTCGATGTCCGCACCGCGGTGTGCATGCTCACGTTCGTCTCCCCCGCTCGCCTGATTTAGTTTCAGGCAGAAAGTATCACACGTACACTAATTGCGTCTGGCATGATGGTGCGGTGACCGTCCGGGGCGAACGTGAGAGCCCATGACCAGCGAGGACTTCGTTCCAGCGCCACTGCGCCGGCTGTGGGGGATGCCAGAGTCGTCGCGGCTCGGGCGGCCCGCGGCCCTCGACGTCACCATGGTCGTCGCCGCGGCGGTGACGATCGCCGACCGCGACGGGCTGGGCGGCGTGACGCTCCCCAAGGTCGCCGAGAGCCTCGGCTTCACGAGCATGTCGCTCTACCGTCACGTCGGATCCAAGGACGAACTGCTCACCCTCATGGCCAACGCCGCACTCGGTCCACCACCACGACTCGACACCAGCGACTGGCGGGAAGGGCTGCGCCGCTGGGCCTTCGCGCAGCGCTCGGTGTACCAGCGTCGGCCGTGGCTGACGCGTGTGCCCGCCTCCGGGCCGCCCGCCGGGCCGAACCAGATCGCCTGGATGGAGGCCGCACTGGCGATCATGTCCCACACCCACCTGGACTGGGCACACAAGATCGGCGCGCTGTCCCTGATCAGCGGCTATGTGGCCCAGTCCGTACGCCAGTACAGCGAACTCGCCGAGGGTAGGGCCGAAGGCCAGGGGCAGGCCGACGCCGAACGCGAATACGGCCGGGCGCTGACCCGGCTCGTCGATCCCGCCCGCTTCCCCGAGACGGCCCGCCTGTTCTCCTCGCCCCTGTTCGAGGCGCCACCGTCCGACACTCCCGACGCGACGATCGCCGACGCGGACTTCTCCCTCGGGCTGGAGTTGATCCTCGACGGCATCGCCGTCCGCATCGAAGGCTCCGACTCCTGAACCGAACCGATGTGGGTCGTCCCTGGGGTCCGAAGCGTGTCACCCCCTCCCGGTAGCCTGCCCGGCATACGACAGGGGGTCTGATGTCCGCGATCACGTCACTGACCGTGGTCCCCAGGGACAGCGTCACCGAGCTGGCCCGCCTGGCCGCCACATCGTCATCGTCGCTCCACTCGCACCTCACGGAGCACGGGAGCCCGGCGCGCCAGGAGTACGACTGGTCCGGGTACTGCATGCTGTACGTCCTGACCTATCTGGAGGAGCGCGGCGTCGACCTACAGCAGTCGGAGTTCGATGCGGAGTCGAATGCCATCAACAGCGTGCTCGGCTTCACCGTGTTGATCACGCCAGGCCACCGGCAATTCCTGGATCAGCTCGACCCCGCCAGGCACCGCGCGGAGGAGTTGACCGCCCATTTCGATGAGATGGGAATGGAGTTCGAGGAGAGCGGCACCGCCGGTCTCGACGGGCTGACGCTGCTGCGCGACAGCATTTCCGACCTCCGCGACGACCAGGTCCTGCTGCTGCACCTCGGCTGAGGCCCCGGCTGGCGGATGGTGTCTACCACCTGACGAGTTCGGCCAGTGCGGCGCTCGTGGCCTCGTCGGCCGGGAGGAATGCCTCCAGCCGCAGTTCGGCGATGGTGACGTCGGTGGCGGTGCCGAAGTGGGTGAGTGTGGTGATGAGCCGCAGTTCCCGGTTCTCCGGGCCGCTCGTGCGCAGGTGCAGCGGCACCGCGAACCCGAGGTGATGTGGCGAGAGTTGTCGTGGCCGCGGAGGCACCAGGTCGACGAGTTCCTCGGCGAGGCGCTGGAGCCGGTTGCTCGGGTTGCGGACGCTCTCGGCGCGGACGCTGTCGATGACGTGCCAGGCCCATTCGTCGAGGTTGACGATGCGGGGTGCGAGACCGCGGGGGTGCAGCAGGACCCGGGGGACGCTCACCGGTGGGGTGAGGAGCTGTGGGTCAACTCCCCGGGTGATCAGGTGGAAGCCGGCGTTGGCGGAGACGAGGTCGCCGTGCCGGTCGACGATCACGGCCGGGTACGGCAGGTGGCCGTGCAGCACGCGTTCGAGGGCGGTTCGGATCGGCGCCAGGTGGGGGTCGTCCAGGTCGTGCTGTGGGTACGCGGGCGCGAATCCGGCGGTGAGGAGCAGTTCGTTGCGCTCGCGGATCGGCATCTCCAGCGATTCGGCCAGCCGTATGATCATCGCCCGGCCGGGGATCGAGCGTCCGCTCTCGATGAAGCTGACGTGCCGTTGTGTGGTGCCGGCCCGCACCGCCAGTTCGAGTTGGCTGACGCGTCGTCGGGTGCGCCAGGTACGCAACGCCGCCGCGAGTCCGCCGCTCGCGGATTCGGTCATCATTCGTCAGGTGTACCGGGTGCCGCGCCGGATGGCGATTCCCTCCGGGGAATTGTCGCGGCGCATGCGGCGCAGAAGAGTCGTGGTCGCACTGATCGTCCACGACCGAGGGATCAGCATGGCTGACATCGACCTGACGAACCGCACCGACCGGATACTGCCGCCGTCCGTGCGCAGCTACCGCGTGAACAGCGGCGATGGGATTACTGGCCTGAAGCTCCGTACCCACACATCGATCCCGCCGGGTGTCGGCGAGGTCGCGGTCGCGGTCCACGCCGTCTCGCTCAGCTTCCGCGACCTGCTGGTGCTGCGGGGGCAGTACGTGCTGCCGGTCAAACCGGACGTCGTCCCCGTCTCCGAGGGTGCCGGGCAGGTGATTGCCGTGGGGCCAGGTGTCCAGCTGGTGCGACCGGGTGACCGGGTCACCGCCGCGCTGTTCCCGCACTGGCTGGACGGTCCCCTGGAACCGTCGTACCTGCCACAACTGGGAGGCTCCCTCGATGGCATGCTCACCGAGATCGCCCTCCTGCCCGAGCAGGCCCTCGTCCCGGTCCCCGAGCACCTCTCCTACGCCGAGGCCGCGACGCTGCCGTGCGCTGCCGTCACCGCCTGGAACGCGCTGACCGGGGACGGCCCCGGGATCCAGCCCGGGCACACGGTGCTGGCCACCGGATCGGGCGGCGTATCACTGTTCGCCGTTCAGCTGGCCAAGCTTCTCGGTGCGAAAGTGATCGCCACGACCGGCCAGGTCGAAAAGGAGCAGCGCCTTCGTGACCTGGGCGCGGACGAGGTCGTCAACTATCGCGCCGTTCCCGACTGGCATGCCGCGGTCCGCGACATCACCGGCGGGCGAGGGGTCGACCGGGTCGTCGACACCGCCGGCATGCTGGAGCAGTCGCTGAAGTCGCTTGCCGTGAACGGACACGTGGCGTTCGTCGGGTCCCTCTCGGGTGAGTGTCCACCGGTCGACCCCCGCCTGCTGTTCGGTGTCGCCGCGACGGTCCGGGCGTTGGCAGTCGGAAGTCACGCCCAGTTCGTCAAGCTGAACGAGGTCATCACCGCGCACCAGCTTCGGCCCGTCACCGGCCGTGCGTTCCCGTTCGAACAAGCCGGCGCGGCGTTCCGGCACTATGAGTCGGCCAGCCCGTTCGGAAAGGTCATCATCGAGGTCCGATGACGGGTGTGCGTGGCGGCCGAATCCGCCACGCACGGGTCACTGGCGTGGCTGGCCCAGCCGAAACCGGGCTGCGAGGTCATCGACAAGGTCGCCACTGTCACGCGAACCGTCGACGGACACCACCGGCAGGTGCAACTCGACGGCCTGGCGGCGGACTTCGGCGTCCCACAGTTCGTCGCGACCCAGTCGCAGCGCGAGCGCCTCGCTGTGGTCGCTGTCTCCCCAGTTCGCGTGGGCTCTCCTGGCGTCGGCGAACCGGGACCGCAGTGCCCGATCCCGAAAGCGCGGCGTGGGCAGCAGGAAGGCCGCCTGCTCCGGCCAGGTCAGCAGCGGAGCGACCTCGCCGGGCAGCGTACGGAAGTCGTCGACCACGACCGGACGCTCAGCGGGCATCGCGAGCAGGTCGTCGACCACGAACCCGAACGTCTCCCCGTGCAGGCTCGGCATCGACTCGAAGATCTCCTGGGCGCTACGGCTGTTCCAATTCCGCGCGGGCGAGGCGTGCAGCAACGCCCAGAGGTACGGCTGCTCGTGCGCGGTGCACCGGCTGACGTAGCTGCGCTCCGCGCGGTCGCCGTCGTAGATCAGCACGTCGTAGCGCGCGGCCAGGGCATGGGCGAGAGTGCTCTTGCCTGACCCGGTGCCCCCGCCGAGCCACCGCACATGGGACAGACGGCGAGCGAGATCTACAGCTTGGTTGTCAGCGCCCATGCCACGAAAGACTGCCGACATCGCGGACGAAGAAACAGTCTTGTTCTTCCTGTGGCGGCAGGTGAGGATCAAGGAGAGGGAACCGTGACCCGCAGGCCCTGAACCACGCCACCGTCCCGGTGGGTCAGGGGCGGCAGACGTTCCCCTTGATCGTGCCGACGAACGCGTCCCAGGCGGCGGGCGCGAAGCTCAGCATCCCGGCATCGGGCGACTTGGAGTCGCGGACATCGACCTGGACACGCCGGTCGCGCACCTCCACGCACTGGCCGTTGCTGCCGGAACGGCTCGACGTGCGCCAGGCATCACGTTCCATGCTTGCTCAGCTCCTTGACGAATGTGATCGACTCGGCGGGCGACATCGCCAGCGTCTTCAGATTGTCGTACGCCGCCGACAGCCGCGCCAGGTCGCGACTCGACTCAAGGAACAGCTCGCCGGCCAGGGTCTCGATGTAGCCCAGTGGCGGCTCGTCCCGCTCGAAGCTGAGCAGGGCGAAGCCGCTGCTGTCCGCCAGGTGGGCGCCGGCCTCGAAGCGCAGCACCTGGATCGTCACGTTCGGCAGCCGACTGAGCGTGACCAGGTGATCGAGTTGCTCACGCAACACATCCGGGCCGCCGACCTCGGTGCGAACCGACGCCTCGGAGAGGATGGCGTGCATCCGCAGCGGAGTCGGTTGCCGACGCAGCACCTCCTGCCGGGTCATCCGGGCGGAAACCCGCTGGTCGATGGTCTCCGGGTCGGTCTCCCGGCCGATGACGTTGACCTCGCGGGCGTAGCTCTCGGTCTGGAGTAGACCGGGCACGAGCATCGGCTCGAAGTTCTTCAGTTCAACGGCCTCGATCTCGTACGCGATGTAGGTGGCGTACTTGCCACCGAGACGCTGCCACCAGCCGTCCTCACGCAGACCGCGCGCCTGGTCGAGCAGCGAGGTCCCCGGCTCCTCGTCGATCTTGACGCCGTACGCGACGAGCAACTCCATCACGTCACCGACCCGAGGTCTGATCTCACCCGACTCGATCCGACTGATCCGCGACGGTGAGCAGTCCACGATCGCCGCCGCGGCCTCGCCGGTCAGCTCCTTCGCTTCGCGGAGCTTGCGTAGCTCCCGGCCCAGCCGCCGAGAGCGCGGTGTCGCTGGCGTAAATCGAGGCATGTCGTGATTCTGCGCCCTGACTCGCATGTCGCCATGCCCTGACGCATGTGCTCGGCGTGTCGATCATGCCCCTTGCCTTGCCTTGCATCACATGATGCGCAACTCTGATGACTGTCGGCGACGGAAACTCACCACAGCGTGAGCTGCGGACGTCGCGACCTGCCGGCCTCCGGCCTCATCAGAAAGCGAGCGTGCGCATGGCCTCTGCAGTCGTGTCGATCGTGTTCGGCGGCCTGGTGCCGGGCTTCCTGCTCGGGCTCCTCGCCTTCCGGGTCAAGTCGCGATGGTGCCCGCGCTGCGGGGAATCCACCGAGGCCATCGAGCCGTCGCCGGGGCGGGAGCGATGACCGAGCCCTACCGCCGCAACGGCAACGAGCCGCCGATCGGGCGGCGGATGGCGGAGCTGCGAGCACGTCGGGGCATGAGCCAACAGGTCTTCGCCGATCGGATCCGCAGGTCGAAGAGCTGGGTGGACAAGGTCGAGCGAGGAGTGCGTACCCTCGATCGGCTCTCGGTGATCGAGACGGTCGCCGCCGCCCTCGGCGTCGCCCCGGACGTCCTGCTCGCGGGCAAGGCCCCACGCCAGCCGGTCGCCGACACCGGAGGCGACGTGGAACGCCTCCGCGCGGCGCTGGCCCGCTACGACCTACCCGCCGCCGGCCGGCCGGCGCCGTCGTTGGCCCAACTCGACGCCCAAGCGGGGTACGCGTGGACGGCGTACCGCAACGGTCACCTTCCCCAGGTGCTACGCCTGCTGCCCGACCTGCTCGACGACAGCCGCACACACCCGGGAGACACGGCCGACTTGCTGGTACGGGTATACCGGCTCGCCGCCCAGGTGCTGGTCAAGCTCGGCGAGGCGGATCTCGCCTGGCTGGCCGCCGATCGGGCGATGGCCGCCGCCTCCGGCGACCCTTTGCGTGCCGGCCTCGCGGCGATCTCTCTCGCGCAGGCGCTGCGAGCCCTGGGGCGCGGCCGGTTGGCGATGACGGCCGCCGTCGCCGCCGTACACCAACTGGACCTGGCACCGGCCCACGCCCGCCGGGCCGGCGTAACCGGGACCCTGTTGATCGAAGCGGCGCTCGCCGCCGCCGTCGGCGGGGACACCAGTGCGGCAGGCGAACTCACCCAGCGAGCGGCTCACCTCGCCGACGGCCAGCGTCAGCACGACTGCGACGGCGTGGAATTCGGCCCCACACCTGTCGACCTCGCCCGCGCCCTGATCGCGATGTGGTCCGGCGACCACCAATCGGCCGTGACCACCCACCGACGGGTCATCGGCGGCAACGCCTGGCACCTGCTCCCCGCCGAACACCGGGCCGCTCACCTGATCGACATCACGCACGCCTACCTGGACCTCGGCGACCCGCGCTCCGCCGGCCGGGCGCTGGTCGCCGCCGACCGGATCGCCACCTGGGAGACACGAATTCGCCCCGTAGCCCGGGCAGCGCTGACCGCCGTGTTCCGCGCCGGACCCGGTGCGGCCGACGTGGCTCGGCTGGCCGCGACCATCGGATTGACGCGGTAGTGAAGAACCGCGGCTGCTGGCCCTGCCCTATCCCGAGCCGCGCTGCCGTCGCCAGAGCAACACGGCCGACACCAGGTAACCCACACCGACGACCGCCCACAGTGCAGCAAATGCCCAACGCCACGGCGTGGGGTCTCCGCTGGCCACGACCATCCACCCAGTGGCCAGGAAGAGCCAGACGCCTCCCCTGACGAAAGCCTGCTTCGGCGTCTTTGCTGTCTGCCACCACGGATTCTTGGCTGGCTTCATCTGGAAGATCTTCGCATTCATCACGGGACCCCGCGCCCTGACCAACCTCGGGACTGCGCGCTCGTGTTGATGACAGTGCATCCGATCACGGAAATCTGGCGGGACGGTGCTCAACCCCGACGACACCCAGCGCGAACCATGGCCAGCGTCGGGATCGACGTGGTCGCGTACTCATTCGATCTCCTCTTCGGTCCTCGGGTTGCATCCGCTCGTGGCTTGGGCTCGCGGCGGCCACCGTGATAGCGGCGATCGCCGTGGCGGGCTTCTGGTGGTTGGCCGTGCCGCGCTATGACATCTGCGCGACCGTCCTGCCCGCGCGTGCCGGCTGCCGGATCGCCGATCGGGTGTCCGCCGCGACGCTCTGGACGACTGTCGTCGCGGTGCTGTATGCGGCGACAGTCGTCGTCGCCCTCGCCCGTCCGCGTGGTCGCTGGTGGCCGTTGGCGGCGGGGATCGCGGTGCTGATCGTCGCGGCGTAGTGGGGCTACCGGGCGGTGCTGTACCAAACCTGACCGGCGGGCGGGGTGCCGATCCCCCGTCACTCATCGATACCTTGCGGGTTGGACGCGGACTGCGCTGCTGTCGAGACGGATTGGCCTTGCCTCAACCTGGTTGCCCACCAGGTTCCCGGGTAGAGGTAGCTCTGTGGACCCCCGAACCTTCTTTCAGATGCTGTTGGGCATCGGCGGTCTGGTCCTTGCCGGCTACGGTGTTCGTCTCCTGCTGACTGGCCGCATGTCGCCTTTTGCCCGGAGACGGTGGAGGCGGTCGGTCGATGCGGGACTGTGGTTCCTCTACGCCGGACTCTTCTTCCTGTTACTCGCAGTGGGATACCTCGGCCGGCTCGTCGGCGCGTTCGGACCCGCAACAACGTGGATGCTTGCGGGCTTGGCGCTCGTGCTCCTCGCGCTCGGCCTCATCAGGCACCGGCCACGTGACAGCGGACGCGGCGGATCTTGGGACACGACATAGCCACTTATTTCTACGGCGCTGCCGGTTGGGAGATGTGGGGCGGGCGGGACTCGAACCCGCGACCGAGGGATTATCTCGTCGTCATCGGCCGCCGGCGGTACCCACGAGAGTCCGCGGGCAAGCAGCTCTGCTGCGCGGCGGCGATCGCTCTGCCCTCGATAGCCAGCGACCCCGACGGCGATCGTCCCGCCTCAGGATCCCGTCCATCACGTCGCCCGGTTGCTCACCCGCGTTAATGTGCCCCGTGATCGTATGGCTCAACGGCACCCACGGCGTGGGCAAGACGACGACCAGTGCGCTCGTGCAGCAACTGATCCCGGATTCACGGGTATTCGACGCCGAGAAGGTCGGCGAGACACTCATGGACATCAGGCCGGGGCTGCCCGAGACGGACAACTTCCAGCACTGGCCGCCGTGGCGGCAGCTCGTCGTCGAGACCGCCCGCCGCGTGCTCGACTACACCGGCGGCACGCTGGTGATGCCGATGACCGTCCTGGTGGAGCAGTACTGGCGCGAAATCAGCGGGGGCCTCGCCCAGCACGCCGTACCGGTAAGGCACTTCGTCCTCCACGCTGACCAGGACACCCTCCGCAGGCGTATCGAGGGGGAACACCCCGTCCCCTCCCCGTTCCGCCTCACCTACCTTGAGCCCTACGCCGAGGCGGCCCGCACGTGGCTGCATGCCGAGGCCGAGGTCGTCGACACCACGCACCTCACGCCCGCCCAAGCAGCCCAGCAGATCGTCCTCCGAGCTACCGGGGGTAGCTCAGGCACTGTCCTGGCGAGACCTGAAGACTGCTACTGACGGTCGTCGCTGCGGCTGCGCGACCTGGCCCAGTTCGCTGCCGCCACGGCTGATTGGCAACCCGAGCGGCCTCATGATCCAATGGCGCGGTGGAGCTGACCAAGCAGTTCAGTGAGCAGCAATACGCTCGGGCGTTGGAGTCATGGGCCTGGCTGGATCTCGCCGGCAAGGCTCCGCGGTTCACCTCACTGTTCGGCGACGTGTTCCTTGAGTCTGCCGACGGGTCGTGGTGGTTCCTCAACACCTTCGAAGGGCAGCTCGTACGGGGGTGGGACTCAGGCGCCGACCTGACCGCCGAATTGGACACCGAGGGTGGCCAGGACAGGTACCTCCTGGGCCCCCTCGCCATGGCCGCATACCACCGGCGCGGGCTTCACCTGGACGCCAGCCAGATCTACGCCTACGCGCCACCGCCGATCGTCACGGGCAGTTTCGACGTCGATCGAATTGAGGCGTTCGACTTCGTCGCGGTGGTCAATACCGTCGGCCAGCTCCACGAGCAGCTACGGAACAATCCCAGCTAGGACGTCCGGCGAGCCCGTCGGGTGCGGCAGAGCCGCACCTGCTGCTCGACTCGAACCCGCGACCGACCTGGGCACCCGGCGGTCTACCAGCGGAAACACCTGTCAACATCTCACACCACTCCCCCGCCGTCCGCCGACCTCTTGCGGACCAGATGCGGACTGCTCACACTGCGAAGCCGGCATGTGCGGCACTCAGTCGAGGCAGAACTCGTTGCCTTCGATGTCCTGCAGCGTGTAGCAGGACTCGTTCTCCTCATCGGCATGCTGCAGCAGCACAGGTGTCGCGCCGAGCGCGATCAGCCGTGCGCCTTCGGCCTCAAGTACGGCCAGACGCTCGGCGCCCACGAGCCCGGCGCCGGCCCGCACATCGAGATGTACGCGATTTTTTACGACTTTGCCTTCTGGGACGCGCTGAAAGAACAGTCGCGGGCCGACGCCGGTGGGGTCGATGCACGCCGACCATGCGTCCCGCTGCTCGGACGGCAGGGCGAGGTTGTAGTCCTCCCAGCTGGCAAACCCCTTCGGTGGTGGCGGCAAGACGTACCCCAACACCTCGCACCAGAATCGAGCGACGCGCCCAGGCTCCTTGCAGTCGAAAGTGACCTGGAACTTCTTGATCGACTTCATGGCTTCACCCTAACCAGGTCGTTGGCAACCATCGAGCCTCCACTGTCCGGTCAGCTAGGCAGCAGGGTACGCACCATGCGCACGAGCCTCCCGACGCTGCTGCCATTCCGTCTGCCGCCGACCCACACACCGTGGAGCTGGCCCTGGATTGCTCGGCTGGACGTGTACGCGGACCTCTTCGAGGACGACCTGGACCAGGTGGCCGACCGCCTCGACCGGGCGGCGGGTCGTGCTGCTGCGGACTCAGTGCGGACCGAGGGTGTCGGGCCAGACCTCGAAGCGGTTCGCCCGGGTCGTCAGCAGCATGGCTGACCAGGGAGAACGGCTGGTGGGGCGGGCGGGACTCGAACCCGCGACCGAGGGATTATGAGTCCCCTGCTCTAACCGGCTGAGCTACCGCCCCGAAACACCGCGCCGGATCTTATCCCGCTCGGCGATCAGCAGCCAGCACCGTGCCGGCCGGTGCCCACGCCTGCGCCAGCACGATGGGCTACAGGAATATAACAGCGTGCTCGGGTACGCCGGTCAGCCGGCGCGCAGCTCCTCAAGCACGGCGCCGGCCGCGCGCCAGCCGCTGGCGAGAGCGCCCTGGATCGATGGGCTGTCCCGGTGGTCACCGGCCACGAAGAGGCCCTCCCCCAACGACACGGGCTTGCGCAGCCGTCCCTGCGGTGGCGGTGCGGCAGGCAGCGCCTGCGGCACGGCCACGGTGGTGAGGTGGGTCCAGTCGGCGGTGGATCGGCCGTACAGCCGGGTCAACTCGGCCCGGATGGCCGGCTCGGGTGGGGCGGTCGGGCCGACCACCGAGGTGGCCACGAGGTGCCGTCCGGCGGGCGCGTACGTCGGCGCGGCGTTGCTGAGCACCACCGTGTTCGCCACGATCTCCCGTCGGTCGCCGTCGACGAGCAGGATCGGTTCGGTGAGCGGCGGTTCCGGTGCGCTGTGGTAGTAGGTGGTGTAGCTGTGCATGCGTACCGTCGCCAGGGCCGGCAGCAGCGCGGGCGCGGCGGGCGGGTCGACGGCGACCACGACGGCCCGGCAGGTGATGTCGCCGGCCTGGGTGCGGACCCGGCCGGGCGCGACCTGCGCGACCGGGGTGTCCAGGTCGAGCAGGTCGGCAGGGAGCGGGTCGGCGATGGCCCTGGGCAGCGCGGCCATGCCCTCGGCGGGCAGGCCGATGCGGCCGCGGGCGAAGGAGCGCAACACCATCGCGAGGACGTGGCTGGAGGTGGCCAGCTCCCGGTCGATGAACACACCGGACAGGAACGGCCGCAACAGTTCCTCGATGATCGCGTCGGAGAGGCCCGCCCGGCGCAGCGCCGTCTCGGCGCTGGTCTCCGGGGCGCTGAGCAGCCGGGACACCGGCAGGGTGGCGCAGCCGGTCGCGAGCGCGGCGAAGCGCAGCCGGTCGAGCAGGGTGCCGATTCCGGCGAGCGCGGTGCCGGGGGCGCCGGTCGGCTCCCGCACCGGGTTGACCAGCCGCAGCAGGTCGTCGCCCTTGCGCACCAGCACGCCGGAGGTGAAGTACCCGAGGTGCAGCCGGTCGGTGTCGAGCAGCGTGCCGAGCTGCGGGTAGGCGGTGTTGAGCACCTGGAAGCCCCGGTCGATGAGGTAGCCGTCGACGACGTCGGTGGCGACCCGGCCGCCGAGTCGGCCGCTGGCCTCCAGCAGCCGCCAGGGCACGCCGGCGCGGTGCAGCCGGCGGGCGGCGGCGAGGCCGGCGAGGCCACCGCCGACGATGACCACGTCCGTCTCAGCCAGCATCGCGCGCCTCCCGCTCACCGTTCGTCCGGGACAACCGGCCCGGCCACCAGATCTTCGGCCCGATGTCGTACGCGAGCGCGGGCACCAGCAGCGACCGGACGATGATCGTGTCGATCAGTACCCCGATCGCGACCGCCGTACCCAACTCGACGAGGATCACCAGCGGCAGGACGGCGAGGGCGGAGAAGGTCGCGGCGAGCACGATGCCGGCAGAGGTGATCACGCCGCCGGTGACGGCGAGACCGGCCAGCACCCCGGCGCGGGTGCCGCGCTTGAGCGACTCCTCCCGGACCCGGCTCATCAGGAAGATGTTGTAGTCGATGCCGAGGGCGACCAGGAAGACGAACGCGAACAGCGGGAACGACGAGTCCACCCCGGGGAAGTCGAACACGTGCCGGAACAGCAGCGCGCAGAGGCCGAGGGTGGCCGCGAAACTGAGCAGCACGGTGCCGATCAGCAGCAGCGGGGCGAGCAGCGCTCGCAGCAGCAGGGCCAGGATGACCGCGATGACCACCAGCACCACCGGGATGATGACGTTCTGGTCGCGCTTCGCGGCGTCGGAGGTGTCCACGTTGATCGCCGTGAAGCCGCCGACCACCGCGTCCGCGCCGGGCACCTGGTGTACGGCCACCCGCAGCTCCCGGATGGTCCGCTCGGCCCCGTCGCTGTCGGGTGGGTCGGCCAGGGTGGCCTCCAGTTGCACCCGTCCGTCGACGACCTTGGGGGCGGCGTTCGGGTTGGGTGGGCCGGTCTGTGGGCCGGCGGTGCGGGGGCGGACGTCGGCGACGCCGGGTACGCCCTGCGCCACCCGGGCGACCTGCCGGGCGGTCCGCTCGGTGGTGAAGATGGTGGCGGGGCTGCCCGTGCCGGCCGGGAAGTGCCGGGAGATCACCTCCTGGCCGTCCACCGAGTCGGTGCGCTGGGTGAACAGGTCGGACTGCCCGAGCGTGGTCGCACCGAGCTGGGTGAGCCCCAACGTGAGGACGGCGAGCACGACTGCGGTGCTCAGCCAGATCGGTCGGGCATGGCGGGCCACGAAGCCGGCGACGCGGCTCCAGATGCCGTGCTCGGCGCGCGGGTCGGCCTGGTCCTCCCGGGGGCGTCGCGGCCAGAACGACCACCGGCCGCCGAGCACCAGCAGCGCGGGCAGGAAGGTGAGCATCACCAACAGGGTGGCGGCGATGCCGATGGCGGCGACCGGGCCGAGCGCCCGGTTGGAGTTGAGGCTCGACAGCAGCAGGCAGAGCAGGCTGACGATGACGGTGCCGCCGGAGGCGATGATGGCGGGCGCGGCGCCCTTCCACGCGGTCCGCATGGCGTCCCACGGTCGGGCGTGGCGGTGCAACTCCTCCCGGTAGCGGGCGATCAGCAGCAGCGCGTAGTCGGTGCCGGCACCGAAGACCAGCACGGTGAGGATGCCCTGCGCCTGCCCGTTGAGCTTCACCACGTCGGCGTCGGCGAGCAGGTAGACGAAGACCGAGGCCAGGGCGTACGACATGCCGGCGGCGAGCAGCGGAAAGACCCAGAGCACCGGGCTGCGGTAGACCACCAACAGGATGATCAGCACCACCACCAGGGTGACCAGCAGCAGTGGCCCGTCGATGGCGGAGAAGACCTTGATCAGGTCGGCGAGGAGGCCGGCGGGCCCGGAGACGTCCACGGTGAGCCCGTCCCGGTCCCCGCCGGTGATGTCGCGGAGCTGGTCGACGACCGAGCCGATCTCCTCCCCCTCGGCGTCGTCCACCGGTACGACGACCTGGAGGGCCTGGCCGTCCTGGCTCGGGATGGGTGGGGGCAATGGGGTGAGCACGCCGGGCACCTGGGCGAACCGGGCGGCGTCGGCGCTGACCCGCTGCCGGTCGGCGTCGGTGATCCCGGTCGGCCGTTCGTAGACGACAAGCGCCGGAATGGTCTGCCTGTCGACGAAGTCGCCGGTGAGGTCCTGGGCGCGGGTCGCCTCGGCGTCGGCGGGCAGGAAGGCGGCGTTGTCGTTGGTGGCGACCTCGCTGAGCCGCCCGGCGTACGGCCCGGCCACGCCGCCGATCACCAGCCAGGCCAGCACGACCGCCACCGCGATCAGCGTGGCCCTGCCGCCACGTCCGGACATCCGCACTCACCCCAGGGGTCGACGCATCAATCGACGCAGCGAAAGCCTCAGTCGACATCGACCATCCTGCCGGCCACGGAGGCCCCTAGCGGGCCAAACCCCTCATTCCGCCCCGCACCCCGCACCAAGATCGGCGCAACTTCGGGGATGTTGCTGCCTCAGGCACGCGGGAGGCAGCAACATCCCCGAAGTTGCTGTCTCGAACGCCGACCCCTGCGCACAGGCGGAGAGGGCGAAGGGTGGTACGAAGAGAACGCCCGCCGGCATCAGGCCGACGAGCGTTGGGTGGAGAAGCTCCCCCGATTGGACTCGAACCAATAACCTGCCGGTTAACAGCCGGCTGCTCTGCCAATTGAGCTACAGGGGATCGTGCACCGCGCGCCCCGGATCACCCCGGTGCCGTGCGACGGGAAAAGAATACAGGACATCCCCCGGTTGCGGTCCAGTGGGTTCCGCCGCACCCGCCGATGATCAAGGTGCACAGGTCACGGCCCGCGACGCATTGACAATCGGGGTAAATCGCCATCCCGGCACAAGCATGCTTGAGCGGAGAGCAGGATGGGTAGTTAGCTGCGGACAGAGGACGCAGGCGCGAACAGGTCGCCTTCCGACGGGGCAACTCGCCGGGGCGACGGCGCGTCAGGTACGGAAGGAGCCGCCATGCGCGGAAAGATCATGTTTCTTGGCGGGCTGGCTGCGGGATTCGTCCTGGGCGCCCGTGCCGGCCGGGAAAAGTACGAGGAGCTCGTTGTTCGGGGCCGCAAGGTGCTCGACCACCCGACCGTCCAGGAGGCGGCCGGGGTCGCGCAGGCCCAGGCCAACAAGCTCTACAGCGAGGGCAAGGACAAGCTCGGCCAGACCAAACTGGGCGAGAAGCTGGGCACCGGTAACGGCAGCACCGGTACGCAGGAGCTGACCGCCGCCGACGACGCGTTCGCCGGCACGCCCGCCACCGTGGGCGCCAAGGCGGGCACCAGCACGGTCGGCACGACCTCCGGGTCGCCGTCGTCCACCAACAACCCCCGCACCAAGCCGTCCGGCTCGGGCACGAACGCCAGCACGCTCTGACCAATCGCACGTCGACGGGCCGGTCGCCGCAGGGCGACCGGCCCGTGGTCTGTCCGACGTGCGGTCAGTCCTTGCTGCTGAACGCCGCGTCGAAGGCCGCGCTCGGTGCGTCGAAGGCCAGCCGGCGGACGAACTGCAACGCCTCCGGGGCGCCGACCAGCCGGTCCATACCGGCGTCTTCCCACTCGACCGAGATCGGGCCGGTGTAGCCGATCGCGTTCAACGCGCGGAAGCAGTCCTCCCAGGGCACGTCGCCGTGGCCGGTGGAGACGAAGTCCCACCCGCGGCGCAGGTCGGCCCAGGGCAGGTGCGAGGCGAGCCGGCCACGCCGGCCGTCGCCGGTGCGCACCTTCGCGTCCTTGCAGTCCACGTGGTAGATCCGGTCGGCGAAGTCGAAGATGAAGTTCACCGGGTCCAGCTCCTGCCAGACGAAGTGCGACGGATCCCAGTTCAGCCCGAACGCGGGCCGGTTGCCGATCGCCTCGAGCGTCCGCTTGGTCGTCCAGTAGTCGTACGCGATCTCGCTGGGGTGGACCTCGTGCGCGAACCGCACCCCGACCTCGTCGAACACGTCGAGGATCGGGTTCCACCGGTCGGCGAAGTCCTGGTAGCCGCGCTCGATCATCGCCGGCGGCACCGGCGGGAACATCGCCAGGGTGTGCCAGATCGACGAGCCGGTGAAGCCGACGACGGTCTTCACTCCGAGCTTCGCCGCCGCCCGCGCGGTGTCCTTGATCTCCTCGGCGGCCCGCTGACGAACCCCTTCGGGCTCCCCGTCGCCCCAGATCCGGCCCGGCAGGATGTCCTGGTGCCGCTCGTCGATCGGGTGGTCGCAGACCGCCTGACCAACGAGGTGGTTGGAGATCGTGAAGACCTCAAGGTTGTGCTTCGCGAGGGTCTCCCGCTTGCGCTCGACGTACGAGTCGTCGGCGAGCGCCTTGTCGACCTCGAAGTGGTCGCCCCAGCAGGCGATCTCCAGACCGTCGTAGCCCCACTCGGAGGCGAGCCGGCAGACCTCCTCGAAAGGCAGGTCGGCCCACTGGCCGGTGAAGAGCGTGATGGGTCGCGCCATTGTTCATCTCCCCTGTTGTCATGGGGGATTCCAGGTGCGGACCGGGGCGAGGGTGACCGGACGTACGCGGCACCGAGCGGTCACCGGTGGGTGCGGACGCACCTGGGCCCGGCGGGTTGCGCCTCCCACCGGGTCACCGGCCACCAGCACGGTCGCCGCCCCCACCCTATTTCCGTGGCACCCGATTGCGAAAGCCCTGCGGGGCGATCATCATTCGGCCAGTTCCTCGGGCGCCGGCAGGGCGGCCCGTACGGTGAAGCCGCCACCGGCGCGCGGGCCAGCGGACAACGTGCCTCCGAGGCGTTCCGCGCGCCTGCGTACCCCGAGCAGACCCCGCCCGGCGTCCTGGCTGCCACCGCCGGACGGCAGGGGGCGGGCGCCCTCGTCGCGGACCTCGATGGTGATGCCCGCGGCGTCGTAGCGCAGGCGGACCGCGACCGGCGCGCCGGGAGCGTGCCGGCCCGCGTTCGTCAACGATTCCTCGATGATCCGGTAGGCCACCGCGTCGACCGGTCCCGGCAGCGGCCGGGGTTGACCGGCCAGGCTCCACCGCACCGGCTGACCGGCGGCGAAGCCCTCCACCAGCGCGTCGAGGCGGTTCAGACTGCCCGTCGGATCGAACGGGTCGTCCAGCTCCTCCGGGCGCCGAAGCGCACCGCGCAGCCGATGCCCCTGCTCCAGCACCATCCCGCGCCACTGCGCGAACCGCCCCATGCAGGTCAAGGTACGGCAGTCGCCCGCGCCCCGGTCTCCCGCGTCACCGGAACGCGCACACCCCACCCGACCCCACCCGACGCCGCGCCGATCTTGCACTTTGTGTCGCCGAAAAGTCGGCATTGTGGGCATGAGTCCCGGCAGAAAGTGCAAGATCGGCGC
>NZ_JBEZDC010000004.1:0-207382 GCF_040647935.1 Micromonospora sp. NPDC049204 | reverse complement strand
CGGCTACGTGGTTCGTGTGGTAGGCCTGTAGTCGCTGCTGGTGGTGTTTGTCGGCCCGCTTACACACGACCGGGGGCCCGGGCGGGGGTGGGGGTGGGGGTGGGGGTGGGGGTGAGCCGGGAGGGGGCCGACGCCTGTGGGCGTCGGCCCCCTCCCGTTCTAGCTGGTTAGGGCAGGGTCCACTTCTGGTTGGCCGCGCCGAGGCAGGTCCAGAGGTGTACGGCGGTGCTGTCCGCCGAGTTGTTTCCGGAGACGTCGAGGCACTTGCCCGACGACGGGTTGCGCAGGCTGCTGTCGGAGGACTGGGCCGCCCAGTTCTGCGCGGCGCTGCCGTTGCAGGTCCAGAGCTGGATCTTGGTGCCGTTGGCGGTGGCACCACCGTTGACGTCCAGGCACTTGCCGAGCGCCTTGATGGTCGAGCCGGACACGGTCCAGTTCTGTGCCGTGCCGCCGTTGCAGGTGTAGAGCTGGATCTGGGTGCCGTCGGCGGTACCGCCGCCGCGCACGTCCAGGCACTTGCCCGCCAGGCCCTTGATCGGGCCGACGCCGGGGGTGCCGCCGCCCTTGACCAGGGTGAAGTCGTCCAGGTCGAAGAGCCCCGTGCCGCTACCGGTGAAGGTGAGGTAGAGGTTCTGGGTGCTGGACGGGACGTTGGCGAGCGCGGTGGTGACGTTGGCGTACGTGGACCAGCTGCCGGTGTTGGGCACCGCGACAGTGCCGAGCACCGGGCCGGTGGCCGAGCCGGTACGCACCTGGATGGCGCCACCCGCCCCGCCGGAGACGACCCGGGCCGTGAACGAGGTGACCCCGGTCAGGTTGACCCCGTTGTACGCGGCCCAGTCACCCGGCTCGATGTAGCCGAGGGTCTGCCCACCGTTGGCGCCCTCCTTGGTGAACGCGGAGACGCCGTTGGCCGAGCTGAACGCCTCGGCCTGGATCGTGCCGGTGGGCGTCGGGGTGGTGCCCAGCTCCTTGATCCGGATGTTGCGGAACGCGACGTCGTCACCGGTGCCGTGGTTCTGGATGCCGATGTGGCCGGCGAGGGAGCGGACCGGGTCGGTGTTGGTGAAGTCGTTGATCTTCACCCCGTTGAGCAGGACCTGTAGCCGCTCGCCCTCGACCAGCAGCTCGTAGGTGTTCCACTCCCCCGGCGCGTTCAGCGCCGCGTCACGGGCGGCGGTGTCGGCGGCCTTGTACGTGTAGACCGCGCCGGTGGTGCGGTCGACCGCGTCGGTGGCGTCGATCTGGACCTCGTAGCCGTTGTTGATCGCCGACTGCGGGTCACTCGACGGCGGGAAGCCGATGAAGATGCCGGAGTTGTCGTCCCCGGCCATCTTCCAGTCGAGCTTCAGCGAGTAGTTGGTGAACTGCTTCGCGTTGTACCAGAACAACCCCATGCCGCCCACCGAGGTCAGGGTGGCGTCGGAGTTGGCAAAGTTACCTGGGCCGGCCTGCGACCAGCCGGTCGTCGAGCCGTTGTAGAGCGGGGTGTAACCGGTCTCCGGCCGGCAGTCGGCCTTGCTCCGACCGGAGGCGTACCGGATGCCACCGAGCAGGTGGGTCCGGAACGCCGGCTCCGCGTACGACGCCTGGGTGTGCCCGGCCCCGGTGTAGAAGGACCGGCCGCCGTTGTAGCTCTTGCACCAGCTCAACGGGTGGTCGGCGCCCATGCCGCCGCCGGAGTACGAGGACTCGTCGAGCGTGGCGAGCACGTGGGCGGTCGAGCGGGCGTTGGTCCGGTAGTTGTACCACTCGTCGGTGCGGGTCCAGGTCTGCGGCAGGTGGCCGGTCGCGGCGTGCCCCCGGTCCTCCACCTTGACGTTGGCCTGCTGGATCGCCGGGTGCGAGGCGAACCACGCGCCCACCAGGTTGCCGTAGAACGGCCAGTCGTACTCGGTGTCCGAGGCCGCGTGCACGCCCACGTAACCGCGACCGGAGGCGATGTACGACTCGAAGGCGGTCTGCTGGCTGGCGTTCAGCACGTCGCCGGTGGTGTTGAGGAAGACGACCGCCTCGTACTGGGCGAGGTTGGCGGTGGTGAACGTGTTCGCGTCCTCCGTGGCGGTGACCGTGAAGTTGTTCGCCGCGCCCAGGTCCCGGATGGTCTGGATGCCGACCGGGATCGCGTCGTGCCGGAACCCGGCGGTCTTGGAGAAGACCAGCACGTCGTACGGGGCGTCGGCGGCGCTGGCCGGGCTGGCCGGGGTGGTGCAGGCGATGACGGCGAGTGCGGCCAGGGCCGCACCGAGGACGGGTCGCAGGCGTCTGCGCATATCGCTCTCCTAACTGTGGTTAGGAAGGGCCCCTCGCCCTACCGTAGGCGGTGACGAGGGGCCCCACCACTCAGCTCAGGGCAGGATCCACTTTTGGTTGGCCGCG
This sequence comes from Micromonospora sp. NPDC049204, assembly GCF_040647935.1. Taxonomy (NCBI): domain Bacteria; kingdom Bacillati; phylum Actinomycetota; class Actinomycetes; order Micromonosporales; family Micromonosporaceae; genus Micromonospora; species Micromonospora sp. NPDC049204. The sequence continues at coordinate 205,003 of NZ_JBEZDC010000004.1, read as the reverse complement.
CCGAGGCAGGTCCACAGGTGGACCGCCGTGCTGTCGGCGGAGCTGTTGCCGGAGACGTCGAGGCACTTGCCCGACGCCGCGTTGCGTAGCGTGCCGTCGGCCTGGGCGGCCCAGTTCTGCGCGCCGGTCCCGTTGCAGGTGTACAGCTGGATCTTGGTGCCGTCGGCGGTGCCGGCGCCGGCGACATCCAGGCACTTACCCAACGACTTGATCGTGGAGTTCGGCGTGACCGCCCAGGTCTGCGCCGCACTGCCGTTGCAGGTGTAGATCTGGATCTGCGTGCCGTCGGCGGAGGACGCGTTGCGGACGTCCAGGCACTTGCCACCCAGACCCTTGATCGGGCCACTGCCGCTGGTGGCGGTGCCGGTGACGAACGTGAACGCGTCCAGGTCGTAGAGCGCCCCGGTGCCCGACCCGGCGAAGGTCAGGTACAGCGTGGTCGTACCGGTCGGTGGGCTGGTGATCGTGCCGGTCACGGTGGCGAAGGTTTCCCAGCCGCCGGTCACCGGGACCGTGGCCGAGCCGAGCACCGTGCCGGTGGCCGAGCCGGCCCGGACCTGGAGGGTGCCACCGGCACCCGCCGAGGAGACCCGGGCGGTGAACGAGGTCACGTTGCCCAGCCGGTACGGCTGGAACGCGATCCAGTCGCCGTTGTTGATGTCACCGACGGTCTTGCCGCCCTCGGCCGTGGCCTTGCTGAACACGTTGACCCCGGACGAGGTGCCGAAGAACTCGGCCTGCCGGTGCCGCGGCGGCAGCGTGTGCTGGGTGTGCGTGGTCAGGCCACCGGCATCGGTGTACTCGGCGTCGAAGATCGCGAAGATGTTCGCCGCGTCGTCGTGCTCACCGTCGACCGGGATGGTGATCGAGCCGGAGCACCCGGTCTTCGAGGTGATCTGGTGCCCGTGCTGGTCGTGCCCGAGCACGTAGGTCATCTTGACCTTCGTGCAGTCGATCGTGCCGTCCTCCGGGTCGGTGACCGTGATGCTGTAGGGCACCGTGTCACCGAAGCTGAACAGTTGGCCGTTGCCGGGGTTGTTGATGGTGACCGTGGGCGCGGTGTTGCCGACACTGATCCGTACGCTGCTGCTGCCGGTGGCGCCCTGCGGGTCCCGCACGGTCAGCGTGGCGGTGTAGGTGCCGTTCGTGGAGTACGTCTTCGTCGGGTTGGCGGCGGTCGAGCTGGTCCCGTCACCGAAGGCCCACGAGTACGTCAGCGTGCCGCCCTCGGGGTCGGACGAGCCCGCCGAGGAGAACGTCACCGCGAGCGGTGCCGCACCGGAGGTCCGGTTGGCGTTGGCGACCGCGGTCGGTGCCCGGTTCCCGCTGCCGACGTAGTCGAAGCGGTAGAGCGCCGAGTTGGCGTCGCCGTTGAAGTAGCCGGTGCCGTAGTCGAGCACGTAGTACGCGCCGTCCGGGCCGAACGCCGAGTCCATCACCTGCTTGCCGACCCAGGGGAAGGTGTCGATGGCACCCCGGGAGCCGTCGGAGTTGACGTGGATCGGCTTGATCCAGCCCCGGCCGAACTCGGTGGCGAAGAACTGCCCGTCGAACGACTGCGGGAACTTGGTGGTGGAGGTCGACGAGGCGTTGTACCGGTAGACCGGGCCACCCATCGGCGACTCGGAGCCGCCGCCGAACTCGGTCGGGGTGCCGGCGTCGCCCGCGTACCGGATCCAGGCGGGCTGGGCCGGCGGCAGGGTGGTCAGGCCGGTGTTGCGGAACGAGTTGTTCGTCGGCCCGCTGGCGCAGTTGTACTTCGCCCCGCTGGCGTTGCTGGCGAAGTCCCACTCGTTGTACGTCTCGGTGGAGGTGTTGGTGCCGGTGCAGTACGGCCAGCCGTAGTTGCCCGGCGCGGCGACCCGGTTGAACTCCACCTGGCCGGACGGCCCGCGGGTGGAACTGGTGGTGCCGGCGTCCGGCCCGTAGTCACCGACGTAGACGACTCCGGTGGCCTTGTCCACGCTGATCCGGAACGGGTTGCGGAACCCCATCGCGTAGATCTCCGGCCGGGTCCTGGCCGTGCCGGGCGCGAACAGGTTGCCCGAGGGGATGGAGTACGAGCCGTTGGCGTTCACCTTGATCCGCAGGATCTTGCCGCGCAGGTCGTTGGTGTTGCCGGCGCTGCGCTGCGCGTCGTACCCCGGGTTGCGGTTGGTGCGCTCGTCCAGCGGCGAGTAGCCGGCGGACTCGAACGGGTTGGTGTCGTCACCCGTGGACAGGAAGAGGTTGCCGGCGGCGTCGAAGTCGATGTCCCCACCGACGTGGCAGCACAGCCCACGGTCGGCCGGCACGTCGAGCACGTCGACCTTGCTCGACTGGTTGATCGTGAAGTCGGCGTTGAGGGTGAACCGGGAGAGGCGGTTCACTCCCTGCCAGGCGGAGAAGTCGGTGCCGGTGGCCGGCGCGTCGCCGCCGGGGGTGGAGAGCGGCGGCGCGTAGTAGAGGAAGATCTGCCGGTTGCTGGCGAAGTTGGGGTCGACCCCGACGCCCTGCAACCCCTCCTCGTCGTGGTTGTAGACCGGCAGGGTGCCGACCACTGAGGTGGTGCCGCTCGCGTCGGTGCGGCGCAGGGTGCCGTTGCGGGCGGTGTGCAGGACCGAGCGGTCCGGCAGCACGGCCAGCGACATCGGCTCACCCATGTCGGTGACGCCGCGGGCGAGTTCGACCTGCTGGAAGTCGGTGGCGACGATCGTGTGCGCCTGCGCGGGGGCCGAGCCGGCGGCGAATGCGACAGTGCCGGCGGCGACCGCCAGCAGCAGCGCCGATCCGGCGGAGGACCATCGTCGAGATCGATGGTGTGGAGCGTCCTTGATGGACATGTGTGCTGCCCCTTCCTGACGAGTGACTGCCAGGCGGGCGCGCGCCGTCGCGCCGGATGCCGTAGCGGTGAGGGTGGTCGATGGGTTACCGCGCCGCCGGTTCACCTCGACGAAACATTGTCGTGTTGGTCACGACACTAAGTTGCGAGTGTCGATGTGTCCATACCTTCCGGTGGTTCTACGCCAACTTTCGTCGATCCGTTCGAAAGTCGGCGATCACGCGTGGCGGTCGATCGCCTGTCCGGCCAGCGCAATCAGCGCCGCGCGCGCCTCGTCCACCACCAGGGCGCTCTCCAGGGCACCGAGCGCGGCCTCGGTCCGGACCCGGATCATCTGCTCGATCCGGGTCCGGGCACCGGTCTCCTCGATGATCCCGCGCAGTTCCGCAGCACCCTCGGCGTCCAACGCCGGGTTGCCGAACAGCTCCCGCAGCCGGACGGTCTGCGAGCGGTCGGCCGCACTGCGGGCCAACGCCATCATCACGGTCGGCTTGCCCTCACGCAGGTCGTCCAGGATCGACTTGCCGGTGATCGCCGGGTCCCCGAAGACGCCCAGCACGTCGTCGCGGAGTTGGAAGGCGTCACCCAACGGGTCACCGAACTCACCCAGCGCGGCGATCAACTCCGGCCCCGCGCCGGCCAGGGCCGCCCCGATCTGCAACGGCCGGGTCACCGTGTAGCGGGCCGCCTTCATCCGGATCACGGTGAGCGCGCTGGCCACCGAGCCGTCACCCACACCCGAGACCAGGTCCAGGTACTCCCCCGCGATCACCTCGGTGCGCATCAGCGCGAACACGCCGTACCCGCGGTGCACCTGTTCGGTGCTCAGCCCGCACTCGTGGAACATCTGATCCGACCAGGCCGCACAGAGGTCCCCGCAGAGCAGGGCGGTGTTGCGCCCGTACGCCTCGGGGTCACCGCGCCACGCCGAGCGGGCGTGCAGGTCGGCGAAGAGCCGGTGCACCGACGGCTCGCCCCGGCGGCGGTCGCTGCCGTCCAGGATGTCGTCGTGGATCAGCGCGAACGCGTGGAACAGCTCCAGCGCGGCGGCGGCCACCACGATCGGGGTGCCGTCGGGCGCCCCCGCCCCGCGCCAGCCCCAGTAGCAGAACAGCGGGCGGATCCGCTTCCCGCCGGCCAGCACGAACCGTTGCAGGGCGGTGAACACCCCGCGGGGCGCGCCGTCGGGCCAGTCCGGACCCTGCCGTTCGAGGAACCCGGCCAGCTCGGCGTCGAAGCGTGCCCGCAGCCCGCTGGCGTCGGCGGGCGCGACGGTAACCGTCACGACCCCTCCCCCGGCCCGCCGTCACGCAGCCCGGCCAGCTCCAGCAGCAGCTCCTTGACCTCGGTCGCGGCGATCTTGTCCCGGGCCGCCGCCGGGTCGGAGCAGAGCAGCACCGGGGCGTCCGCCGGGTCGTCCGGCAACCGGCCGTGTGAGCCCTTCACCGCCCGCGCACCGGCGTCCAGGCCGACCGCGCTCATCAGGTACCGCATGCCGAGCTTCTTGCGGGCCAGGGCCACCCCGGCGCGGGCCTTCGCGGCACCGGGGTTGGCCGGGTCGAAGAACAACTCGGCCGGGTCGTAACCCGGCTTGCGGTGGATCTCCACCAGCCGGGCGAAGTCCGGTGCCCGGTCGTCGTCCAGCCAGTAGTAGTAGGTGAACCAGGCGTCCGGCTCGGCCACCAGCACCAGCTCACCGGCGCGCGGATGGTCCAGCCCGTGTGCGGCCTTGCCGTCGGCGTCGAGCACCTCGGCCACGCCGGGCAGGCCGGCGCAGAGCTTCGCCACCGCCGGCACGTCGGCCGGGTCCTTGACGTAGACGTGCGCGATCTGGTGGTCGGCGACCGCGAACGCCTTCGACGTCCACGGGTCGAGGTACTCCATGCCGGCCTGCGTGTGCACCCGCAGCAGCCCCTCGGAGCGCAGCAACCGGTTGACGTCCACCGGCCGGGACACGTCGGTGATGCCGTACTCGGACAGCACCACCACTGTGGCGTCCCGGGCGCGGGCGGCGTCCAGCAGGGGACCGAGCACCGCGTCCAGCTCGGCCGCGGCGGCGGCGGCCTGGGCCGACGACGGGCCGAACCGTTGCAGGTCGTAGTCCAGGTGCGGGACGTAGACCAGGGTCAGGTCGGGTGACACGTCGGCGAGGATCTGCTCGGCCGCCTGGCAGATCCACCGCGACGACGGCAGCCCGGCGGTCGGTCCCCAGTAGGTGAACAGCGGGAACGTGCCCAGCCGCCCGGTGAGCGCGTCGTGCAGCTCCGGCGGGTCGGTGTAGCAGTCCGGCTCCTTGCGCCCGTCGGCGTAGTAGACCGGTCGGGGCGTCACCGTCCAGTTGACGTCCGCGCCCATGGCGTACCACCAGCAGACGTTGGCCACGGTGTAGCCGGGCTCGGCCTTGCGGGCCGCCTGCCAGAGCTTCTCCCCGCCGACCAGCGCGTTGTGTTGCCGCCACAGCAGCACCTCGCCCAGCTCCCGGAAATACCACCCGTTGCCGACGATCCCGTGCCCGCTGGGCGGCTCGCCGGTGAGGAAGGTGGACTGCACCGAGCAGGTCACCGCGGGCAGCACGGTGCCCAGCTCGGCCCGGAAGCCGCCGTCGGCGACCCCGCGCAGCCGGGGCATGTGCGCCAGTAACCGTGGGGTCAACCCCACCACGTCGAGGACCACCAGTCGCCGGCTCATCGCGTCACCCCCATGCTCACGGTTCGCTCTGCGGTCAGGCCGAGGCCGACCAACTCGTCTCGGGCGAAGGCCAGCTCCGCGGCGATGCCGGCGGCCAGCTCCGCGTCGGTGCCGGGCCGTCGCGCGGCGGGCAGCACCCCCCAGGTGTACGTCTCGACGTCGAGGTGGTCACAGCCGGCGGTCGGCGCGTCGAAGAGCGCTCTCAGGGCCGTGCGGAGCACCGGCAGGGTCGAGCCGAGCGGCTCCTCGGGTGGGGCGTGCAGGGGCACGTGATAGTGCACCCGCCACGGGCCGGGCAACTCCCGGTCCAGTGCCTCGTCCAGGTCGTCGGCCGCGTACGCCGGGTCGGCCGGGTCGGCCCCGCCCGCGCAGCCGGCGCCCCGGGTCTGGTGCAGGAACCGCGGCTCCACCCAGCGGCGCAGCGCGTCGGCCCCGCCGGCCGGGTCGGCCGCCTCGACGGCGGCGGAGACCTGCACCTTCACCACCGGCAGCCCCGCCGCCCGCAGACGCTCCAGGGCCTCGGCCGGCTCCTCCCAGGCGCAGGCCAGGTGGGCCAGGTCGACGCAGACGCCCAACCGCTCGGTGTCCATCCCGGACAGCAACTCGGCGGCCTGGGCCGTGCTCTCCACCACGCAGCCCGGCTCCGGCTCGAAGGCGACCCGCACCTCGCGGCCGGTGTCGCGCTGCACGGCGGCCAGGCCGGCGGCCAACTGGTCCAGCCGGCCGCGGGCCGCGTCGGCCCGAGCGGTGTCCCAGGGTTGACGCCAGGCCAGTGGCAGCGTGGAGATCGAGCCCCGGGCCGCGTCGTCGGGCAACAGGTCGGCGAGCACCCGGGCCAGGTTCAGGGTGTACGTCAGGCGCTGCTCGGTGGTCCAGTCCGGGTGGTAGACGTCCTGCTTGACCACCGGGGCCTGGAAGGCCGCGTACGGGAAGCCGTTGAGGGTGACCACCTCCAGCCCGCGCGCGTCCAGCTCGGTGCGTAGCCGGCGGCGCAGCGTCGGGTCGGCGGCCAACTCGGCGGCGACCGGGGCGGCCAGCCACAGGCCGAGCCCGAGCAGGTCACTGCCGAGCGCCTCGCGCACCGGCACGGCGTAGGTGTCCAGTTGACCGAGGATGCCGGCGAGGTCCTCGGCGGGGTGCACGTTCGTGCAGTAACTGAGGTGGACCGTGTCGCCACCAGCGTGTCGCAGCCGCATCAGCTGCCGCCGCGCAGGATCGAGTTGCCCGTCTGCGGGTCCACCTTCTCGGCGACGTCCAGGTCGCTGAGGTCGAGCCGGCCGGACTGCCCGTAGAACTCCACCGGGTTGCGCCACAGCACCGCGTCGACCTCGTCGTCGCTGAACCCGGCCAACAGCATCGCCTCACCGGTGGCCCGGGTCAGCAGCGGGTCGGAGCGTCCCCAGTCGGCCGCCGAGTTGACCAGCATCCGGTCCGTGCCGTACTCGCGCAGCAGCTCGACCATCCGCTGCGGCGTCATCTTGGTGTCCGGGTAGATGGAGAAACCCAACCAGCAGCCGCTGTCCCGGACCAGCTTGACGGTCACCTCGTTGAGGTGGTCGACCACCACCCGACCGGGCTCGATGCCGGATTCGGCGACCACGGCGAGGGTCCGTTCGCATCCGCGCGCCTTGTCCCGGTGCGGGGTGTGCACGAGCGCCGGCAGGTCGTACGCCACCGCGAGGGCGAGCTGCGCGGCGAACGCCTCGTCCTCCTCCGGCGTCATCGAGTCGTACCCGATCTCACCGACCGCCACCACCGCGTCCTTATCCAGGTAACGGGGCAGCAGGTCGAGGACGGGACGGCAGCGCGGGTCGTTGGCCTCCTTGGGGTTCAGGGCCACGGTGGCGAAGTGCCGCACCCCGAACTGCCCGGCCCGGAACGGCTCCCAGCCGATCAGCGAGTCGAAGTAGTCGGTGAACGAGGCGGCGCTGGTGCGTGGCTGACCCAGCCAGAACGACGGCTCCACCACGGCGCGTACACCGGCGGCGGCCATCCGTTCGTAGTCGTCGGTGGTGCGCGAGGTCATGTGGATGTGCGGGTCGAAGATACGCATGTCACGCCTCTCGGGGCAGTGCGGCGGTGAGCCGGTCGAGCAGTTCGGTGGCGTCGGCGGGCAGGTCCCGGCCGGCGGCGTGCCGCTCGGCGGCGAGCGCCGCCAGCATCGCGGCCAACTCCCCGTCGGCTCGGGTCTCCAGGTCGGCGACCACCGCCAACGGCACACCGCTGAACACGCACTTGAGCACGGCCTGGCGCCAGGCGGCCGGGTCGAGGTGCCGGGCGTACGGGCCGAGGGCCGCACCCACCAGCCGGGTGTCGTTGGTGCGGATCGCGTCGTGCAGCAGCGGCACCCCGGCGGCGCCGATCGGCAGCAGCGGCAGGGCCCGCAGCACGGCTCGCCGTTCGGCCGCGTCACCGTGCTGGTAGAGGCTTTCGGCGTACGCCGCGTGGTCGCCGGGCAGGCTGGTGAGCAGCAGCACGCGGGCCGCGTCGTCGGCGGTCCAGCCGGGGGCGTCGGGCAGCGCGGCCCGACCGCAGCGTCGTCCGGCGGCGGGGAAGAGCCGGGTGATCGCGGTGGGCTCGGTCGTGACCCGGCGCAGCGCCGTGTCCAGCCAATCAGGATCCGGTACGCCTCGCAGCGCGGCCCGTAGTGAATCCGGTGTCATCCCGTCTCCTCCCTCGTGCTGCTGTGCAGCTCCGCAGGTGCCCGACCGCGTCCTTTGCTCTGCTTCACTCCACGCGACGGTCGGTGTCCGGATCTGTCGCGTCCGTTGGTGCAGAGCTGAGGGCCTTGGCAGGCACCTCCTGTCGCCGGCGGTCACCGCCTGTCGAGGTGGCCGCCGCGGCGCGCAGGAAATCGATGGACCGGGCGGCCACGTCCGGTGCGGCGTGCGAGTCGCGGGGCAACTCGACGGCGACCAGGCCGCGGTAGCCGGCCTCGGCCAGGGCGGCCAGCACCGGCGGGAAGTCGATCTCGCCGGTGCCGAACTCCAGGTGCTCGTGCACGCCCCGGCGCATGTCGTCGATCTGCACGTTGACCAGGTGGTCGGCCACCTCCGCGACGCACTGCGGCACGGGCCACGGCTCCAGGCAGCGGCAGTGGCCGATGTCGAGGGTGATGCCGAACCGGGCCGGGTCGCCGAGGGCCGCGCGCAGCCGACGCCAGTCGGCGATGTCCTGCACCAACATCCCCGGCTCGGGCTCGAAGCCGAGGGTGACGCCGGCGGTGTCGGCCGCGTCGACCACCGTGGCGCAGCCGGCGACCAACCGGTCCCAGGCGCACTGCGGCGACACCGTGTCGGGTCGGACGCCGGCCCAGAACGAGACCGCCTCCGCGCCCAGGTCGGCGCCGATCCGGACGGCCCGGCGCAGGAATTCGATCCGCCGGGTCGGGTCGTCGTGCAGCAACGTCGGGGCGTGTTTGTGCCACGGGTCGAGCAGGTACCGGGCTCCGGTCTCGATCACCACCGCCAGACCCAGCTCCTCCAACCGCCGACCGAGGACGGCGACCCGGCGTGCGAGCCCGGGCGCGAACGGGTCCAGGTGGTCGTGGTCGAGGGTGAGTGCCACCCCGTCGTACCCGAGCTCGGCGAGGACGGCGAGCGCGTCGTCGAGTCGGTGGTTGGCGAAGCCGTTCGTGCCGTACCCGAGGCGCAGCGTCGTGGCGTCGGCCGTCGGCGGTGCGGGTCGGGGGTGGGGAACGGTCATGTCGGGGAGACTTTCCGGGCCAGGCGTCGACCCAGCGGCGCGGCCGCCGCGACCGCCAACCCGAGCAGGCCGGCGCCGCCGCGGGCGGTGAGCGCTCCCTGGAGGGCGGGAAGTCCGGTGATCCCCGCGCCGACCGCGGCGCGAACCCGCCCGGCCGACGGGTCCCGGATCACCTCGGCCTGGGCCGCGCCGTAGCGGGCGGCATACCACCCGGCCAGCACGACGGGCAGCACGGCCGCGACCCCGGCCGATCGGGTGCGACTCACGCGCGCGCCGACCTCGTCGGTGGCCCGACCCTGGACGGTGGCACCGCTGTGGTCGGCGGCTCGGGCAGCCGCACGCCGGGCCTGCGGGATGGCGGCGCTGGCGGCGACGAGCGCGGTGCCCGCGAGGGTGCGCATCGGCAGGGCCGCGTCGGCGCCACTGACCTCCCGGCGGGACAGCGCGGTGACCGTCCAGGTGTGCGCGGCGACGGTGACCGCCGCCGGCAACGCCCTGGTCATCCGGCCGCCGGACGCGCCGAGCAGCACATCCAGCCCCCGGCAGGCGGCCATCACGGCCGGCCCGGCGGCGGTGTTCTTGGCCAGCAGGTCGTACCCCCAGATGGTGGCGGCCAGCGGCACGGCGAGCGCGGCGGCGCGGCGACCGCCCACGGCGGCGGCCAGGCCCACGCCGGCGGCCGTGAGGCCCGCCGCGAGACCGACCGCGGCGGCCGGGGTGACCCGCCCGCTGGGGATCGGCCGCTCGGGCCGCTCCACGGCGTCCAGGCCCCGGTCGGCCCAGTCGTTGGCGGCCATGCCGGCCCAGTAGAGCAGCACCGAAGCGCCGGCCAGGGCGGGGGTACGCGAACCCAACGCGCCGGCTGCCGCCGCTCCGGCGACCACGTCACCGGGTACGGAGAGCGCCGCCGGCGCCCGGACCAGCTCGGCGAGGTCAGCCAGCGTGGTCATCGGCACCGTCCGCGCCGGCGTGCAGCAGCCGCGTGAAGTCGGTCAGCCGGGCCCACTGCTCGCCCAGTGAGTGGCTGGGCGTGCCGAGCGGGTCCTTGAAGAAGAAGCCCAGCTCGGTCAGCGGACCCACGTGCCCGGCGGCGTGCGCGGCGGCGGTGAGCCGGGCCAGGTCGAGCACCAGCGGCGCGGCCAACGCGGAGTCGCAGCCGTGCCAGGTGAACTCCATCCGCATGCCGGTGCCGAGGAAGCCGGCGAAGGTGATCAGATCCCAGGCGGTCTTGAAGTCGCCGAGCTCTTCGACGTACTCGATGCGGGTGCCGCCCTGCGGGACGTAGCCCAGCGTCTCGCCGAGCACCCGCTGCTTGCTCTGCACCTTCGCGGCGTTCGCGGCCGGGTCGGCGAGGGTGGCGCCGTCGCCACCGCCGAGCAGGTTGAACCCGGACCAGGAGCGCACGTCCAGGTTGCGCATCGCGAACATCGGCGCGAGCACCGACTTGACCAGGGTCTCCCCGGTCTTGCCGTCGTGCCCGGCGTACGGCAGGCGAGCCTCGTCGGCCAGCGCGGCGAGCGCCGGCAGGCGCAGCCCGGTGGACGGGGTGAAGTCGACGTACGAGCAGCCGGCCAGCAGTGCCGCGTACGCGTAGAGGGAGCTGGGTGGCAGCACCTCGTCCGGACCGGTGAGCGCGGCGCGCAGCGCGTCGGGGTCGGCGTGCCCGGGATGCGGTGGCGGGGTGGCTTCGGTGGCGGAGACGTTGACGACCACCACCCGGTCCAGCCCGTGCCGCTCGCGGAAGCTGGTGAGGTCGCGGACCACGGCTTCGGCCCGGTCGGCCTGGGTGTCGCCGACCGGGGCGGGGCGCAGCTCCTGCTCGACCACGCCCAGCTCGTCGCGGAGCGCGGCGACCAACCGCCAGGGGATGACGCCGCTGTCGGCCAGCGCCTCGGCGCGCTTGCCCAACGGGGTGGTGGCCAGGTCGTGTCCGCCGAAGACCAGATCGGCGAAGGCCGGCAGGGCCGGGCCGCGCAGCTCGGGAAGCTCGGTGACGCAGCCGGTGGGTCCGGCCAGACCTGCTCGCAGCGCGAGCCCTCCGACGATGCTGGTGGTCGCGACTGAACCACGCGCTCCTATCAGCCAGACACCTGTTCGCATGGTGCTCCTTCCCCGTTCTCGAGGAATCGTCGGTACCGCTAAATATAGGGATATCAGAATATTGTTCGGAAAGATATGGGCCGTGGCTGGATGGGCCCCGCCCGCCCGCCCCGCACCGGAACGACACCGGTTTCCGACGTCGGCGTCGGCGGCGACGACGCCGGACCGGCTCCCGGTACGGGTGCGGGCAGACGGGGCTGGTAGGCAGGGTCGGGTCGGCGTCTCGACCCTGCCTCCCCCGCATCCGACCGACCGGGGCGTTGGCAAGCCCCGACCGGGCGTCTCAGGCCGCCGTGCCCACCTGGTGACCGACCGCGGCACGACCCGCCGGAGACCGGCGAGCGGATGCGGTACGGGTGGGGGCAGCAGCGGGCGGTGCGATCAGGTTCTGGATTTCCACAAATGGTGGCGGTCCTCCGGTGCGGCCGGGGAATCCCGGTCCGGCCACACCGGACGACCGTCCTGCTCGTGCGCCACCGGGCCGTACGGTCCGGCTGCACGCTCTCCGTTGCCAACCTCGTCCCGGCCGCGGGGCGCAATCCGCGGTCGGTCCCTCGCCGGTCGGCGTCGGAAAGCCGGTTGGGCGACGGCGGTGCGAACACCGCCATCGCGGATGGTCAACTGTCAGGCGGCGGCTGTGACCAGCGCCGTTTCCACCTCGGTCCAGGAGGAGCCGAGCTCCGCCGAGCGGGTCACCGCGTCCAGCACCAACTGGACCTGCAACGCGTCGGCGAAGGAGGGAGTCGGGTCGACGCCGGTGGCGACCGCCTCGATGAAGTCGCGCATCTCGTGGGTGAACGAGTGCTCGTAGCCGATGATGTGGCCCGGAGGCCACCACGCCGACATGTACGGGTGGTCGCCCTCGGTCACCAGGATGCGGGTGAAACCCTGTTCCACGCTGGGCCGGGTGGCGTCGTAGAACTCCAGCTCGTTGAGCCGCTCCAGATCGAAGATCACACTGCCCAGCGAGCCGTTGATCTCGACGCGCAGCGCGTTCTTGCGACCGGTGGCGAACCGGCTCGCCTCGTACGTGGCCAGGGCGCCACCGTCGAGCCGGGCCACGAAGACCGCGGCGTCGTCGACGGTGACCAGTCCGGTGGGCGCCGAACCGCCGTCCACACTGGCCGCCAGCCCGCTCGACTCGGCCGGCAACGGCCGCTCCTTGACGAAGGTCTCGGTGACCGCGCTGACCCCACTGATCCGCTGACCGGTGACGAACTGGGTCAGATCGATGATGTGCGCACCGATGTCACCGAGCGCGCCGGAGCCCGCCCTGTCCTTCTGCAACCGCCAGACCAGCGGGAACTGCGGGTCCACGATCCAGTCCTGCAGGTACGTCGCACGGACGTGTCGAATCACCCCGAGTCGTCCGTCGGCGACCATCTGACGCATCATCGTGACCGCGGGGACCCGGCGGTAGTTGAACCCGCACATCGATCGCACTCCGGAGGCCCGGGCCGCGTCCGCCGCAGCGGTCATCGCCCGTGCCTCCGCCACCGTGTTGGCCAACGGCTTCTCGCACAGGACGTGCTTGCCGGCGGCCAGTGCGGCGAGGGCGATCTCGGCGTGACTGTCACCCGGTGTGCAGATGTCGACGACGTCGATGTCGTCCCGGCTGATCAGGTCTCGCCAGTCCGTGGTGGACGCGTCCCAGCCGAGACGATCGGCGGCTTCCGCCACCTTCGTTGTGTCTCGACCGCAGATCAGCGCCATCCGGGCCCGCGCCGGCAGGTCGAAGACGCGGTTCACGGTGCGCCACGCCTGTGAGTGCGCGGCGCCCATGAACGCGTAGCCGACCATGCCGACCCGCAGTTCTTTGTCTGTCGTGGACAAGGTGGGTCTCCCCCCGTATGTCAGAACCCGAGCTTGTCGTAGCTGCTCGCGTTCTCCTTGGTGATCGTCTCCGAGGCCAGCGTCACTTCCTTGGGCACCTGCAGCTCCGTCAGGTCGCCCAGGCCCCGACCCTGCGCGATGAGCCGCGCGAGCGAGATCGCCGAGGAGGCCATCGACGGGTTGTAGGTGACCGTGGCCTTCAGCACGCTGTTGTCGGCCTTGATGGCGTCGATCGCGAGCTTGGAGCCCGCGCCGCCGACCATGAAGAACTCCGACCGGTTGGCCTGCTTGATGGCCGCGAGCACACCGATGCCCTGGTCGTCGTCGTGGTTCCAGATCGCGTCGATCTTCGGCAGCGCCTGGAGCAGCTGGGCCGCCTCGCGCTGACCGCTGTCCGAGGTGAACTCGGCCGAGCGGCGGTTCTTCACGGTGAAGCCGTAGGTCGCCAGGGCGGCCTTGAAGCCGTTGCTGCGCTCGACGGTCAGCGGGATCTCCAGGCCGGCGATCTCACCGATGACCGGGTTGGTGACGCCCTTGTCCTTGAGAATCTTGCCGATGTAGTGCCCGGCCGACACGCCCATGCCGTAGTTGTCGCCCTTGATCACCAGCCGGGAGGCCAGCGCGTCGGGGAACGCCCGGTCGAGGTTGACGATCGGGATGCCCGCCTGCATCGCCTGGAGGGCAACGGCGTTGACCTCCTTGCCGTCGTGCGGCAGCACGACGATGATGTCCGGCTTCTGGGCGATCAGCGTGCCGAGCGTGGAGCGCTGGGCCTCCGAGTTCGAGCCGCCGTCGACCTCCTTGAACTCCACGTCGGAGTACGCGGCGGCCTGCGCCTTGGCGTTGGCGTGGATCGCGCCCATCCAACCGTGGTCGGCGGCCGGGGCGGAGAAGCCGATGACGACCCTCTTGCCCGGGGCGTTGTTGCCTTCGGCGTTGCCGGCGGCCTTGGTCTGGGTGCTGGCCGCCGGGGTCTCGTTGCTGGTGCAGGCGGTCAACAGGGTGGCGGCGCCAACTGCGGCTCCACCGAAGAGCAACCGGCGGCGCGACACGTCGCGACTGTGCTGGGTCATGAACGACCTCCTGGGAGCGGGATTTGAGTGAGTAAGGGTGTGCGGGGTCCGGCCGGTGTCGAATTTCTCGACCTGGCCAGGGACATCGGTGCGGTGCGTCAGGTTGCGGTGGTGACCCTGTTCCGCGCGAAGAGCCGGGTGACGGACTTGAACTGGAACTGCTGGATCAGGACGGCGGCGACGATGATGCCGCCCTTGACCATGTTCTGCGCCTCGATGGAGAGGCCGTTGATGGCGAAGAGGTTGGTGATCGTGGCGAAGATGATGACGCCGAGCAGCGAGCCGACGATCGTGCCCCGGCCACCGCTGAGCAACGTCCCGCCGATGATCGCCGCGGCGATCGCGTCCAGCTCGTACAGGTTGGCCATCGCCGCCTGCGCCGAGGTGGCCTGCGAGGTGAGCATGATCGCCGCGATGCCGCAGCAGAGACCGGAGAGCGCGTAGAGCAGCATGGTGTGCCGCCGGACGTTGATGCCGGCCAGCCGGGCCGCTTCCGGGTTGCCGCCGACGGCGATGGTCCGCCGGCCGAAGGTCGTGCGGTTGAGCAGGACCCAGCCGGCCAGCACCACCGCGCCCAGGATGTAGACGAGGATCGGGATACCGATGATCTTGCGGGCCGCGATGTCGTTGATGACGGTGCTGGTCGACACCTGGGTCTGCTTGTTGGAGATCGACGCCGCGAGACCGCGGGCCGCCACCAGCATCGCGAGCGTCGCGATGAAGGGGACCAACTTTCCGTACGAGATGAGCACACCGTTGACCAGGCCGACGCAGATGCCGACCACGAGGGCGGTGAAGATCATGCCGCCGGCGCCGTAGCTCTGGGTGGCCACCGTGGTGCACCAGACCCCGGCCAGCGCGACGATCGCACCGACCGACAGGTCGATGCCACCGCCGATGATCACGAAGGTCATCCCGACCGTGACCACGCCGACGACCGAGGCGAGTTGCAGGATCGCCAGCACGTTGTTCCAGACCCAGGTCGGGTCGCCGTACAGGTCCGGCTTGGTGATCGCGCCGACCAGGATCAGCGCGGCCAGCACTCCGATCAGACCGAGGTTGCGCTTCGCGCCGTCACCGCCGTCGCCGCGCCACCAGGAAAGGCGGCCCGCCGACCCTGCCTTCTTGCTGGCCACCGCCGTCTCCGCCGGGTCCACCGGCGGCGACTGGGCCGGAAGCTGCGGGCGCTCCGGTGTCGCGGTGGGAGTGGGAGTCGCGTCGCTCATGCCGGTGCGCCTTCCATCAAGGACCCCGCCATCACGAGGTCGAGCACAGTGTTCTCGTCGAGTTCGCCGGCCGCTGCTTCACGCACGACCCGCCCTTCCCGCATCACCAGCACCCGGTCGGCCAGACCCAGCACCTCGGGCACCTCGCTGGAGACCAGCAGCACCCCGACGCCCTGCGCGGCCAAACCCCGGATGACCTGGTAGAGCTCAGCCCGGGCGCCCACGTCCACGCCCCGGGTGGGCTCGTCGAGCAGCAACAGCTTGGTGCCGCCGAGCAGCCACCGCCCGACCACCACCTTCTGCTGGTTGCCGCCGGACAGCGTGCGTACCGGCCGGTCGACGTCCCGGGGCCGCAGCTCCAGGCTCTCCGCGATCCGGTCCGCCTCGGCGCGCTCCTTGGCGGCGTTGGTGAAGCCGAGCCGCGCGTACCGGCCGAAGGTGGCCAGCGTGACGTTGCGGTAGATCGGTTCGCCGAGCAGCAGCGCCTGACTCTTGCGTTCCTCCGGGGCCATCCCCATGCCCGCCCGCACGGCGGCGCCGACGCCGGGACGCAGCGCCTTGCCGTTCATCCGGACCGAGCCGGCCTCCGCGAGACGGGCGCCGTAGATGGTCTCCAGCAGCTCGGAGCGGCCGGAGCCGACCAGCCCCGCAATGCCGACGATCTCCCCGGCCCGCACGTTCAACGAGACGTCGGCGAACTCACCGGTGCGGGTCAACCCCTCCACCTGGAGCAGGTCGGCGCCGGCGGGGTCCTCGGCCGGCCGGTCCGGGAAGACGTACTCGATGGTGCGGCCGGTCATCCGGCTGACCAGATCGCGGGTCGGGGTTTCGCGCGCCGGCAGGTTCGCCGCCGTGGTCCGACCGTCCTTGAGTACGGTGACCCGGTCACCGATCTCGCGGATCTCCTCCATGCGGTGGGAGATGTAGATGACGGCGATGCCCTGCGCGGTCAGCTCGCGGAT
The DNA here is from genome assembly GCF_040647935.1 of Micromonospora sp. NPDC049204. NCBI lineage: Bacteria > Bacillati > Actinomycetota > Actinomycetes > Micromonosporales > Micromonosporaceae > Micromonospora > Micromonospora sp. NPDC049204. The sequence goes on along the minus strand of NZ_JBEZDC010000004.1, from coordinate 188,595 downwards.
GATCCGGAACAGGTTGCCGACCTCGTCGTGGGCCAGCACCGCGCTCGGCTCGTCCATGATGATCAGTCGGGCCTCGTGCGAGAGCGCTCGGGCCATGCTGACGATCTGCTTGCCGGCGGCCGGCAGCGACCGGACCATCCGGCCGGGCGGGATCTCACCGTGGCCGAGCCTGCTGAGGATCTGCCGGGTGTGCCGGGCCATCCGGCCGCGTCGGACGAACCCGAAGCTGCGGTACTCGTGCCCGAGGAAGGCATTCTCCGCCACCGACAGGTCCTCGACGAGGTCGAGCTCCTGGTAGATGGTGGCGATTCCGGCCTTCATCGCGGCCTGCGGGTTGGTGAACGTGGCCGGCTCGCCGCGCCACTCCACCTGCCCGGAATCCGGTTGGTGCACGCCGGAGAGCACCTTGATCAGGGTCGACTTGCCGGCGCCGTTCTGCCCGAGCAGGCAGTGCACCTCGCCGGCACGCACCTCAAGCTGCACACCGTCGAGTGCGCGTACGCCGGGGAACGTCTTGACGACATCGGTGAGGCGCAGGACCACCTCGCCCGCGACGGTGTCGGCGGGAGCCTCGACCAGCGGTGCCTCGGCGACGGCCTCGGCCGACGCGGTGGCGGGGTCATCCTCGGGCAGAGCCACAGTCTCCTCCTCGCTCACGACAGGATTTCGGTCAGGGTTCATGCGGCTTCCCCGAAGGCGACGTCGCCGGCGAGCACCGCCGCGCCGGTGACACCGGCACGTCCACCCAGCTCGGACAGCACGACCGGCAGGTTGCCGGTGGCCAGCGGCAGCGACCGGCGGTAGACCACACTGCGGATCTCGGCGAGCAGGATGTGCCCCAGTTGGGCCAGCCCGCCGCCGATCACGATCATCGAAGGGTTGGTGAAGCTGACCAGGCCGGCGAGCACCCCACCGACCCGTCGTCCGCCGTCCCGGATGAGCTGGATGCAGGTCACGTCGCCCTCGACGGCGCCCTCGGCGACGTCCAGCGCGGTCACGATCCCCCGCAGGGCCAGCCGCTCGGCCAGCGCCGGCGACGTCCCACTGCGGGCGGCGGTCGCGGCGTCCTTGGCCAGCGCGGCGCCGCTGAACAGCGCCTCCAGGCAGCCGACGTTGCCGCAGGAGCACATCGGGCCGTGCGAGTCGACCTGGATGTGGCCGATGTCGCCGGCGCAGCCGTCGGTGCCCCGGTAGACCTCGCCGGCGAGGTAGATGCCGCACCCGATGCCGGTGCCGATCTTGATGAACAGGAAGTCGTCCACCGAGTGGGCGACCCCGCCGTGCCGCTCACCGATCGCCATGATGTTGACGTCGTTGTCGACCACCGCCGGGCAACCGTGCTCCCGGCTGAGCAGCTCGCGCACCGGATACCGGTCCCAGCCGGGCATGATCGGCGGCGAGACCGGAACGCCGTCGCGGAAGCTGACCGGACCGGGTACGCCGATGCCCACCGCGTCCAACCGCTCGTACGCGCCGTCGACCCGGGCCTTGTGCAGCAGCTCGTTGACCCGTTGCAGGGTCACCTTCGGTCCGTTGCGGATGTCGGCCGGCTCGGTGTAGTGGGCGACCGGTTCGAGGCGGCCGTTGACCACCTCGATGTCCATCGAGCTGGCACCGAGGTCGACCGCGGCGAAGCGCAGCTTCGGGTTCAACTCGACCAGGGTGGAGCGTCGTCCACCCCGGGAGGCGGCGAGCCCCGCCTCGGCGACGTAACCCAGTGCGACCAGACGATCCAGCTCGGCCAGCATGCGCGGGCGAGGCATCTGGAGTCGGTCGCCCAACTCGGCGCGGGAGACGGCCCCCTCGTCGCGGAGCAACCGCAACAGCCGTACGTGCAGGGGGTCGACGGTGCGCACCGGGGGTCACCTCTTCATTGGCATCGTTCACATCGACGCAATGTCGAAGTGTTGTGTCCGACACAGTAGGAGCGCTCTGCACCGCGTGTCCAGAGCTTCAACCGTTCCGAGATGAACTTTTGTCCGAAAGAACAAAAGCTACTAGTCGATCAAGAAAAGGATCACGGGCCGCCCGCGTCCGCTCGCCCGCAGTTGCATCGACACACACGAAAATGCCCCGCCGACCAATGGCTGGTGGCGGGGCGGTTTCGGGTTTGCGGTGCGGGAACCGTCAGCGGCGGCCGGCGGCGTTGCGCTTCTTGCGGAGCTTGCGGTCGTCGCGCAGCTCGACGTACGGCTCGTCGTCGACTCCATGGCCGGCCGCGATGGCACGGCCCCGCTCCAACTCGGCGTCGAACTCGGCACCCAGCAGGATCGCGATGTTGCTCAGCCACAGCCAGACCAAGAAGATGATCACACCGGCCAGCGCCCCGTACGTCTTGTCGTACGAGCCGAAGTTGCTCACGTAGAGGGCGAACAGACCGGAGATCACCAGCCAGATCACCACGGCCAGCACCCCACCCGGGCTGACCCAGCGGAAACCGCCGTGCCGGGCGTTCGGTGAGGCCCAGTAGAGGATCGCGAACATCAGGCTGACCAGGATCAACAGCACCGGCCACTTGGCGACGTCCCACACCGTGACCGCGGTCGCGCCGAGGCCGACGACGTCCCCCACCGCCTCGGCGAGGCGGCCGGTGAAAACCACGATCACCGCGCTGACCAGCAACAGCGCCCCGACCACCGCGGTCACGCCGAGACGGATCGGCAGCGTCTTCCAGATCGGCCGCCCCTCCGGCACGTCGTAGATGCTGTTCGAGGCGCGCATGAACGCGCCGATGTAGCCGGACGCAGACCAGAACGCGGCCACCACACCGATGATCGCCGCGACGCTGGCCAGACCGCCGTTCTTGTCCGCCGTGGTGATCGCGTCGGTGATGATCTGCTGGATGTTGCCCTCCGGCACCGCCTGGTCGACGGTGTCCTTGACCCCCTCGGTGGCACCCGTGCCCAGCAGGCCGAGGATCGAGATCAGCACCAGCAGGCCGGGGAAGATGGACAGCACCCCGTAGTAGGTGAGCGCCGCCGCCCAGTCGGTCAGGCTGTCGTCCTGGAATTCGCTGACCGTGCGCCGCAACGCCGCCTTCCAGCCGCTGCCGGGCAGATCGGTGGGGCTGTCCGGCCCCGCGTCGGGTCCGACCGGCGCACTGGCGTCGGCAGGCGTCCGGCGGGCGGCAGACTCGTCCGAGGCCATCGCCCCTCCTCATCGTCGGTGGTGGTGGTGTCACCTCCGACATGCCCCGTGGACCGGCGCCGATAACCCCTACTGGTAGAGCAACCTGCCCATCCGGCGCGACGCCACCAGCAGGCCGGCCGCCAGCACCGCCAGCAGGTAGAGCACGTCGAGCAGCCAGAGCCAACCCCCGGTGCCCAGCGCGAGGCCACGGATGAGGTGCACCGACCGGTACAGCGGGGTGATCTCGACCAGCCAGTGCAGCAGGGTCGGGTACGCCTGCGCCGGCACGAACGTGCCGGAGAAGAGGAACAGGGTGAACTGCGCGGAGGCCACCAGGTCGAAATCCTGCCAGCTGCGCATGAAGGTGGAGACCGCCATGCCGAGCGCCCCGAACGTGAACCCGACAAGCACCGCGGCCGGCAGGGCGGTTAACGCATGGGTGACGCTGGTCAGATCCAAGGCGATCATCACGCCGAGGAACGCGGCCGAGTAGGCGCTGCCCCGCAGCATCGCCCAGCCCAGCTCACCGAGGGCGATCTCGAACGGCCGTACCGGGGTGGCGATCATCCCGTCGTACAGCTTCATGTACTTCATCTTGCCGAAGAAGTTGAAGGTGGTCTCGGAGAGCGCCCCGGTCATCGCCGAGGAGGCCAGCATCGCCGGAGCCACGAACTCGGCGTACGGCACCAGCCGCCCGTCGGGCAGCGGCAGGTCGCCGATCAGCGTCCCGACGCCCACGCCGATGGAGAGCAGATAGAGCAGCGGTTCCAGGAAGCCGGAGAGCAGGAGCAGCCAGTAGACCGACTTCAGCGCCGCGACGTTGCGCCCCACCACCGACGCGGACCGCCGGGAGGCCGAGGAGACGTCCACCAGCCGGGGCAGGAGCAGCGTGACCACGGGATCTCCCTAGACGACGAGCTTGCGGCGGAAGGCGCGCAGCGCCAACAGCCAGCCGACACCGGCCCACGCGGCCAGGTAGAGCAGGTGCCCGGCGATCGACCACTGGGGGACGACCCCGAGCGTGGCCGCGCGGCAGAGGTCGACGGCGTGCCACAGCGGCGTCGCGTACGCCAGCCACCGCAGCGCGTCGGGCAGCGACTCCACCGGGAAGAACACCCCGGCGAAGAGCGTCATCGGGATGACCGCGAACCGGAACAGCATCGCCAGCCAGTTGTCGGTGGACACCCAGGCGGTGTACGCGAAGACCGGCGCGGCAACGGCCAGCCCCAGCAACGCCACCACCGGCAGGGTGGCCACCGCCCACGGCGAGCGCAACGCCCCGAACAGCCCGGTGACCAGCAGGAACGCCGCGATGGTGGTGAGCACCCGGAACAGCACGAAAGCCAGGTGCCCCAACACGATGTCGCCCACCCGCAGGGGCGAGGCGCTCTGCGCGAAGTAGGTCTTGACCCACTGGAAGTTGCTGAACACCGGCCAGGTCGAGTCACCGACCGCCACCTGCAGCGCGGTCGAGGCGATCAGCCCGGGGACCAGCCAGTCGAGGTAGCGCACCCCGTCGACGCCCTGGTCGACGTAGGCGCCGACGCCCATCCCGAAGCCGACAACTGTCAGCACCGGCAGCAGGAACGAGGAGAACACCCCGGCCCGCCAGGTGCGACGAAGACCGACCAGGTAGTGCTCGAACACCGCCCAGGCCGGCACCCACGGCAACCGCGCCCGCCCCGCCACACGCACCACGACCACCCCCGTCCCCGACCTTCCTACCCCCGGGGTACGACAGGCCGCCGGCCACCCTACGACGAGCACGTCGCCGTGTCGCCCGGGTTTCGGCCGGCTCGTCGCTGATGATCCACTCGGGTTCACGGAAACCGCGGCGTCCGCGGCCGGCTCGCGCTGGTGAGCGGCACGGGTTCACGCAAACCGGGGCGTCCCGGCCCGCTCGCGCCCATGATCCACTCGGGTTTCACGGAAACCGGGGGGTCCACAGCGCTGCGACACCCAGGTTTGCAGGAAACCGAGTGGATCTAGCGGTCCGAAGCGCCGGAAACGGGCGACCGGCGACCGGCGACCGGCGACCCGCCGCGACCGCCGCGACTGCCGCGACCGCCGCGATCGGCGCGACTGCCGCGACCGCCGCGATCGGCGCAGCTACCCGCGAAGGGCACCGAGCCCGACGAACGCACGCCACGCGTCCGGCGCGAAGACCAGCACCGGGCCGGTCGGGTCCTTGGAGTCACGGACGGCCACCACCCCGGGCAGGTTGTCGGCCACCTCCACGCAGTTACCGCCATCTGGGCCGCTACGGATGCTCTTGCGCCACCGGGCACCGGTCAAATCCATGTCTCTGCTACTTCCGCCAGGAGATCGAGGGACTGCCTGTGCGATAGTGCCTCACCCCGGATCGACTCCCACACCTCGACCATCTGACGGACGTACTCTGCCCGGTCGATGACCTGCCCATGGCGCTGGCCGGCGAGGTAGACGAGGTCCTCCCCCTGCCGCGACGTAGCAATCACAAAGGGTCCACCGAGCCCAACGTAAGCACCGGCAGCGGACGGCACGACCTGGATTCGGACCCTGGGGAGCGCGGAGCCAAGTTTCACCAGGTGCTGAATCTGCTCGCGCATCACTTCCGACCCGCCGACGGAGCGGCGGAGCACGTGCTCGTCGATCACGGCAGTGAGCAGCGGAGGCCGGTCGCGGGTGAGCAGTCCCTGACGGTCCAGCCGGGTTGCCACCTGCTGCTCGATCTCGTCCGGCGCGAACAGCCCGCCGCCGGTCAGTAGCGCGCGGGCGTACCCCTCGGTCTGCAACAGACCTGGCACACACAGCGGCTCGAAGGAGCGCAGCGCGGTGGTCTCCTGCTCGACGCCGGCCCAGTCGCGGAACCACGGCACCACGGCCTCGCGGCTGATCCGCCGCTGGATGCGTTCGAAGCGCCCGTCGGCCGCGAACACGGCGTCGCACCGTCGCGCGAAGTCCAGGCTCGGCCGCCGCTCGGACGTCTCCACCTTGGCGACCAGGGCTCCTGAATAGCTCAGGGCCTCGGCAAGCGTCGCCTGGGACAGGCCACTCGTGGCCCGGGCCAGGCGCAGCTCCTCGGCGAAGTGCTCCAGCATGGACGAACTCTCCACGGACAGCCTCCGTACATCCTCGTACCGTGCCGGGCCGATCACCGCACGCGCTGGTCGTCGGCGCGCGCAATCTCCCACGGTAGTCGGATCCTCAGCAGACTGTCACGCAGCGGAACCGCTCACGGGCAAAGGACGGCGGGCGGAACCAGGCCGGGAGCGTCCCGTGACCACGGTCCGGGGCGCTCCCCTCCCACCCGACGGAGGTTCCCCGTGCGACTCAGGTGCCGGCGACGCGCCCGCCCGAACGGCAGCCACTGGTTGCGGGATCGGGACAGCCACTGATGCCCCGCTACCGCCCACACGTGGCAGCGCGCCCCTCTTGGCGCTGCCGGGTCTGCGGTGCGGCGTGGCCGTGTTCCCCGGCCCGGCTGGCGCTGCTCGGCGAATACCGCGAGGACCGGATCGGCCTGCTCGTCTACCTCGCCACGTTGCTGTGCGAGGCGACCGGGGATCTGCCCGGCCAGGCCGTCGACGATCGGCTGAGCGACCGCTTTCTCACCTGGGCCAGAGCCCGCTGATTGTTGGCAGCTCGATCACGCGGGAGACGATCGGACCACCTCGCTCGCGGGGGCCTCCGCCGGTCAGGCCGGTCGGTGGGCGCGGACCAGCGCCTGCACGGCGTAACCGAGCAGCAGCACTCCCGCGCCGACGCCGACCACCAGACCCGCGGACACCGCCGAGGCAAGGCCGGTGACCAGCCCCGCCACTGCCACCAGGCACAACGCGACGCCGAGCGGACGCAGCAGCGGGTCCCGCAGGAGCGGGGCGAGCGGGAAGAAGTGCAGCCCCACCACCAGGCAGACCAGCACCGGCACGTACTCGGACCAGCCGGCGGCGACAAGCACGGCGGCACCCAGCCCGGCGGCGGCGAATTCGGCGACGACGATGAGCAGGTACGGGCGGTCGGCTGCCCGGCCCCGAGGGCTGCCGGCGCCTCGGAGTCGGGCCGCCAGTACGCCACCCAGTGCGGCGGTGAGCAGTGCGACGATGCTGCCCACCACCAGCAGGGCGCGCAGCGGTTGCTCCGCCGCCGGCACACTGAACCAGACCATCGCGAAGATGCCCAGGTAGAGGGCGGTCAGCCCGGCCTGACGTCGGTTGGTGGTCACCAGATCGGACATGAAGCTCCTTCGGGGTACGACAGGCCGCCGGTCACCTTAACGGCGGCCCGGCCGCCGTTAACCGTCGCCCGCCCGCAACCCGGCGCGCCCGTGCCCGGCCCCCGCCTCGTGGTCGACTCGACGTCCGGAAAGTCGGGGCGTCAGCGCCACGCCGACACCCCGATCTCCGGACAGCCGAGTGGGTCAGTCGACCAGGGTGCGGCCGGTCAGGTGCAGGAAGACGTCCTCCAGGCCGCTGCGCCGCACCAGCACGTTGGCCGGGTCGAGCCCGAGCGCGGCGACGTCGGCGACCGCCGCGTCGCCGTCGGGCACGTAGAGCAGGACCCGGTCGGGCAGCACCTCGACCCGCTCCCCCAGGCCGTCGAGCTTGCGGGCGAACGGCTCCTGCGACTCGGCGGCGAAGCGCAGCTCGACCACCTCCCGGGTGGAGTGTCGCTCGATGAGCGCCCGGGGCGAGCCCTCGGCGACGATCCGCCCGCCGTCCATCACCACCAGCCGGTCGCAGAGCTGCTCGGCCTCGTCCATGTAGTGCGTGGTGAGCACCAGCGTGACGCCCTGCTGCTTGAGCCGGAACAGCCGCTCCCACACCAGGTGCCGGGCCTGCGGGTCGAGCCCGGTGGTCGGCTCGTCGAGCAGCACGATCTCCGGATCGTTGACCAGCGCGCGGGCGATGGTCAACCGGCGCTTCATCCCGCCGGACAGCGGATCGACCTTGCTGTCGGCCCGCTCGGTGAGCCGGACGAAGTCGAGCAACTCGTCGGCCCGTTCCCGGGCCGCTCGGCGGGCGATGCCGAAGTAGCGTGCGTAGACCGTCAGATTTTCCCGAACGGTCAGCTCCGGGTCGAGATTGTCCAACTGTGGGCACACGCCCAGCCGGGCTCGGATCGCCGGACCGTCGGCGACCGGGTCCATGCCGAGGATGCGCAGCTCACCACCGCTGGGTGGGGACGTGCACCCGACCATCCGCATGGTGGAGGACTTGCCCGCGCCGTTGGGGCCGAGGAAACCGAACGCCTCACCCGAGCGCACCTCGACGTCGATGCCATCCACGGCGGTGAAGTCACCGAAGCGCTTCACCAACCCTCGCGCCTGAATCAGTGGCCGCCCCGAAGTCACCGCCAGACCCTATCCGCCGGGTCCGACAACCCTCCACGCAAATTCGACGCCAGACCCCACCCCCCACCGCGTCGATCTTGCCGTTGAGCCCAATCCGAGCCGGAATGAGTGGTCGCCCGAAGGCACCACCGGCCCCGAACCGACACCGCGGACAGCACCACCCCAATAGCGCGTCGACCGGATCAAGATCACCATGGATGGCCCGGACCGTCAGCAGTGCCGGGTCTTTGCAATTTGTCGGCGGCAAAGAGGCTCCGGGATTCAGCAACACCCGGATGGCCGACGCGATAACAAGAAGGTCACACCGGCAAGTTTTTTCGCCTCGCGACGGGGCAAGACCGAACCGGACGAAGATGGGCAAAGCAGCGCGAAGCCGGCGTGCCGCGACGAATGATGTGACTTTTAGTGATCACATGTTGGGGATGCGTATCCGTTGGTTCCCACCACTCACCGACCCCGCGAGCGGGACCACGCAGCCTGCACCACCTGCCGAATCGCCGACTGTCCGCGACTGCCGCAGACACGAATCCCATTCTAGAATCGACATTCTCGGGGATTCCCCTCAGCAAACAATAGTCACCCACAGCAATCACGATCAACAATATTCCCAGACAGCGCAGTCCCCCGTAGTGTCCCCCAGCGTGTCATCCGCCCAACCTGTTCAGGACTCCGTCCCCTCGCCCCGAAACGACGACGCCCCCGCACCGGCCGACATCGACGAACAGCCGCTGACGCCAGCCGCCGAGAAGGGGCCAGCCGCCGAACCCGGTGGGACCGATCCCGTGCCCGTGGGCGGGCAGCCCGACCGCGAGCTGACCGCACAGTTCGAGGACGAGAAACCGGGCCGGGTTTTCACCGGGCCACTCGGCTTCTTCTTCGCGGGCGTCACCCTTGCCGTCGCGCTCCTCGCCATCTACCAGGTCTTCTTTCCGCTGGCTCAGGGCAGCAAGTTCTACCTGATCATCTTCCTCGCCGGCGTCCTGCCGATGGTCTTCCTGGCGTATCCGTCGGGAGTGCGCCTGCCCCGACGAGGCACCCCGGCAGCGCGGACCGACCCGGCGAGCAGACCGACGAGCCGGATGCGCCCCACCCCGGTCGACTGGGTGCTCGCCGTGGCCGCGTTGCTGAGCTGCCTCTACCCGGTGTTGCCGGTGGCCGTCGGTACGGGAGGCGGCGGATACGACGCCTTCCTCGACCGACAGGGGCTGCTCGACCCGGTCGACCTGATGCTGGGCACCGTGCTGCTGCTCCTGCTGCTGGAGGCGTGCCGCCGAACCACCGGGTGGATCCTGCCGGCGGTCTGTCTGCTCTTCCTGGCCTTCGGCTACTACGGCGGGCTGCTGCCGCAGTCCTGGCCGGTGGCCCATGCCGGTCTCGACTTCGGGCAGCTCATCGACGCGTTCTACAACTCCGACAGCGGCTTCTACGGGACCCCACTGGACGTGGCCGCCTCGTACATCGTGCTCTTCACCATCTATGGCGCGGTGCTGGACCTCTCCGGCGCCGGTCGGTTCTTCGTGGAACTCTCCGCCGCCGCGTTCCGCCGCTCCCGCACCGCACCGGGACGCACCGCGGTGGCCGCCGGCTTCCTCCTCGGAACCGTCTCGGGTTCGGGTGCGGCCACCACGGTCAGCATCGGCTCGGTCACCTGGCCGATCCTGCGCCGAGCCGGCTATCCGCCGGAGCGGGCCGGCGGCATGCTCGCCGCCGCCGGCGTCGGCGCGATCCTGTCACCGCCGACGCTGGGGGCCGCCGCGTTCATCATCGCCGAGTACCTCGGCGTCTCGTACCTCCAGGTGCTCGGCTGGGCCACCGTGCCGACCCTGCTCTACTACCTGGGCATCCTGCTCGCGGTCGAGATCGACGCCCGCCGCTCCGGAGTACGTCGGGTCACGATCGACGCCGGGTCGGCCTGGTCGCTACTGGCCCGTTTCGGCTACCACTTCCTCTCGCTGATCGTGATCGTCGTGATGCTCGCCCTCGGCGCCTCGGCGACCAGGGCGGTGGTGCTGGCCACCGCGTTGGCGGCCGTGCTCTCCTTCCTGGACCGGCGGCACCGACTCACCGCCGCACGCCTGATCGAGGCGCTCAGCAACGGAGTGCGCGGAGTGTTGGCGGTCACCGCGGTCTGCGCCGCCGCCGGCATCATCACCGCCACCACCACCAAGACCGGGCTCGGCCCGCAGGCTGCGGCGCTGCTGCTCAGCGGCGCCCAGGCGATCAGCTCCGACCCATTCGTCGTGCTCCTGCTCACCGCCCTGCTCGCCGCGCTCGCGCTCACGCTGCTCGGCCTGGCCGTGCCGGTCACCGCCTCGTTCGTGATCGGCTGGGTGATCATCGGCCCCGCGCTGCTCAACCTGGGCGTCGCCGCACCCGCCGCGGCGATGTTCGTCTTCTACTTCGCGGTGCTCTCCGAGGCCTCGCCGCCAACCGCGCTCGCCGCGGTGGCCGCCGCCGCCGTCACCGGCGGACGACTGGTCCCGACCATGTGGCAGACCCTGCGGTACGCGCTACCCGCGTACCTCATCCCGATCGCCTTCGTGCTCACGCCAACCGGGCTCGGGCTGCTCGGTATCGGCGGGGTGGACCGCATCCTGCTGGCCGGTCTGACCACCGCGCTCGGGGTCGCGGTGCTCGCGGTGGCGGCCGGTGGATGGCTGCCCGGCATCGGCCCGGCCGGAAGGCCCGAGCGGATCGTCGGCGCGCTCGCCGGGCTGGTTCTGCTGTGGCTCGAACCTGTCCCCGTCATGGTCGGCGCCGCCCTGGTCGCGCTCACCGTGGCGGGTGTTCTGCTCCGTCGCGGAACGGCCAACCGGACGGCCGCCGCCGGCAGGGGCGTCAACCAGAAAGACCATCAGAAGGAGAACAGGTGAGACGGATCAACGTGCGAATCGCCGCGAGTCTCGGGGCAGTCACCCTGCTCACGGCCGGCGTCGCCGGATGCGGAGGCCGTCAGAAGAATGCGGCCACCGACGACACCTCCAGCGCGGTCGGCTGCGAGGTCACCAAGGACACCCGGGTCGGCATCGCCACCGGCAACGCCACCGGGGTCTACTACGTCGTCGGCAACGCGCTCGCCGGGCAACTCGCCACGGCCAGCGGCGGCAAGCTCACCGGCACCGCCGCCGAGACCGGCGCCTCGGTGCAGAACATCGAGCAACTCGTCGCCGGACAGTACGACGTCGCCTTCTCGCTCTTCGACACCGCGGTCAACGCGACGCAGGGCAAGGGGAGCTTCAAGGGGCCGCAGCCGGTGAAGGCGCTCGCGCGCATCTACGACAACTACACCCAGGTCGTCGTCCGGGCCGACGCGGGAATCACCTCGGTCGCCGAGATGAAGGGCAAGAAGATCTCCACCGGATCGCCCAAGTCGGGTACCGAGGTCATCGCGCAGCGGCTACTCACCGCGGCCGGCCTCGACCCGGCAAAGGACATCCAGGCACAGCGACTCGATCTGACCAAGACCGTCGACGGCATGAAGGACGGCAGCATCGACGGCTTCTTCTGGTCCGGCGGCACCCCGACCGGCGGCGTCACCGACCTCTTCACCACCGCGGCCGACAAGGTGAAGTTCATCGACATCAGCCCGCTGCTGCCGAAGATGGCAGAGCTGAACCCCGCGTACCAGGCCGGCACGATCGCCAAGGACGTCTACCAGACCCCCGCCGACGTCCCGACCATCGTGGTGCCGAATGTGCTGCTGGTCCGCGACGACCTCGACGCCAACGTCGCCTGCGTCATCACGAGGACCGTGTTCGAGAAGAAGGACGCCCTCAGCCAGGCCAACCCGGCGGCCAAGGGCATCGACCTGACGAACGCGCGCAAGACCGACCCGGTGCAGCTGCACCGTGGGGCGGACACGGCGCTGACGAAGCTGAACGCCGCAAGCTGATCCGATCGTCCCGGCCCGGGCTCACCGCCCGGGCCGGGCACCATCCCGACCCGGGAGGCCCCCGTGCCGCTCCCCGCCCACGTACGCCAGCATCGCACCGGCGGTGTTCTCGAGAACCTTCGCTCGATCCGCACCCAGCTACTCGCGCCGATCCTGGTGACGATCATCAGTCTGACCGTGCTCGGTGCCGCGCAGACCAAGGCCGCCCTGGACGCCAGCGCGGACGCCGACCGGGCCCGTGTCCTCTCCGGCACCGCCACCGTCACCGTCCAGCTGGTTCACGAACTGGAGCGGGAACTCGGCGAGACGGCGGCGCTGCGCCAACGCGGCGGCACCGCCGGACGGCCACTCGTGGACGCCCAACGGCGCCGCGTCGATGCTGCCGTCGAGCGGTTCCGCTCCGCCGATGAGCAGGCCCGGGAGTCGGTGCCCGAGCTGACGTCGGTGCTCGGCAGGGCCAGAGGTCAACTCGATGGGCTCTCCCCCAACCGCGCCCTGGCGCTGATCGGCACTGAGGCGGACACGGCGTACGCCCGTACCGTCGAGTCCCTGCTGGCCGTCGCGGACGCGCTGCCGGCTCAGTTGCGTGACCCGGAGTTGGCCAACGCCGCCCGGGAGGTCGCCTCCGTCGCCACCCAGGAGCACCTGGCCTCCGTCGAACGTGACCTGCTGCGCGCCGTCTTCGTCCGGGGGCGCCTCGACGCCGGCGAGCTTGCCTCGCTGGGTTCGCTCAACGGTGCTCAGGAGCAGCGCGAGGCCGAGTTCCTCCGGATCGCGACCGACACGGCGAGCAGGTCCTGGGCCCGGCTGCTGACCGGCGGTGACGTGGAGACGGCCCGCACCATGCGGAACGCGGTGCTGGAGACCGACGGTGGCGCCGAGGCGATGAAGACCGATGGCGACGCCTGGTTCGTGGCGCAGAGTGGCACCCTGCGCCGATACAACCTGCTCGGCCGTGAACTCTCCGAGGACCTCGACCGCGACGCGGCGGCGCTGGCCCAGGACACGCTGAGGAAGGCCCTGCTCACCGGTGGGGTGACCGGCGCCGTGGCGCTCGGCTCGCTGATCACGGCCGTGGTGCTGGCGATCCGGATCAGCCGGCGGTTGAGCCGCCTGCGGGCCGCGGCGTTGGCCATGGCGAACCACGAGCTACCGGAGCGGATCACCGCCATCGCCGCCGGGGCGGAACGCCCGGACGAGAGCGCCGCTGGCGCGGCCACCGCCGCGATAGCGCGTGGTCACGACGAGGTCGCCCAGGTCGCCGCGGCTTTCGGCACGGTCAGCCAGGCCACGCTGCGCCTTGCCGGCGCGCAGGCCGAGTTGCGCCTGGACATGACGCGGATGGCCGAGGCGCTGGCCCGGCGGATCCGCACCCTGATCACCCGCCAGCTACGGCTGCTGGACGACTTCGAGCGCGAGGAAACCGATCCCCGGATCCTCGAACGCCTCTTCGCACTGGATCACCTCGCCGCACGCCTGCGTCGCAACGGGGAGAACCTGCTGGTCCTCTCCGGCGGGGAGCCGAGCCGGGGGCACGAGGCTCCGCTGCACCTGGAGGACGTGGTCCGGGCGGCGGCCTCGGAGATCGAGCACTATCCCCGGGTGGAGCTGAACCTGCCGGCGGCCGGGGTGCACGGCGCGGCGGTCGGCAGCCTGGTGCACCTGCTCGCCGAACTGCTGGAGAACGCCACCGTCTACTCACCGCCGCACACGCCCGTGCTGGTCGACGGCCGGCAGACGGTGGACGGGCTGCTGCTGCGGGTCCACGACCACGGAATCGGCATCCGGCCGGGCCGACTGGCGTCGATCAACGACCGGCTCGCGAGGCCAGCCATGATCAGCAGTGCGGCGGCCGGCAGCATGGGACTGCACGTCGTGGCTCACCTGGCCGTCCGGTACGGGATTCGGGTGCAGCTCTACAGCACCGACAGCGGCACCATCGCCCAGGTGCAACTCCCCGACCAGCTGTTGACCCGGATCGAGACGGTCGCCCATCACCAGCCCGTGGCGGGTCGGCCACTGGCCGGACGGCCGGCGGCCTGGTTCCGACCGGCCAGCAACGCTGCCGCCGGGGCACGGCCACTTGTCGCCGCCCAGGGCGCGGCGGGCGGGCAGGCTCGCGGCGTCGCCACGGTACCGCCGCCCACCGGGCCGATTCCCAGCGCTGCTCCCGCGCCGCCGCCGGCCGCCCCACCGACCCCGCAGTTCACCGCCGGCGGGCTGCCTCGTCGGAGCCGCGGTGACCAACTGCCCGCGCAGCTACCCGAGCACCTGTCCCCACCACCGTCCCCCGTCAGCGAGTCGGATCTGCTCGACCCCGAGGTGGTCCGGCGTCGCCTCACCGCCCTCGCCGAAGGCGTCGCGAGCGCCGCCCGCTCCAACCCGTACACGACACCCAACGGGAGAATCCGATGACCACACCCGCGCCAACAGGTCTGGACTGGCTGCTCGCGAACTTCGTGGACCAGGTTCCGGACGTGTCGCACGCCCTCGCGGTCTCCGAGGACGGGCTTCGACTGGCCGCCTCCCCACACCTCTCGATCGACCAGGTCGATCAACTCGCCGCCGTGATCAGCGGACTGGCGAGTCTGACCGTCGGCGCGGCCCGACTGATGTCCGCCGGCCGCGTACGCCAGCAGATCGTCGACATGGACGGCGGTGTGCTGCTGGTGATGGCGGTCGGCTCACGCGCGCTGCTCGGCGTGCTCGCGGCACCCGGCTGTGACCTCGGCCAGATCGGCTACGAGACCGCAACCCTGGTACAGCGAGTGGCCGAGGCCCTGGAGCCGGCGGTACGCCGGTGACCACACGAGTGCGGCGGCTGGTGGCGGCGCTGCTGCTGGCCGTGCTCGTCGCCGGTTGCGGTGGCGAGTCGCCCCCGTCGGACGCCTGGCACGGCGGGCGCATCTTCCTGGCCACCGGCAACACCACAGGCGTCTACTACCAACTCGGCGGCGGTTACGCGGACCTGATCAATCGGAATCTGCCCGGCTACGAGGCACGGGCCGAACCGACCGGCGCCTCGGTGGAGAACATCAACCGCCTGACCACCGGCGACATGGAGATCGCGTTCAGTCTCGCCGACACCGCTGCCGACGCCATCGCCGGAAAGGGCGCGTTCGACGGGAAGCCGCAGCCGGTTCGCGCGCTGGCCCGCATCTACAGCAACTACACGCATCTGATCGTGCGCGCCGACAGCAAGATCGAGAACGTCGCCGACCTCCGCGGCAAGCGGGTCTCCACCGGCTCGCCGAAGTCCGGCACCGACATCATCGCCGGCCGGCTGCTCACCGCGGCCAGCCTCGATCCGGACCGCGACGTCCGACGGCTCACCCTGTCGCTGCCCGAGACGGTGAAACAGATGCGGGCCGGAAGGCTGGACGCCCTGTTCTTCTCCGGTGGTCTGCCCACCCCCGGCATCAAGGACCTGCTCACCAGTTCACCGGGGGCGTTCCGGCTACTGCCGCTGGACAACCTCCTCCAGCCGTTACAGAAGGGCTACGGCCCCGTCTACACCACCGCGACGCTGACCGCCAACGTCTACAACACGGCGAGTGACGCGCCCACCATCACCGTGGCGAACGTGATCCTGGTCAGCGCCGACATGCCCGACGGCCTGGCGTACGACCTCACCCGGACGCTCTTCGACCACCAGAGAGAGCTGATCGCCGTCCATCCCGAGGCGGCGAACTTCACCCGGGCCAGCGCCGCGCTGAGCGAGCCGATCCCGCTGCATCCCGGCGCCAGCCGCTACTACCAGGGGAGTTGAGCAACCGAGCGTTCGCTCAGAGGTCGCCCGGAGCCGTGGCGGCGCGGGCCACGCCGACCAGGCGGTCGGTCTCGGCGAGCAGGGCCTCGTCGTCCGCCGGGGTGCCGGGATCGAGGCGGACCGTCCAGGTGAGACCGTCGGCCCCCGCCACGCGGCGGGCCGCGACCCGCGCCGCGCCGCCGGGCACCGGCTGGTGCTCGGTGTACGCGACCGAACGCGTCACCCGCGCCCGCACCTGGTGTGGCAGCTCCTGCGGATCGAGGAGGAAGTAGGTCTCGGCCGGGCCGTCGGCGACGAGCGTGTAACCGTCGCGTTCGGCAACTGTCTCGGCCGGTGTGACGGTCAGCTCCCGGCCGGACCAGACCGCCTTGAGGATGGTGTGCCAGCCGAGCCGGTGCCCTCGACCGGGCAGCCACAGCCCGAGGTTGCTGGCGACCACCACCCCGTCGCCCTCGCCGTTGCCGACGGCCGCCCAGGCCAGCACCCGTTCGTCCGGGGCCAGCGGCGGCCGGTCGGCCGGTGGCAGCTTCGGCTTGCGGCTGAACAGTCCCATCTAGAGGCCTCCCGCAGCCTGCTCACGCAACGCCCGGGCATGCTGCTCCAGGGACAGCAGCTCACCGAAGGCGGCGAAGTACTCGTCCTTGTTGTTGACCGGGTTGATCCGCTGGATGCGCGACTTGAGGTCCCGGACGCGGGCGGTCACCGACCCGAACTGCACCCGCGCCATCGTGATCGACACGTAGCGCGGGTCCGGTTCGCCGTCGATGCGCAGCGGCTCCACCGCCAACTCACCGACGAGGGCCGCCGCGGCCAGATCCTCGCAGGCGTCCCGGACCGACTCGATCCAGACCGCGCCGCCAGTCGCCGACGCGGCCCCACCGGCGGTCGCGATGGCGGTACGCACCGCGACGTGCACCGGGTGGCGGTATTCGGGCGCCTCGACCGCGTCGAACATCGGCCCCGCCAGGACCGGTTGCTGGAGGGCGAGCTTCA
Organism: Micromonospora sp. NPDC049204; assembly: GCF_040647935.1. Classification (NCBI taxonomy): domain Bacteria; kingdom Bacillati; phylum Actinomycetota; class Actinomycetes; order Micromonosporales; family Micromonosporaceae; genus Micromonospora; species Micromonospora sp. NPDC049204. The sequence goes on along the minus strand of NZ_JBEZDC010000004.1, from coordinate 171,480 downwards.
GCGCCTCCCGCTCGACCATCGACTGCGGGCTGTCCAGGGCCGGTTCGGGGCGAGCCGGGGCGGGCCGGGCGCCGGAGGCGGCGGCGCGGTTGCCGGGGGCGGCGTCGCGCGTGCCGGGCGGCGGGGTGTTGGCGGCGGCGAGCACCGCCCGCTGCACCGGCTCGATCTCCATCCCGAGGTCCATGGCGAGCTTGCGGACGTACTCGGGGCGCTTTTCCCGGTCCTTGAGTCGCGCGACAAGCGGCGCGGCGTGACGCATGGCCTCGACCCGGCCGTCGACGGTGTCCAGGTCGAAGCGGCTGATCACGTGACGCAGCGCGAAGTCGACGAGCGGCTCCCGGCGGGCGACCAGATCCCGCACGGCCAGGTCACCCTTGGCCAGCCGCAGGTCGCACGGGTCCATGTTGTCCGGGCTGACCGCGATGAACGTGCGCCCGACGAACCGCTGGTCGTCCTCGAAGGCCCGCAGTGCGGCCTTCTGGCCGGCGGCGTCACCGTCGAAGGTGAAGATGATCTCGCCGGCCACCTCGTCGCTGTCGAACAGGAGCCGCCGCAGCACGGAGATGTGGTCCGCGGCGAACGCGGTGCCGCAGGTCGCCACCGCCGTGGTCACCCCGGCCAGGTGGCAGGCCATCACGTCGGTGTAACCCTCGACGATGACCGCCCGGCCCTGCTTGGCGATCTCTCGTTTGGCCTGGTCGATGCCGTAGAGCACGTGCGACTTCTTGTAGATCGGCGTCTCGGGGGTGTTCAGGTACTTCGGGCCGTCGTCGTCGTCGAAGAGCTTGCGCGCGCCGAAGCCGATCACGTCGCCGGCGAGGTCGCGGATCGGCCAGAGCAGCCGACGGCGGAACCTGTCGATCAGGGTGCCGGAGCGGGACTCCCGGGACAGCCCGGCCGTGACCAGCTCCTGGTGGGTGAAGCCCTGCTGGCGCAGGTGCTTGGTGAGCGGGTCCCAGCCCTCCGGCGCGAAGCCACAGCCGTAGCGCTCGGCGGCGGCCCGGTCGAAGCCCCGTTTGGCCAGGAACTCCCGGGCCGGCCGGGCGCCCGCCGTGCTGAGCTGCGCCCGGTAGAACTCGACGGCGGCGGCGTGCGCGGCGACCAGGCGCTGCCGTTGACCCTGCTGCGGGCGGGGGCGCGGGGTGCCCTTGTCGTCCTCGATGTAGCGCAGTTGGATGCCGGCACGGCCGGCCAACCGCTCGACGGACTCCACGAAACTGAGGTGGTCGGCGTCCATCAGGAACTTGATGGCGTCGCCGCCGGCCCCGCAACCGAAGCAGTACCAGACGTTGCGGGCCGGGGACACGTTGAACGACGGGCTCTTCTCGTCGTGGAACGGGCACAGGCCCTTCAGGTTGCCGCCGCCGGCGGACTTCAGGGTGACGGTCTCGGAGATCACATCCCCGATCGAGGTGCGTTCCCGGACCAGTGCGATGTCCTCGTCCCGGATCCGCCCAGCCATGCGCCACCCCCTCGGCGTACATCCTGCCCTGCCGGACCGACGACACGCCGGCCGGGGGATGCCGGTGTGGCGGCCACCGCTGCCGGCTGGGCGGTTCCGGCCCGCGGGCCGGTCCGCGCAGGGTCAGGCCAGGCCGGCGCACGCCGTCTGGACGGCGGCGTTGAGGCCCGTGTCACCGCAGTCGGTGGCTGCCGAGGTACGCGCGACGACCCGCCAGCCCTTGGCCTCCTGGTGGAGGAACATCTGGCCGTCGGGGATCTCGGCCGGCTGCGGGGCGACAGCCATCAGCCGGGCGTAGCCGTTGCGGCAGGCGAAGACCGCCACGTCCTGCACAGTCTGCCCGCTTACTGCCGCTCTGGCGGCCGCGAGCAGGACCTCGGGGCGGCAGGACGGCGTGTCGGTGACGTGTTGCTCGTCGTCGAGACGGATCGGCCGGGTGGTGGTCGGGGCCGGGTCGACCGCCCGACCGGCGCCCGCACCGGGCCGAGCCGAGGCGGAAGCCGGTGGCGCGGGGACGCCGGAGGTCGGGACGGTCGCCTGCGGTCCGGGAGCGGTCGGCTCCGGCGCGGGAGCGGTCGGCTCCGCCGCGGCGACCGGCGCCGACGAGGTCGGGGCGGGAGCACTCGCCGCCCCGCCGGTGCGCTCGTCGTGCGCACATCCGGCCGCCGGCAGGGCCAGCGCCACCGCCGCCACCAGGCACGCGCCACTGCGTCGAATCGTCATGATCATTTCTCCTTCTCGTCGGGCTGCCGTCCGGGGCGATGCCCGGTGCTGGTCCGACGCTAGGGAGGTGGCCTGCGGTTGGTCTTGACGAAACCTGGAAGCCAAGGTCACCGGCAGTCAGACCAGGTGCGCACCGGTCACGGTCCGGCCCGCCAGGGCTGTCGCGGCGCACCCGCACCGCCACCGCTCGTGCCAGTCCGGCACCTCGCGGGCTTCCCGGGTGCCGAGCCGCTCGAAGGTCAACGCGGCGGTCTCCCACACCCGGTGCGCCGACGCGACGTCACCCAACGCGGCGTGCGCCGCACCAAGATCGCGCAATGTCCGTGCCGCACCGAGATCATGGTGCAGTTCGGCCCAACCGTCGTGGGCCAGCCCGAGGGCCTCCAGGGCGGCCCCCGGCCGCCCAGCCGCCAGGTGCAGCTCACCGACGGTCCGCTGGACCAGCGCACTGCCGAACCTGTCATTCAGCCGGCGGCACGTCGCCAGGCTGCGCTCCAACGGCGCCAGTGCCCGACCCACGTCACCCTGCCGCAGCCACACCTTCGCCAGCGCCTGCTCGGTGTAGCAGGCGAGCAGCTCGTCACCGCTCGCCACGATCAGCTCGTGGGCCTGAGCGCACCAGCGCTGCGCGTCGTCCAGCTCACCCCGGGCCCGGTGCACGAGGCCGATCCCCCGGGCGGCGATGGCTTCCCCCCGGACGTGACCGAGCGCCCGGTACGCGTCCATGGCCCGGCCGATGAACAGCACCGCCTCCTCGTCGTCGCCGAGCTCCCGCAGGCAGTGTCCGATCCCGTAGGTGGCGTGCGCGGCCGCGTTGTCGCCGCCGATCCGGTTCAGCACCTCGGCCGCCGCGGTCAGCAACGGGACAGCCTCCCGATGCCGGCCCACCTCGCGCAGCACGGCGCCGAGCCCGCTGCGCGCTGCCGCCGACCCGTGCTCGTGATCGGACGCCTCGAACAGCTCGATGGCGCTGCGGAAATTCTGTTCGGCCTCGACGAACCGGTCCTCCTTGTAACGCAGCAGCGCGATGCCGCACGCGATCACCGCCTCGCCGACGGCGTTCCCGGCGGCACGTGCCGCCGCGGACGCCGCCGCGTGGGTGCGCCCCCAGCCGACGAAGTCGTTCCGGACGGCGAAGGACGCATAGACCAGCGCGTCCGCCAGCGCGCAGGCCGCCACGTCCATGCCAAGGTCCGCGGCCCGCTCCACCGCGACGATGAGTGTCGACGCCTCGACCTCCAGCCAGCCGGGTAGCTGATGGTCCGCCGGGAGCGGGACCGTCGGCACGTCGACCGGCTGCGGGGTCTGCCGGTAGAGCGGCGGAACGGCGTACGGCTGCCGTTGGTTGAGCCGTTCCCCCAGGTCGGTGGCCGTCGCCAGGACTCGGGCCACCGCGGCGCGCAGCGCGACGTCGGCGTCCTCGTCGACGGCGCGTTCCCAGGCGAACAGCCGGACCAGGTCGTGGATGTGGTAGCGGAGCAGCCCGTGCGTCGGGTCGGGTAGGGCGGTCACCAGCCGGGCGTCGGCGAGTTGCTCCAACAGCTCTTCGGCATCGTCCACCGACCCTCCGATGAGCGCCGCCACCAGCCACTCGGCGAAGCTCGGCACCCCGAGAAAGCCGAGCAGCCGGAACGCCCGTCGGGCCGCCGGATCGAGCGCCTGGTAGCCGACCCCGACGCTGACCCGCACGGCCAACCCGTCCGCGGTCATCTCGTCGAGCCGCCCGCGTTCGTCCCGCATGCGCTCGGCGAGGCGGGCGATCCGGCGGTGCGGGCGCGCCGCGATCCGCGCGCCGACGATCCGCAGGGCGAGTGGCAGGCCCGCGCACATCTCCACAAGCGCGTCGGCCGCCTCCGGTTCCGCCGCCACCCGGTCCGGCCCGATGACGCGATCCAACAGGTGGATCGAGTCGGCCTGGTCGAGCAGTGGCACCTCGATGTGTTCGGCACCGGGAACGGTGGTCAGCAGTGCCCGGCTGGACACGATCAGGGCGCTGCCCGGGCCGCCGGGCACCAGGGGCCGAACCTCCTCGGCGCTGACCGCCGAGTCGAGCACGATGAGGAAGCGCCGCCCGCTCAGCATGGCCCGGTACTGCCCGAGCTTGTCCGCCAGCGTGGGGAGCTGGTGGATGTTCGTGGCGCCGAGGGCCCGCAACACCCGGTCGACCGCCTCCCCCGGGTCACGGCCGCGACCACTGAGCGTGACGAAGATCTGACCATCCGGGTACGCGTGCCGCAGCAGATACGCCAGTCGGATGCTGAGGGCAGTCTTCCCGACCCCACCCAGACCGGAGAGGATCAGCACGGGTGCGGCGGTGCCCTCGGCAGGCCGACCATCCGGTTGCAGCACCGTCAGCGCGCGGGAGATCTGCGCTTCGCACCCGACGTGATCGGGCAGGTCGGCCGGGAGCTGACACCCGGGTCCGGCGCCGGTGCGGTGCGGCGGCTCCGGGTCGGCCTCCACCGGCACGGGTACGACGGCAGACGGCTGCGCCGGGCGCGGCACCTCGACAACGGGTGTGGGCGCCACCGGTGCCCGCAGGGTGCCGCGCAGGATCTCCCGGTGCAGGTCCTGGAGGTCTGTCCCCGGGTCGACCCCCAGGTCGTCAACGAGTCGGGCCCGGGTCCGGGCGTACAGCTCAAGTGCCTCGGCTCGGCGTCCGTTGAAGTAGAGGGCCCGCATCAGGCTCAGCACCAACGGCTCGACGAGCGGGCTTCGGTCCACGGCCAGGGTGAGCCGCTCGGTGACCGGGCCGGGCCGGCCGTGGGTGATCTCGCTGTCGGCCCAGTCGAGCAGGACCCGGATGAGCTGTTGACGCAGACCCTCCCGGACCCGCGACGCCCAGTCGCCGGGCAGGCCGTCGAGGGGTTCCCCGCGCCACAGGTCGATCGCTTCCCGGAGCAGAGCCGGGCGGTCCGGATGCTCGGCCGGCAGGCCCTGCGCCTGCTCGGCGAGGCGGCGCAGCCGGTGCAGGTCCACGCGGTCCGGGTCGGCGGAGAGGAGATAGCCGGTCTGACTGCGACCCACGGTGATCGGCACCGTCTCGGCGGACCGGGCGGTGGTCAGGATCCGCCGGATGCGGGTCAGGTAGGTGTACAGGACGCCGCGTGCGTCGGCCGGCGGCGTCTCGTCCCAGACGCGATCGACGAGCGCCTCGATCGGCACGCTGCGACCCGCGTCGACGGCGAGTACGGCGAACACCAACCGCTGCTTCGGCGGACCCAGCTCCACCGGTTGCCCGTCGACCACAACCTGCAGGTCACCCAATATCCGTAGTTCCACGGCTTCGCCCCCGCGCCCGTAGTGCCTACACGGCCCACGATCGGGGCCGCCCACGCTGTCAAGGATCCGTTCAGGTTCGCTACCGCATCCGGCTGCGAGGGTCTCCCCAGCCAGTCACCGCGAACAGCACGCGACACCGCTCAACGGGGTGCCACGGCTCATGTGTCCTCATCCGAAGGGACGGTTGCCGACCCACAACCGCATAGCAGGACCAACCAGGGACCGACCACTTCGGACGGTACCCACGGTGACGCCTGTGTCGCGGATCTTAACCGGCCGCAGCAGATCCAGCCAAGGGTCTCGATGCTCCCGGTCCGGTCGTCACCGCCCGGCACTCATCCACCTCGAAGGGAAAAGTTGTGCAGTCAGGAATCCGCCGTACGCGGCGAGCGAGCAGCATCATCGGCGCACTGGCCATGATCGCCACTGGACTGGTCGGCCTGTCACCGGCCCCCGCCCAGGCCTCCGAAATCGAGGGCCCCATCAGTCGCAACGAGGTCCTGTCCCGGGCCCAGGACTGGGTGGAGCGCGGCATCACGTACACGCAGACCGGCACCTGGGCGAGCGATGTGGACGGGGACAAGACCTACCGGCGCGACTGCTCCGGTCTGGTGTCGATGGCCTGGCACCTGAACACGAGCTACGTCACAGGCGACTTCCAGGGGTCCAACTCCCGCTGGTACACGCTGGGGAGCAGAGACGACTGGCAGCCCGGCGACGCGATGGTACGGTCCGGCCACATAGAGCTGTTCGCGTTCTGGGCGGATCGGAACGACCACGGCAAGGGCGCCTACGTCTATTCGTTCAACACTGATGACGAAACGGTCCAGAACCCGTACAAGAACAGCAATTTTGGCCACCTGGGCTTCAACAGTTCGGGTGACCTGTCGAGCTTCAAGCCGATCCGGCGTACCGGTCTGATCACCTCCCCGACGACTCCCGCGAAGCCGCAGGCCACGAAGCTGTCGGTGGCGCTGAACGCGGACGGTCGTATGCAGGCGTTCCAGACGCGTGGCTCCGGTGCGGTGCACAGCACCTGGCAGTCCGCCCCCAACAGCGTCTTCGGCGACTGGGTCAGTCTCGGCGGCAGCGCCCTGAAGTCGCCGACGGCGGTGACGAAGGCGGACGGCCGGATCGAGCTGTTCGCGATCGGTGGGGACGGGAAGCTCTACCACAAGTGGCAGAGCACGGTGAACGGTCCGTTCTCCGACTGGACCAGCCTGGGCGGCAGCGGGCTCAGCAGTGACCTGAACGTCGCCACGAACGCCGACGGACGCCTCCAGGTCTTCGTCATCGGCGGCAACGGCAGCCTTTACAGCATCTGGCAGACCACCACCAGCGGCCCGTGGTCGGCCTGGGCGAACCTCGGCGGCAGTGACCTGCGCTCGCTCAGCGCCGTGAAGAAGAAGGACGGCCGGATCGAACTGTTCGCGATCGGTGGGGACGGCAAGCTCTACCACAAGTGGCAGAACACGGCCAACGGCACGTTCGCCGACTGGACCAGCCTCGGCGGCAACGACCTCACCACCGAGCTCGCCATCTCCGCCAACGCCGACGGACGCCTCCAGGTCTTCGTGATCGGCGGCAACGGCGCCCTCTACAGCATCTGGCAGACCACCACCAGCGGCCCCTGGTCGGCCTGGACCAACCTCGACGGCACCGACCTGAGCGCCGTCCGGGCCGTCACCAAGACCGACGGCCGGATGGAACTGTTCGCCATCGGCGGCGACTCGAAGCTCTACCACAAGTGGCAGACCACGGCCAACGGGCCGTTCTCCAACTGGACCAGCCTCGGCGGCAACGACCTGACCAGTGACCTCGCCATCTCCGCCAACGCCGACGGACGACTCCAGGTCTTCGTCGTCGGCGGCAACGGCGCCCTCTACAGCATGTGGCAGACCACCACCAGCGGCCCCTGGTCCACCTGGGCCAACCTCGGCTGACCCGGCACCACCGCGGGGGTCACCGGCGCGGCCGGTGACCCCCGCTCCACCGCAGACTCCCGGTCCGCCCCTCGGCGGAGCCGCGCCCTCGTACGCCCCGGTAGCCCTTGGAAAGGAACTTCCCATGCGTGTTTCCTCCGCACCGCACCTGTCCAACCAGATCTCCCGACGCGGCGTGCTGGCCGGTCTGGCCGCCATCGCTGCCGGCGGCGTCACCGGGCTGAGCTTCGGATCCCCGGCGGCCGCGGCCGCCCTGCGCCGCGGCGTCGACTACTCGTGGGGTCGCCCGAGCATCAGCGCCCTCCAGGCCGGCGGTTACACCTTCGCCTGCCGATATCTGAGCGACAGCACCACCGGCAAGAATCTCACCCGGAGCGAGGCGGACGCCCTCATCGCGGGCGGCATCGACATCGTCTCCAACTGGGAGTACACCGCCAGTGAGGCGCTGCTGGGGTACGCGAAGGGGGTCGAGAAACCCACCAAGGCGCACAGCCAGGCGTTGGCCTGCGGCATGCCGGCGGGCAGGCCGATCTACTTCAGCGTGGACTTCGACGCCTCGGCGTCGCAGCAGCCCGCCATCAACGCGTACTTCGACGGAGTGGCCTCGGTGCTGGGCCGGGCGCGGGTCGGCGCCTACGGCGGCTACTACGTGATCAAGCGACTCTTCGACGCCGGCAAGATTCGCTGGGGCTGGCAGACGTACGCGTGGTCGTCCGGTCAGTGGGACAGCCGCGCACAGCTGCGGCAGGTGGAGAACGGCGTGCCCATCGGCGGGGCCGACTGTGACCGCAACGAGGCCTGGGCCATCGACTTCGGCCAGTGGGGCACCCGGCGGCCGGCCGCCCGATCGCTGACGGCGGCGTTGAATGCCGACGGCCGGTTGCAGGCGTTCCAGACCCGCGGCTCCGGTGCGGTGTACAGCACCTGGCAGACCTCCGCGAACGGCGTGTTCGGCGACTGGGCCAACCTCGGCGGCACCGACCTCCAGGCCCCCACGGCCGTGACCAAGCCGGACGGCCGGATCGAGCTGCTGGCCATCGGCGGCGACTCGAAGCTCTACGACAAGTGGCAGGCCACCCCGAACGGGCCGTTCGCCGACTGGGCCGGCCTCGGCGGCACCGACCTCACCACCGATCTCACCGTCGCCACGAACGCCGACGGACGCCTTCAGGTCTTCGTCATCGGCGGCAACGGCAGCCTCTACAGCGTCTGGCAGACCACCACCAGCGGCCCCTGGTCGGCCTGGGCGAACCTCGGCGGCACCGACCTGCGCTCGCTCAGTGCCGTGAAGAAGAAGGACGGCCGGATCGAACTGTTCGCCATCGGCGGCGACGGCAAGCTCTACCACAAGTGGCAGAACACGGCCAACGGTCCGTTCGCCGACTGGACCAGCCTCGGCGGCAACGACCTCACCACCGACCTCACCATCGCCGCCAACGCCGACGGACGCCTGCAAGCCTTCGTCATCGGCGGCAACGGCAGCCTCTACAGCATCTGGCAGACCACCACCAGCGGCCCCTGGTCGGCCTGGACCAACCTCGACGGCACCGACCTGCACGCCATCAAGGCCGTCACCAAGACCGACGGCCGGATCGAACTGTTCGCCATCGGCGGCGACGGCAAGCTCTACCACAAGTGGCAGACCACGGCCAACGGCCCGTTCTCCGACTGGACCAGCCTCGGCGGCAACGGCCTCACCACCGACCTGGCCGTCGCCACAAACGCGGACGGACGACTCCAGGTGTTCGTCGGCGGCGGCAACGGCAGCCTCTACAGCATCTGGCAGACCACCACCAGCGGCCCCTGGTCCACCTGGGCCAACCTCGGCTGACCCGGCACCACCGCGGGGGTCACCGGCCGCGCCGGTGACCCCCACCACCGACCGGCTGGGCGGTTCCGGCCCGCGGGCCGGGTCCGCCCGGGGACCATGACCAGATGCGCAGGGTACGGACCGGAGCCCCCCACGTACCGAACTGGCTGGCCAGCCGGATGGGGTTGCGTGGACTGGCCCCGCGGACCGACGAGGCCGGCCACCGGCACGCCACCTGGCTGGAGCTGTTCCTCGACCTCATCTTCGTGTACGCGCTGGCGGCGGTGGCGGCCCGGCTGGGCAACGAGCCGAGCCCGTCGCCGACGGCCGTGCTGGCCGTGATCGGGCTCTTCGTGGTGATCCAGTGGGCCTGGCTGGGGCAGGTCTACTACGACACCCGGTTCGACCCGGACGACGCGCCGCACCGACTGCTGGTGCTTGTCGCGTTGGTCGGCGCGGGCGCGATGACACTCGGGGTCGACGAGGTGCCGGAGAGCGTGCTCCTGCCGGTCGGTTACCTGATCGTGCGGGGCGTGCTGCTCCTGCTGTACCTGCGGGCCCGTCCGACCAGCCCGATGGCCCGCCTGGTGACGACCGTCTACCTGATCGGCTTCGGGTCGGGCTGGCTGATCTGGCTGGTGTCGCTGATGGCGCCCACCGAGCTGCGTCCCGTCCTGTGGATCGTCGCGATGGTCATCGAACTGGCCACGCCGTGGGTCGGGGTCCGCTGGCTCAACCGCTGGCCGGTGGACAACCGGCACCTGCCGGAACGGATCGGCCAGTTCACCATCATCGTGCTCGGCAGCGCGCTGGCCAGCCTGCTCTTCGCGGTGCCGGACCACCCTCCGCCGCACATGATCCTCACCGCCGCGATGGCCTTCCTGATCCCGGCGGCCGTCTGGTGGGTCTACACCACATTCGTCACCACCCGACTCCTCCAGAGCCGCCTACGCGGCGGGCAGGCGTACAGCTTCCTGCACATTCCCCTCGGCGGCGCGCTGCTGCTGCTCGGCTGGTCGCTCGGCCAGGTGGTCCGGCTTGTCGACGACAACGCGGCCCGCCTGCCGCTGGAGCTGCGGCTGCTGCTGGGCGCGTCGATGGTGATCTGGACGTTGTGTGGCCTGGCCCTGTACTGGCTGTGGACCCGACCGAGCCGCGCCCGGTTGGCGATCGCCGCCTACGGGGTGCTCTCGGTCAGCCTGATCACCGCGACGGTGCACGAGCCGAAGTTGATGCTGTCCCTGCTCGCGGCGGCGATCGTCGGGTACGCCGTGCTGCTCAGCCGACGACTCACCAGCGCCCGGGAGTCGAACCAGACGCAGGAGGGTTGAACGACCCTCAGGCGGCGGTGGCCTCCTCGGCTGCCACCTGGTTGTTCCAGTCGGCCTTGGTGGAGCGCCAGCCCTCGTCGTCCATGCCGCGTCGCCAGTAACCGGAGATGGAGAGCCGGTCGAGGGGCACGCCCCGCTCGCCGCGCAGCAGTCGGCGCAGGTCCCGGACGAAGGCCGCCTCGCCGTGCACGAACGCGTGCACCTGCCCGCTCGGGAACTCCAGCGCGCGTACCGCAGCGACCAGCGCCTCGCCCACCGGGCGGTCGCCCCGGTGCAACCAGGTCAGCTCGACCGCGCCGGGGCTGAGCAGCTTCTGCTCGTCCGCCGGGTCGCCGATCTCCACGAAGACGTGGGCCGGCGCGCCCAGCGGCAGCCGCTCCAACGCGGCGGCGATCGCCGGCAGGGCGCTCTCGTCGCCGACCAGCAGGTGCCAGTCCGCGTCCGGGCTCGGCGCGTACGCCCCGCCGGGGCCGACGAAGTGCACCGGGTCACCCGGACGCAGCGCGGCGGCCCACGGGCCGGCCAACCCCTCGTCGCCGTGGTGCACCACGTCCACGGTCAGCTCCTCGGCCAGCGGGTCCCACCGCCGCACGGTGTACGCGCGCAGCCGGGGCCACTGCTCCCGAGGCAGGTCCCGGCGGATCGCGGCGAGGTCCAACGGCTGCGGGTACGCGACGCCGGGCTGCGGGAACACCAGCTTGATGTAGTGGTCGGTGAACTCCCCGACCGGCAGGCCGACCATCTCGTCCCCACCGAGGACGAGCCGGATCAGGTGCGGGGTGGGCCGCTCGCTGCGCAGCACGTGGGCCGAGGTGACGTTCCTGGGACGTTCCGTCATGTCAGTTAGGCTAGCCTAAGCTGGCTCGTGGTCGGTCGGCGGTGCGCTCCTACCGGTCAGGCGGGTGTGCCAGGTCACCGCCGCCGGGTCGGTGAGCGAGGCGACCTGGTCGATCACCACCCGCAGTCGGGCGGTGTCGTCCGGGGCCGCCCGCCACAGCGGGGCGAAGATCGGATCGAGCCCGTCCGGGGCGTGCCGGAGCAGCGCGGCCACCACCTCGGCAAGCATCGTCCGCTGTCGTTCGTAGCGGCCCCGGTAACCGGAACGGCGCATCACGTACCGCAGGGCGATGCCCTTGAGCAGCGCGCACTGCGCCCGGACCAGCCTCGGCACCACCAGATCGGCGTCGTAGCGGCGGTGCGGGCCGGGACCGGAGCGCTCCTCGGTGGCGGCCACCGCCGCCGAGACGAACCGGCCGGTCAGTCCGCTGGTGGTGGCCTTCAGCGCCACCTGGGCGCGGTGGCTGCCGTCGTACCCGGCGAGCGGGGCGAGCAGCGGGTCGGCCAGCAGGTCCACCAGCACCTCGGCCAGGTCGGCCGCGGACTCGCCGGAGTAGGCGGCGGCCACGTCGGCGCAGAGCGCGGCCCGCTCGTCGGCGTCCGCGAGCAGCGGACCCAGCGTGACGTACCCGCCGTGGATGCCGTCCTCCACGTCGTGCACCGAGTACGCGACGTCGTCGGCCCAGTCCATCACCTGCGCCTCCAGGCAGCGCCGGTCGCCGGGCGCACCGGCCCGGATCCAGCCGAAGACCGGCGCGTCGTCCGCGTACACCCCGAACTTGCGCTGCCCGGGGCGACGCGGCCAGGGATACTTGCCGATCGCGTCGAGCGACGCCCGGGTCAGGTTGAGGCCGGCGGGCGAGCCGTCCGGGGCGAGCACCTTCGCCTCCAGCCGGGTCAGCACCCGCAACGTCTGCGCGTTGCCCTCGAAGCCACCGCAGGGTGTGGCCAGCAGGTCCAGAGCGGACTCGCCGTTGTGCCCGAACGGCGGATGCCCGAGGTCGTGGGCGAGCCCGGCGACGTCGACCACGTCCGGGTCGCAGCCCAACCGGGCACCCATCTCCCGGGCGATCTGCGCCACCTCCAGCGAGTGCGTCAGCCGCGTACGCAGGAAGTCGTCGGTGCCGGCCGTGTGCACCTGGGTCTTGGTGGCCAGCCGCCGGAACGCCGCGGAGTGCAGCACCCGGGCACGATCGCGCTCGTACGGTGACCGGCGGTGCCCGGTGTCCTTGGGCGCCTCGCGCACCAACCGCGCGTCCGGCGCGCCCGCCTTACTCCTCGCGCTCACGCAGCCGCCGGTGTTCGCGACTGCGGGGCTCGCAAAACCGGCTCACTCCTCGCGCTCACGCAGGACGCAGAACTCGTTGCCCTCCGGATCGGCCAGCACCGTCCACTCGACGTCGCCCTGGCCGATGTCGACGTGCCGGGCACCCATGTCGACGAGCCGCTCGACCTCGGCCTCCCGGTTGGCGGGGCGCAGGTCGAGGTGCAGCCGGTTCTTGCGGTCCTTGCCCTCGGTCACCGGCACGAAGACCAGGCCGGGCAGGCGGTCCGCGGACTGGCGGATCTCCACCTCGTCGGGAGTGTCCCTGATGACCTGGTAGCCGAGCGCCTCAGCCCACCAGCGGGCCAGCCGGCCCGGATCGCGGGCGTCGACGGTCAGGTTCTCCCAGACGCTTGTCATTCAGTCACCTTTCCCGTTCGACGGCGTACGCAATCAGCCGTTTGCGAGCGAGCCAAGGTTACGCCCGTCACGGTTGGTCGACGTGCCCCCGACGCGTCGTTGAATCGTCCACAACCGCCGATCGGCCCGGAGTTGTGGACCGATCGCCCTGGGTTACAGGCTCGCGGGCGGAGGTGGCCAGCGGTAGCGTTCCCAGCGCGGAAAGTGACGAGCCGACCGACACGCAGATCCCGACCGGTAAGGGAGCAGCTCGTGGACGCAGACACGGTGGTGGGTACGGAGCTACGCGGGCTGCGTCGACGCCGGCCCGACGTCGCCGGGACGGTGCTGGCCGGCACCGACGGGTTGCTCATCTCCAGCGATCTGCCCAGCACCGACGCCACCCATCTCGCCGCGTTGGCCGCCGCCAGTTTCGGGCTCGGGCACCGGGTGGCCGACACCGTCCGGCGGGGTGAGTTCCGGGAGTCGGTGGTCTGCACGACGGCTGGCTGCGTGGTGACCTACCCGGCGGGGCGCACCGCCCTGCTGACCCTGGTCACCGCGTCGCCGGTGGAGGATTTGGAGACGCTGCACCAGGAGGCTCGGGCGGTGGCCCGGCGGACCGGATCGGTGTTGGACACACGTGTCGGCGGTGGCGGCGCCACCGCCGTTCCGAATGGGCACGCGCCACTCGCCGTGCGTACCCCGATGGCGACCCTGCCCACCCAGTTGCGCCGCTCGTCCCGGCCGACCTGGCGGCGCCCGCCGATCTGATCGTCGGTGCCGGCGGCGGACCGGGTGACCCGGTCCGCCGCCGGCCCGCGTCAACGACTGTCCGACCCGCCGGTCTCCACCACGGCCCGACCGGCCTCCAGCCGGGCCACCGGCACCCGGAACGGCGAGCAGGACACGTAGTCCAGGCCGACCTCGTGGAAGAAGTGCACCGAGTCCGGGTCGCCGCCGTGCTCGCCGCACACGCCCAACTTCAGGCCCGGACGGGCGGCCCGCCCCTCCTCGGCGGCGATCCGCACCAGCCGGCCGACGCCGTCGCGGTCGATCGACTCGAACGGCGAGATGCCGAAGATGCCCAGCTCGAGGTAGCGCCAGAAGAACGCGCCCTCGACGTCGTCCCGGGAGAAACCCCAGCCCATCTGGGTCAGGTCGTTGGTGCCGAAGGAGAAGAACTCGGCGGCCTCGGCGATCTGCCCGGCGGTCAACGCGGCCCGGGGCACCTCGATCATCGTGCCGATCAGCACCTCGACCCCGCTGTCCCCGACCACCTCGGCGATGATCTTCTCGGCCTCGGCGCGGACCGTCTCCAACTCCTGCACGGCCCCGACCAGCGGCACCATGATCTCCGGCTTCGCCGTCCCGCCGCCGCGAGCGCAGCTGACGGCCGCCTCGGCGATGGCCCGGACCTGCATCGCGAACAGGCCGGGGATGACCAGACCGAGGCGGACGCCCCGCAGCCCGAGCATCGGGTTCTCCTCGTGCATCCGCCGGACGGCGGCGAGCAGCGCCTCCTCCTTGGCGACGTCCTCGCCGCGCTCCTGGGCGACCGCCACGTTGACGGCGAGCTGCTCCAGCGGCGGCAGGAACTCGTGCAGCGGCGGATCGATCAGCCGGACGGTCACCGGCAGGCCGTCCATCTCGCGGAAGATCTCCTCGAAGTCGGCCCGCTGCAACGGCAGCAGCGCCGCCAGCGCCGCCTCCCGCTCACCCGGGGCACGAGCCAGGATCAGCCGCTCGACCAACTCCCGCCGGTCGCCGAGGAACATGTGCTCGGTGCGGCACAGCCCGATGCCCTCGGCACCGAAGCGCCGGGCCCGGGCCGCGTCCGCGCCGGTGTCGGCGTTCGTGCGGACCGCCAGCCGCCGCTTCCCGTCGGCGTGCGTCATGATCCGGTGTACGGCCCGCACCAGCGCGTTGTCGATGTGCTCCGGGTCGAGGCTGCCCTCGAAGTACTGCACCACCTCCGACGGCATGACCGGCACCTCGCCGAGGTAGACCTTGCCGGTGGTGCCGTCGATGGACACGACGTCACCCTCGTCAACGGTCTGCCCGGCCACGGTGAACCGCTTCGCCGGCACGTTCACGTCGATCTCGTCGGCACCGGAGACGCAGGTCTTGCCCATGCCCCGGGCCACCACGGCGGCGTGGCTGGTCTTGCCGCCGCGCGAGGTGAGGATGCCCTGCGCGGCGATCATGCCGTTCAGGTCGTCCGGGTTGGTCTCCCGGCGGACCAGGATCACCGACCTCCCCTCGGCCGCCAGCTCGACGGCCCGCGCGGAGGTGAAGACCACGGTGCCGGACGCCGCGCCGGGTGACGCGCCGATGCCCGTGGCGACTGCCTCGAACTCGTGGTCGAGTTGGAAGCGCGGGAACATGAGCTGGGCGAGCTGTGCGCCGTTGACCCGGTGCAACGCCTCGTCCAGGTCGATCAGGCCCTCGTCGACGAGCTGCCCGGCGATGACGAACGCGGCGGCGGCGGTGCGCTTGCCGACCCGGGTCTGCAACATCCACAGCTTGCCGCGCTCGATGGTGAACTCGATGTCGCACAGGTCCTTGTAGTGCTCCTCCAGCCGGGCCATGATGCCGAGCAGCTCCTCGTAGGAGGACCTGTCGAGCTGCGCCAACTCCTGCAACGGCACCGTGTTGCGGATGCCGGCGACCACGTCCTCGCCCTGGGCGTTGGCCAGGTAGTCGCCGTAGATGCCCTGCGCGCCACTGGCCGGGTCACGGGTGAACGCGACACCGGTGCCGGAATCGGGACCCAGGTTGCCGAACACCATGGTCACCACGTTGACCGCGGTGCCGAGGTCGGCCGGGATGCGCTCCTGGCGACGGTAGAGCACCGCGCGCTCGGCGTTCCACGACTCGAAGACCGCCCGGATCGCGAGGTCGAGCTGCTCACGCGGCTGCTGCGGGAACTCCCGACCGGTGTGCTTCACAAAGATCTTCTTGTACGCGTCGACCAGCCCGCGCAGGTCGTCCGCGTCCAGGTCGAGGTCGTTCTGCGTACCCTTGGCGCTCTTGATCTCGTCGAGCGCGTGCTCGAACTCCTCGCCCGGCACCTCGCAGACGGTCTTGCCGAACATCTGGATCAGGCGGCGGTAGGAGTCCCAGGCGAACCTGTCGTTGCCGCCGGAGGCGGCCTGATCGCCCGCGCCGCCGGCCTGTCGTGCGAGTCCTTCCACGCTCTGGTCGTTGAGGCCGACGTTGAGGACGGTCTCCATCATGCCGGGCATGGAGAACTTGGCGCCGGAGCGGACGGACACCAGCAGCGGATCCTGCGGGTCGCCGAGGCGCTTGCCCATCGCGCGCTCCAGCGATTCCAGGTGCGCCTCGATCTGATCGGCGAGCCCGTCCGGCTCCTGTCCCGTCGCGAGGTACGCCTGGCAGGCCTCGGTGGTGATGGTGAAGCCGGGGGGAACGGGCAGGCCGAGGTTTGTCATCTCGGCGAGGTTCGCCCCCTTGCCGCCGAGCAGGTCCTTGAGGTCCTTGTTGCCTTCGGAGAAGTCGTAGACGTACTTGTGATCGACGGTTCCTTGCGCTGCCACCAAAGCCTCCACACACGCGCCGGATGGACACTTAACGAAGGTTCAGTTTTTTCCTACCCCGGGACGGACCGCCGGCAATCCCGGGGTCGACGCCGATCGGTGGGCGAAGGTTAAGCGAACATCGGGCGACCTGGGACCGTTCGGTGACAATTGGCACAGCCATCACGACTATCCGTGTTCGTACCGGTTTTTGGGAACGCTTCCATGCGCACCATCACGCATCCCGGCCGAGCGTCGTACGCTTGACGACACGCCAGCCGGTGAACCTCACTTTTGCCATAACCGACGCGAATACACCCCCCGGAGTCGCCGCCGTGTCGACCACCCCCTCCCCCGGCCCCACCGCCGCCCCCGCCACCGGCGAGGTGCCGCTGCCGACGCGGGAACCGGACCCGGCCACGCTGGCCCAGGCCGCCGAACGGGCGGCGGGCGACCTGCTCACCCCGTCGGCCCCGCATCGGCTGGCCGACGTCGTCCCCGCCCCCGCGCAGGTCCAGCCGGATCCGACCGAGGACTGGGTGCTCCCGGCCGAAGCGGTCATCGTGGTCAGCGCCGACCCCGCCGCGCTGGCCGTCGCCACGCAACTCGCCGAGCTGCTCCGCCCAGCCACCGGCTACCCGCTGCCGGTCGTCCACGCCCGTCCACTGCCGGCCACCGACGCCGTCACGCCTGCGCCGCCGTCCACCGACGCGCCGGAGCGGGTCGACGGCATCGCGCTGGTGTTGGACGCGACCGTCGACCTCGGTGCGGAGGGCTACCGGCTCGACATCGCCCGCGACGGGGTACGCCTCACCGCCGGCACCGCCAGCGGCCTGTTCTACGGCGTGCAGACCCTGCGCCACCTGCTGCCACCGGCCATCGAAAGCCCGACCCCGGTCACCGCACGGTGGGCGCTGCCCGGCGGGACCATCACCGACACCCCCCGCTTCCCGTACCGGGGCGCGATGCTCGACGTCGCACGGCACTTCTTCACCGTCGAGGACGTCCTGCGCGTGGTGGACCACCTGGCCCGCTACAAGCTCAACCACCTGCATCTGCACCTCACCGACGACCAGGGTTGGCGGATCGCCGTCGACTCCTGGCCGAGGCTGACCTCCGTGGGCGGGACGACCGAGGTCGGTGGCGGCCCCGGGGGGCACTACACGAAGGCGGACTACCGGCGGATCGTCTCCTACGCCGCCGCCCGCCACATCACCGTCGTCCCGGAGATCGACCTCCCCGGGCACACCAACTCGGCGCTTGTCGCGTACCCGGAGCTGGCACCAGACAAGATCGCGCCTCCTCCGTACACCGGCACCGAGGTCGGTTTCAGCTACGTCGACCCGGCCGACGAACGGACGTACGACTTCGTCGCCGACGTGCTGGGCGAGGTGGCCGCACTCACCCCCGGCCCGTTGCTGCACATCGGCGGCGACGAGGCGTTCAAGGTCAAGGGCGAGGTCTACACCGGTTTCGTCGAGCGGGTCCAGCGCATCGTGGCCGACCTCGGCAAGACGGTCGTCGGCTGGCACCAGCTCGCACCGGCCGCCCACCTCGACGGGCGGGTCCTCCAGTGGTGGGGCACGAACGCCGACGACCCCACCACGGCCGACGCGGTCCGTCGGGGCGCCCGACTCATCGTCTCCCCCGGCAACCACGCCTACCTGGACATGAAGTACGCCCCGGACACCCCGATCGGCCACGACTGGGCCGGCCTGATCGACGTGCGCAAGGCGTACGACTGGGATCCGGGCACACACGTCGCCGAGGTGCCCGCCACCGCCGTTCTCGGGGTGGAAGCCCCGCTCTGGACCGAGTCGGTCACCTCGCTGGCCGACATCGAGTTCCTGCTCCTGCCCCGACTCCCCGCCATCGCCGAGCTGGGTTGGTCACCCCGGGCCACCCACGACTGGGCCGACTTCCGTGACCGGCTGGCCGGTCAGGGTCCGCGCTGGGCGGCCGCCGGGATCACCTTCCACCGCGCACCCGAGGTCCCCTGGCCGAGCACCCCGACCATCCCCACTCAGCGCACCGTGCCAGAGACCGACCCCGCCACGTCCTGATCCTCGACTCAGCCGCCGCCTACATCCGGTCCGCGCTGACCATCCCCGCTGCCCGATACCGGCCGTCGCGCCTTGCCCGATACCGGGCCGTCCGCCTCACCCCGTACCCGCCGTCGCGCCCAGCGTGATCGTGCTCGATCCTGGATGTAGTGGTCTCGTCACGTCGGGAGGGGCCTGTTTCCTGGTTCCAGCACGATCTTGTGCTGGAACCGCGCTGTCCTCCGGTGCTGCGTACCGTCGATCTGGCCGCCGCCGCGCTGCCCCGACGGGCGCCTCGACCTCGGTGCCCTTCGGGCCGGCGAGGTGCTGGCCGGGCCAATCCGCGCGACGCTCTGCCTCCGAGTCGACCCCGTCCGGGCGCAGAACGGCGTGGACCGACATGACACTCGACTTTCATGATGTCGGGCCATCCCCGACACTCGGATACCGCGATTTCTGTGAACCCGAGTCGATCACGCCGCCTCGTCCGCCGTGTCCGTTCGCCGGCTGGGCTGGTTGTCCGGTTTCGCGGTCAGTGTCGGGTTGTCGGGGCTACCTCCGGGGCGGAATCGGCCGCCGGCCCGGGTCGTTATACCTGGCAGACCCCGAGGTGGCCGGCCACCGAGAGCGTCGAGTCCCAGTGCGCAGGGCCCGGTGGGAACATCCGGCAGGCCGCCCCGGTTACATCCCCCGCACGGCCGAGCACCACCACCGGCCAACCCCCGGGCAGGCGGAATGACCCGCCACCGCGAACGGTTACACCCTGTCCCGACGCCGACCCCCTCTGGCGGGTCGCCGGGCACGGATCCCCCTCGCACTTCCCGCACGATCACCCACCCCCGGGTGTGGTGTGGGCACCCCCGATGCAGAGGAGCACGCCATCATGCGTACCGATCTGATCCGTAAGACCGCCCTGACCGCCGCCGGCCTCGCCTTCACCGGCGGCGCCATCGCCGGACCCGTCACCACCGCGTTCGCCGCGCCGAGCACCGACAAGCCCACCACCCAGACCCAGAACGACCGTAAGGGTCACGGTGAGCGCGAACTGGGCGTGCGCTACGAGGCGCAGCCGAACTTCTACTACTGCGGCCCCGCCGCCACCCGCAACGCCCTGAGTGTGCAGGGCAAGAACATCAACGTCGATGACATGGCCAAGGAAATGGGCACCACCGAGGCCGGCACCAACAGCATCAACGACATCACCCCGGTCCTGAACAAGGAAACCGGCAAGAACGACGCCTACCACAGCGTGGAGATCAGCAGCCCCGACGCCGACGCCGCACAGACCGACCGGCTACGCACCGACATCGTCACGACCGTCGACGACGGCCGGGCCGTGGTCGCGAACATCGCCGGCACCAGCACCGACACCGACGGTGTCACCCACTCCTACGAGGGCGGGCACTACATCAGCGTCGTCGGCTACCGCGACAACGGCACCACCGTCAAGATCGCCGACTCCGCCGACCCGAACACCGCCTCCTACTGGATCACCGTCGAGCACCTCGCCGACTGGATCGCCACCCGCGGCTACGCCACCAGCTGACCCACACACCACCACCGCCTACACCGAAGGGCCGGACCCCACCACGGGGACCGGCCCTTTCGGCCTGATCCGCGAGCCCGGCCCGAAGCGCGCCCCACCCCGCGCCAGGTCGCCCGGTTCCTCACCCAAGCACCGCGTGGAATGAGCAGATCTTGGACACTTTCCGTTAGCCGCTAACGGAAAGTGTCCAAGATCTGTGCGGCCGGGGCGCTCAGCCTCCGGAGTCGTCCATTTCGGCGCCCTCGGGGACGGCGTCGTCGTCCCGACTGGCCAGCCAACCATCCGGCAGGAAGACCTTGCCCGGCGAGTTGGTGCGCCCACGGGGCTGGCCCAGGGCGGTCACCGGGAACGGCTCCGTCGGGTCGAGTTTGCCGAGCAGGTCGTCGAGCTGAGCCAGGCTTTCGATCATCGCCAGTGAGCGGCGGAGTTCGCCGCCGACCGGGAAGCCCTTGAGGTACCAGGCGACGTGCTTACGGAAATCGGCGCAGCCGTCCCGTTCGCCCCGGGTCGGGTTGCGGGCGGCGGCCACGAACTGGTCGACCAGCAGCTCGGCGTGCCGACGCATGGTCACCGACACCTCCCCGAGGGTCGGCAGTCGCCGCTCCGGCCGGCCGTTGAAGGCGGCCTCCAGGTCGGCGAACAGCCATGGGCGCCCCAGGCAGCCACGCCCGACGACCACGCCGTCGACCCCGGTGTGCGCGACCATCCGCAGCGCGTCGTCGGCCTCCCAGATGTCGCCGTTGCCGAGCACCGGCACGTCGAGGGCCTGCTTCAACGTGGCGATCGCGTCCCAGTCGGCGGTGCCCGAGTAGCGCTGCGCGGCCGTCCGCCCGTGCAGGGCCACCGCGGCCACGCCGGCCTCCTGGGCGGCCAGCCCGGCTTCGACGTACGTCAGGTGGTCGTCGTCGATGCCCTTGCGCATCTTGACGGTGACCGGCACCCCGGCCGGTGCCGCGGCGTCCACCGCGGCCCGCACCAGCCGGGCGAAGAGCCGGCGCCGCCACGGCAGCGCCGCGCCGCCACCACGCCGGGTGACCTTGGGTACGGGGCAGCCGAAGTTGAGGTCGATGTGGTCGGCCAGGTCGCGTTCCACGATGATCCGGACCGCGGCGGCGGTGATCTCCGGATCGGTGCCGTAGAGCTGGAGGCTGCGCGGCTTCTCGTCGTCGCCGAACGCGATCATGTGCAGGGTCTTCGGGTTCCGCTCGACAAGCGCCCGCGTGGTGATCATCTCGCAGACGTAGATGCCGCCGCCCTGCTCCCGGCAGAGCCGGCGGAAGCCGACGTTGGTGATCCCGGCCATCGGCGCCAGCACCACCGGCGGCCACACCTGGTAGCCACCGAGGGTTAACGGGCGTCCGGGCGCCACCGCGACATCACTCACCCCGCAAGTATACGGAGGGGTTCCTCCCCCTTTACCTGCCGCAGGGCGGCGCCCGGGTCGACCGACCGGGCCTACCGGGGCAGCCGTCGAGCGGTGCTGAACCCCGTCCCGCTCCGCCCCGTACAGGTCTGGAGCACGAGGTCGTATCTGCTCACCCAGTCCGGCATCGTGCCGCCCTTACGCGGCTGCCACCGGTGCCCGACCACCTGGTAGGTGCCCGCGCACGGCCCCGAGTCGACCCGCACCACCCTCCCGGCCGGAAGGTCGTTGAGCCACGCCCAACCCATGGTGTCGTGCCCCGCCAGGAGGCACGTCGGGGAGGTCGTCCACGTCACCAGCGCCCCGCTGTCGATCTTGGCCTGCGAGTGGATCGCCGTCACGGGGGCGAGACGTGTCACGGGGGCGTGCGGGGAGGCACGCCGCGCGGGACCGCCGCGGGACGGGGCCGGCTGCTCGATCCTCCACTGGGCGGCCTCGATCATCTCGGGGACCGGCGACACGGTGGCCGTGGGGACCGCACCAGCCGACCCGCGCGACGTCGAGGTCAGGTGCGGCGGCGGGGCCTGGGCGGCACCGTGGTGGGCCGTCGAGCCCGAGAGCGCCGGCAGTCCCACGACGATCGACGCCGCAGCGGTCACGCGGAGGACGGACAGTCGGTTCGCCATGTCATCCCACCTTCTCCCGATCGAGACCCAAGATATCGAAAGATGGCATTGAACTAATTTCATCGGCCCGCGACTCGCCGACGGTTCGTTTCGGGTCCCGCCCCTGGTCAGGCGCCAGAAAGCCCCTCCCCGACCGTGGTCGGGGAGGGGCTTTCGGAGGACGTCAGCAGCCGGGGAGGCGCTCGATCAGGTAGCGCTCGACCTGGTCCAGCGAGACCCGCTCCTGGGCCATGGTGTCCCGGTTGCGCACCGTCACGGCGTTGTCGTCAAGCGTGTCGAAGTCGACGGTCACGCAGAACGGGGTGCCGATCTCGTCCTGCCGGCGGTAGCGGCGGCCGATCGCCTGCGAGTCGTCGAACTCGACCACCCAGCGCTTGCGCAGCAGCGCGGCGAGGTCCTTCGCCTTGGGCGACAGCGCCTCGTTGCGCGACAGCGGCAGCACCGCCACCTTCACCGGCGCCAGCCGTGGGTCAAAACGCATCACCGTGCGCTTGTCCACGCCGCCCTTGGTGTTGGGGGCCTCGTCCTCGTCGTACGCCTCGAGCAGGAAGGCGAGCACCGCGCGGGTCAGACCCGCGGCCGGCTCGATGACGTACGGCATCCAGCGCTCACTCTTGGTCTGGTCGAAGTACGACAGGTCGACGCCGGAGTGCTTGCTGTGCGTGGAGAGGTCGAAGTCGGTGCGGTTGGCGACACCCTCCAGCTCGGCGAACTCGGTGCCGCCGAACTGGAAGCGGTACTCGATGTCCACCGTCCGCTTCGAGTAGTGCGAGAGCTTCTCGGCGGGGTGCTCGAAGAGACGCAGATTGTCCGCCGACAGGCCGAGGTCGAGGTACCAGTTCCAGCGCTCCTGGAGCCAGTACTCGTGCCACTGCTCGTCGGTGCCCGGCTCGACGAAGAACTCCATCTCCATCTGCTCGAACTCACGGGTCCGGAAGATGAAGTTGCCCGGGGTGATCTCGTTGCGGAACGACTTACCGGTCTGGGCGATGCCGAACGGCGGCTTCTTACGGGCGACCGTCTCGACGTTCTTGTAGTTGACGAAGATGCCCTGCGCGGTCTCCGGGCGCAGGTAGTGCAGACCCTCGTCGCTCTCCACCGGACCCAGGTAGGTCTTCATCAGGCCGTTGAACATCTTCGGCTCGGTGAAGGTGCCCTTGTTGCCGCAGTTGGGGCAGTTCAGCTCGGCGAGTGAGGTCAGCGGCTTGCCGTGCTTCTCCGCGTACGCCTCCTCCAGGTGGTCCGCCCGGAACCGCTTGTGGCAGAACTGGCACTCGGTGAGCGGGTCGACGAACTCGGCGATGTGGCCGGACGCCTCCCACACCTTGCGGGCCAGGATCACGGCGGAGTCGAGGCCGACCACGTCGTCCCGCTGCTGGACCATGGTCTTCCACCACTGCCGGCGGACGTTCTCCTTGAGCTCCACGCCGAGCGGGCCGTAGTCCCACGCCGATCGGGTGCCTCCGTAGATCTCACTGGAGGGGAAGACGAAGCCTCGGCGCTTGGCGAGGCTGACGACGGCGTCGATACGGTCGGCTGGCATGTTTCCTCCTACGCCGGCTGGCGGTCGGCGGGGGCGAGATGTGGATGGATCGGTCGGTTCGGGACAACGGTACGACCACCGTCGCCCTGAGCCCAGCAGAATACCGGTGGCGGGTCAGCTGACCCCGCAGACCTCCACGCCGCCGGTCTGCCCGTCCCGGCCGAGGCTGACCTGCTGCTGCTCCCGGTCGCCGCCGGAGAGGCTCACGTCCACCGGCACGGTCAGGTTGATGGTGTCGACCTGACCGAGCCGGAACGCGGTGACCTGCGGTTCGGCGGCGGCTCGCCGTTCGAACTCGGGCCGGGACTCGCGCCGCTGCGCGTCGTCGCAGAGCTGCTCGTACGCCCGCCCGTAGTCCCGCTCGACAAGCGCCTGGTAGTAGGCGCCGGTCACGGTGCGGGCCTGTTCCCCGATCGCCTGCACGCCGGTGACGGCCAGGCCGATGACGGCGCTGCCACCCCCGCCACAGCAGAGCACCACGGCGAGCGCGCCGACGCCGAGGCCGATCCAGAGCCGAGTCCGACGGCCCTCGGTGGGCGGCGCGGCGAACGGCGGAGCCACCCCGGGACCGGGTGGCGGGGCGGGTGCGGTCATAGGAGCAGCGTAGTGTCCGGCGGCTCAGCGGTAAGGACCCGCAGCCCGATCACTCTCGGCGACGACAACTGCCCCGCCGGGGGCGGCGGTGGCCAGCGCCTCGTACGCGGAGGGCTCGTCGACCGACTCGGCGAGCAGCGGCACGGCGCTGACCTTGACCTCGAAGGCGCCCAGTGCCCGGCGGTAGGTGCCGACCGACTCCCATTCGGTGACCAGCGACCAGTACCGGGGGTCGTCGAGCGCCCGGACCAGTTGACCGCGCAGGTAGCCGGGGCGGGCGGCCAGTGCGGTGAGGGCGGCGTGCGCCCGTTCGGTGAAGTCGTCGGCGACATCGACGTCGACCACGAACCGGTTGGTCACCAGCAACGGGTGTCCCTCCTCGTAGAGTCTGTGGGATGCAGCGTACGCAGCGCCCTCTGTTGGCCCGGTTGGCCGGGGCCAACCCGACGTCGGTGTTCCTGCTCACCCTGGTGGTGGTGCTGGTGGCGTTCTTCACGCCCGGGGTGATCGGCGGGCTGCTGACCCTCGCGCTCGCCGCTGTCCTGATCGCCCTGTTGGCGACGACCTGGGCGGTTCAGGCGCCGCAGACCCGGCTGCTTCGGCTGGTGATGCTCACCCTGCTGGTGACGGTGGGCCTCGCGAAGCTGCTCTGACATGAACCATGCGTTTTTGACAATCATTATCGTTGCCACGGACAGTTGACGACATGAGCAACCGCACCACGTCCCGTGTCCTGGCCGCCGCGACCGCCCTCCTCGCCCTGGGCGCCGGGGCCGGCTGCTCCACCGGAGGCGCTGACGCCGACCCCCAACGGGTCGACGTGGTGGCCGCGTTCTACCCCCTCCAGTTCATCGCGGAGCGCGTCGGTGGCGACGCGGTCCGGGTGACCAACCTGGCCAAGCCGGGCGCCGAACCGCACGACCTGGAACTCAACCCCAGCCAGGTCGGTCAGGTCAGCGAGGCTGAGCTGATCGTCTACCTGAAGGGTTTCCAGCCGGCGGTGGACGATGCCGTCGCGCAGAACGGTGGCGACCGGGCGTTCGACGTGACAAGCGTGCAGCCGCTGCTGGACGCGACCGCCGGCGGTCACGACCACGAGGGCGAGGAGGGGCACACCGAGGACAGCGGCGGCAAGGACCCGCACGTCTGGCTCGACCCGACCCGGCTGGCCGGCATCGGTGACCAGCTCGCCCAGCGGCTCGGCAAGGCCGACGCGGACCACGCCGCCGACTACACCGCCCGCGCGGCGGCGCTGCGCGCCGACCTGACGGCCCTGGACGGCGAGTTCCGGCAGGGCCTGGCCACCTGCCAACGGCGGGAGATCGTGACCAGCCACGCCGCGTTCGGCTACCTCGCCGACCGCTACCAGCTCGACCAGGTCGGCATCACCGGGCTGAGCCCCGACGTCGAGCCCTCGCCGCAGCGGCTGGCGCACGTGATCGAGGAGGCGAAGGAGCACCAGGCCACCACGATCTTCTTCGAGACCCTGGTCAGCCCGAAGGTCGCCGAGACCATCGCCGGTCAGGTCGGCGCGAAGACCGCCGTGTTGGACCCGATCGAAGGGCTCGCCGCCGGCAGCGACGGGGACTACCTTTCGGTGATGCGCACCAACCTGCGGACCCTGCAGACGGCCTTGGGCTGCTCGTGACCACACCTGTCATCACCGTCGAGCACGGGGTGGTCGGCTACGACGGCCGCCCCGTGCTCCGGGACATCTCCCTCACCGTCACCGCCGGTGAGGTGGTCGCCGTGCTCGGGGCCAACGGCTCCGGCAAGTCCACCCTGATCCGCGCCGTGCTCGGGCTGGTGCCGGTCAGCGCCGGCTCGGTCACCCTCTTCGAGAGGCCGTTGCGCCGGTTCCGGCAGTGGGAGCGGATCGGGTACGTTCCGCAGCGCCTGGGCGCCGGTGGTGGCGTACCGGCCACCGTCCGTGAGGTGGTGGCCTCCGGGCGGCTGGCCCGCCGGGGGGTGCTCCGCCCGCCGGGTCGAGCCGACCGCGCCGCCGTCGACGCCGCGCTGCTCGCGGTCGGGCTCGCCGACCGGGCCGGCGACCCGGTGGCCACGCTCTCCGGCGGCCAGCAGCAGCGCACCCTGATCGCCCGCGCGCTGGCCGGCCAGCCGGAGCTGCTGGTCCTCGACGAGCCCACCGCGGGGGTGGACGCGACCAGCCAGGAGGCATTCGCCAGCGCGCTGCGCGACTTCGTCTCCGACGGCGGGACGGTGCTGCTCGTCGCTCACGAGTTGGGCCCACTGCGACCGGTGATCAGCCGGGCTGTCGTCGTCCACGAGGGTCGCATCGCCCACGACGGCGCGGTGCCGGACCCGGCCGGCCACCACGCGGAGCCCGACCACGACCACGTGCACCCGCACTGCTACGACGAGCCCGCCGGGCTGTGGAGCAACTGACCCATGGGACTCTTCCAGTACTCCTACATGCAACATGCCCTGATCGGCGCGCTGGTGATCGGCCTGGCCGCGCCGGCGCTCGGCATCTACCTGGTGCAGCGCCGACTGGCCTTGATCGGTGACGGTGTCGGGCACGTCGCGCTGACCGGCGTCGGGGCCGGACTGCTGCTCAACCGCTCGCCGGTGCTGGTCGCCGTGCTGGTCGCCACCGCGGGCGCGATCGCCATCGAGGTGGTCCGGGCTCGGGGGCGTACCTCCGGCGATTTGGCCCTGGCCCTGCTCTTCTATGGCGGCATCGCGGGCGGCGTACTGCTGGTGGGTCTCTCCGACGCAACCAGCGCGAACCTCAACGCCTACCTGTTCGGGTCACTGATCACCACCTCCCTCGCCGATGTGATCACCATCGCGGTGCTCGGCGCGGCGATCCTGGTCACGATGATCGCGCTGCGTCCGGCGCTCTTCGCGGTCAGCCACGACGAGGAGTACGCCCGGGTCTCCGGCCTGCCGGTACGCACGCTGAACCTGCTGATCGCGGTCGCCACCGCGGTCACCGTGACCATCGCGATGCGGGCCGTCGGGGTGCTGCTGATCAGCGCGCTGATGGTGGTGCCGGTCGCCACCGCCCAGCAGGTCACCAGGGGTTTCCGCAGCACCATGACGGCCGCGATGGCACTCGGGCTCTTCGCCGCCGGCTCCGGTGTCTGGGTGGCGGCCACGGCGGACACCGCGCCGGGTGCCTCGGTGGTGCTGGTGGCGATCGCCTCCTTCCTGGTGGTCGCCGTCGCCGGTGGGGTCTGGCGGACACTGCGCCGACGGTCGACGCCGACCCCCGCGCCAACAGCGGAACCCCACGAGGTCGTACTGGGCCGATCCTGATCCGCGAGCCGTCGGTGGTAATGGGTACCGTTACGGAATGACCAGCGCGACAGGCTACGAGGGCTTCGACGGGGCCAGCGAGTTGCTCCGCGCCCTGTCGGCGCCGATCCGGTTGGCCATCGTCAGCGAGCTGGCCAGCGGTGAGCGGTGCGTGCACGAGCTGGTGGACAAACTCGGTGCCGCACAACCACTGGTCTCCCAGCATCTGCGGGTGCTCCGCGGCGCAGGGGTGGTGCGGGGTTCCCGCCGAGGTCGGGAGATCGCCTACAGCCTGGTCGACGAGCACGTCGCGCACATCGTGGCCGACGCGGTCAGCCACGCCGGGGAGGGATCATGAGCGAGCAGGGCGCCGCGGTGCGCAACACCCGGCAGCGTTCGGCGGTGAGCGCGCTGCTGGGCGAGATGGAGGGCTTCCACAGCGCCCAGGACCTGCACGCGATGCTGCGGCAGCGCGGCGAACGGGTCGGCCTGACCACCGTCTACCGCACCCTGCAGGGGCTGGCCGACGCCGGTGAGATCGACGTGATGCGGCCGCCGGGCGGCGAGCACCTCTACCGCCGGTGCAGCGAGGGACACCACCACCACCTGGTCTGCCGGGTCTGCGGCAACACGGTGGAGGTGGCCGGCCCAGCGGTGGAGAGCTGGGCCGACCGGGTCGCCGCGCAGCACGGTTACGCCGACGTCAGCCACACCCTGGAGATCTTCGGCACCTGCCCCACCTGCGTCCGCTGAACGGTCATTCATCATCGCCGGCAATGCAGCAAGACCTCGCTCGACATCTCGATCCGGGCGGCGCGAAGCTGGCCGGCCCGGGTCGAACCGCTCCCCCGCCGGCTGATCCGGCGGGTGCCGGTCCCGGCCCGTTCGTGTCACGCTGTCCGGCGTGAAGATCTATGCCGATCGGTTCCCGACCGCCGCCCGTCAGTTGCTCACCGACCTCCTCGTCGTCGCCTGGGTGTACGCGGCGGTCCGCGGCGCGCTGTGGCTGCACGACCTGGTGCAGAAGCTCGCCGTACCGGGACAGAAACTGGAGGGTGCCGGCGGTGGCCTCGCCGACAACCTCGCCGACGCCGGCGGCAAGGTTCGCCGGGTGCCGCTGGTCGGCGACGAGCTGACCGCGCCCTTCCAGCGGGCCGCCGACGCCGCCCGGGGGCTCGCCGACGCCGGCCGCGACCAGCAGCACCTGGTCGACCAGCTCGCCCTCGCCCTCACCATCGCGGTGCTGATCTTCCCGCTCGGCCTGGTGCTGTTCGGCTGGCTGCCGCTGCGGCTGCGCTGGATGCGTCGGGCCGGGTCGGCCGCGAAGCTGGCCGCCGGGCCGGCCGGCCGGGACCTGCTCGCCCTGCGTGCCTTGGCCACCCAGCCGCTGGGCCGGCTCACCCGGGTCGGCCCCGACGTGGCCGAGGCGTGGCGGCGCGGCGACGACGCGACGGTCGACGCGCTGGCCGCGCTGGAGCTGCGCCACCTCGGCCTGCGCGGCCGGAGCCGCTGACGTCGACCACGGGTGCCGGCGACCACCGCGCCGTCGCGGTTCGCGCGCCGGGGACCGTTAAGGTCTTCGGGTGTTCTACTTCCTGGTCGTCATCGCTGTCCTGCTGCTCGGCTACGCCGCCGTCCTGGTCTCCTTCGTCCGCCGGGGCAAGAAGATCCCGTCCGCGGCCTACCTGGGTCTGGCGGCGCTCAACGGACTGATCCTGGCGGCGGTGCTGGCCTGGGCGATCGCCAGCTGACCCGCACCGTCACCACCGCACCGCCCGGCAGGACGCCGGGCGGCGCGGTCACGGCCTCGGCGGGATGCGGCGGCGGACGTCCTCGGCGGTGGACGGGCCGGGCGACCAGCCGGCCACCCAGGGCAGTTCGTCGGACGGGGTGAGCACGCCCTCCTCCAGGCCCGCGTAGCGGCCGGCGAGGATCCGCTTCGCGGCGGCGGTGTCGACCGAGTCGGTGTTGTCCCAGAGAGCCGAGAACAGGGCGTCCACCCGCACCCGCGCCTGCCGGCAGAACAGGTCGGCCAACTCGATATTTTCCGGGCGGCTGGCCCGCTCGGACTGTGCCCGGACACAGACGGCGGACATCGCGAACAACTCGGCGCCGATGTCCACCACGCGGCCGAGGAACGCCTGCTTACGTTCCATTTTTCCCTGCCAGCGGGACATCGCGTAGAACGTCGAACGGGCCAGCTTGCGCGACGACCGCTCCACCTGCCGCAGGTGCGCGGCGAGCGGCCCGAACTCGGCGTACGCCGACGGGCTCTGCCCCCGGCCCACGGCGAGCGTGGGCAGCCACTTCGCGTAGAAGGCACCGGCTCGGGCGCCGGCGCGCGCCTTGCGGCCCAGGCCCGCGTCCGGGTCGATGATGTCGCCGGCCACCGACAGGTGGGCGTCGACCGCCTCCCGCGCGATCAGCAGGTGCATGATCTCCGTGGAGCCCTCGAAGATCCGGTTGATGCGCAGGTCGCGGAGCACCTGCTCGACGTTGGCCGGGCGTTCGCCGCGGGCGGCCAGCGAGTCGGCCGTCTCGTAGCCGCGCCCGCCCCGGATCTGGACCAGTTCGTCGGCGATCTTCCAGGCCATCTCGCTGGCGTACAGCTTGACCAGCGCGGCCTCGATTCGGATGTCGTTGCGGTCGTCGTCGGCGAGCAGACAGCACAGGTCGAGCATGGTCTCCATGCCGTAGGTGGTGGCGGCGATGAAGGAGAGCTTCTGCGCGACCGCCTCGTGCTCGCCCACCGGACGGCCCCACTGGACCCGGTCGGCGGCCCAGCCCCGGGCCACGTTCAGCGCCCACTTGCCGGCGCCCACACACATCGCCGGGAGCGACAGGCGGCCGGTGTTCAGCGTGGTCAGGGCGATCTTCAGCCCCTTGCCCTCGCCGCCGATCACGTTCTCGGCGGGCACGAACACGTCGTGGAACCGGGTGAGGCTGTTTTCCAGGCCGCGCAGACCGATGAACTCGTTGCGCCGCTCGACGGTGATGCCGGCGCTGTCCCCGTCCACCACGAACGCGGTGATCCCACCCCGCCGCCCCTCGGTGGCCGGCACCCGGGCCATCACCACCAGCAGCGTGGCCACGATGCCGTTGGTGGCCCAGAGCTTCACCCCGTTGAGCCGGTAGCCGGTGCCGTCCTCGGTCGGCTCGGCGACGGTGGCCAGCCGGGCCGGGTCGGAGCCGACGTCCGGTTCGGTGAGCAGGAACGCGGACACCTCGCCGGCGGCGAGCCGGGGCAGGAAGCGCTGCTTCTGCTCGGCGGTGCCGAACATCTTCAGCGGCTGCGGCACCCCGATCGACTGGTGCGCGGAGAGCAGCGCGCCGATGGCCGGGCTGACCGAGCCGGCCAGCATCAGCGCCCGGCAGTAGTGCAGGTTGCTCAGCCCGAGCCCGCCGTACGTCCGGTCGATCTTCATGCCGAACGCGCCGAGGTCGGCCAGGCCGTGGAAGACCGAGTCCGGAATGGACGCGTCGCGTTCGATGGCCGCCCCGTCCACCTCGGTGGTCAGGAAGGCGCGGAACCGTCCGAGGAACTCCTCGGCACGGGCCACGTCGTCCGGGTCGGACCGGGGCCATGGGTCGATCAGGTCGAGCCGGAAGCGGCCGAGGAACAACTCCTTGCCGAAGCTGGGCCGGTCCCAGGAGGACTCGCGAGCGGCCTCGGCGACCCGCCGGGCCTCCTTCTCCGAGACCTGCCCGGCCTCCGCGGGCAGCGGTGCGGCGGCTCCGGCGGTCTGCGGGGTGGTGTCGGAATCCGGGCCGTCCGGTGCTGGTCGGCCGTCCTGTGTCGTGGTCACGGCTGCCCCCTCGAACCTCGGTGCGGCTGCTCGACGTGTGCGACTACCGTCACGTTACCCCCGGGTGTTACCCAGGGGTAGCGCTCGGTGGAGAACTGCTCGATCAGCGGCCGGCGACCTCGTCCGGGTCGTCGTCGTCGTCGTCGATGTCGTCCTCACCCCAGCTGCGGCGGGCGAACGGCAGGGCGGCCCAGAACGTCAGGAACCAGAGCCCGGTCAGCGCGCTGAGCACGAAGGCGATCGGCCGGTCCAGCACGAAGTCGGTGATCAGTAGCACCGCGCTGACCATCGCGATCAGCATGAAGGCGAGACCGCCGGTGGCCATCCGGTGCGCGAAGCGCACCAACTCCGGCTTGCGCCCCTGCCGGAACAGGGCCCGGTGGAACGCCACCGGCGAGATGATCATCGCGGTCGCGGCGGCCGCGGCGAGCAGCGCGACGATGTAGACGTCCCGCTGGAACTCCGTGGTCTCGGTGAACCCGTTGCTGAACGGCAGGGTGAGCAGGAAGGCGAAGAGGATCTGCACGCCCGTCTGTGCGACCCGCAACTCCTGCAACAGGTCGGCGAAATTCCGCTGCCAACGCTGCTTCTCGGTCTCCTTGGACACGCGCTACCTCCGCTGCGACGCTACTGCCGGCGGTCCCGGCCGCCGGCAGCAACGCCAATGCCCCACCCGGGTGAGCGCGAAACAGGTTCACGACATTCGCTGTTCACCTTCTGGACGCACGTCGGTTATCAGTACGGCCTCAGGACCCGCGTCGGATCCGACCGGCGTACCGGGCCTCCAGCTCGGTGTTGTGCGCGTCGCCGTCCGGGATGTTCGCCGACAGGTAGACCGGCGGCCGCTCCCCCGCCGCCAGCAGCCGGGCCACCACCTCCACGGTCACCTGCTGGGCGAGCAGCGCCGCGGTGATCGAGGAGACCGCGCCGACCGCCCCGCCGCCGGGCAGCGGCAGCGTCGCGTCACCGTACGGAGCGCCGTTGTCGAGCACGACGTCGGCGAGGTCGGCCAGCTTGCGCCCGGACGGGTGGCGGGAGGTCATCCGGCCCGAGTGCTGCGCGGAGGTGATCGCCACCAGGCCGTGACCGCGTTCCTTGACGAGCGTGGCGAACTCCACCATCGCGCCGTTGACCCCGGAGTTCGAGGCGAGCACGAAGACGTCGGTGGGCCGGACCGGCGCCAACTCGTAGAGCCGGTGCGCGACCGCCGGGTCCCGTTCCAGCAGCGGGCCGAGCCGCTCCGCCGGTTCGCCGCCGAGCAGCACCAGGTCGCGCAGCGCGATCCGGTTGGTCGGCACCAGACCGCCCGCCCGGCCGGCGATCTCCATGGCGAGAGCCTCGGAGTGCCCGGTGCCGAACGCGTGCACCACCCCGTCGGCGCGGACGGCGTCGGCGATCAGGTCGGCGGCCCGCCCCACCGCCAGCCGCTGGCTGGCGGCCACCCGGCCGATCGTCTCGGTCACCACGGCCAGGTAGGCCTCGGCACTCACCGTCATGCGTCCTCCGTCGTCCGGTGTCGGTCCAGCCAGCGCACCGCGAAGTCGACAGCCGCCCGCTGACTCATCAGCCTGCCGGTCCCGGTGCCGACCGGTCCGGTGCGAACCGCCCCGGTGGCCTCCAGGTCCGTGCCCAGCGCGTCGAAGTCGTCCGCGTCGAGCCGTACGTCCTGCCACCACATCCACTCCCGACCACCGTCGCCGGTCCGCACCGCGGCGCCGACCCGCTCGCGCGGCGAACCGGGGCAGCGGTACTCGGCCAGATGCAGCGAGGTGCTCACGGAGTGGTCCACGCCGAGCAGCAGGACGTCGGCGTCCAGGTCATAGAGCCGGGCGAGGGGAGAACCCTCGCCGAGCATGTCGGCCAGGCCGTGCCCGGCCACCACCTGCTCGGCGGCCGGCCCGAGCGCGGCGAACGACACGTGCGGATGCGAGCTGCGCAGGGCGCCGGGCCAGCCGCGAACCGTCTCTGCGAGCACGCCCATGAACCGGCTCGGCGTGACCGCCGGGTCGAAGCCCGGCATCTCGGCGCGGATCAGCGGCCACCAGTCCGCCGGCACCGGTGGATTGCGCCACCCCGCGGGGTCACTGTTGTCCGGCGTGTGGGTGGGCACCACGATCGTGCCGTCCGGGCCGAGCGCGTCGCGCAGGGCGAGCACCACCGCGTGCGGGCCGCCGCTGACGAACCCCAGCGGACGTAGCGCGGCGTGCACCAGCAGCGTCGCCCCGGGGCGTACGCCCAGCAGGCGCAGTTGCGCGGCGATCGAGCGTCGGGTGCCCGGCCCGCTGGCGTTCGTGGTCACGGCGCCCCTCCCTGGCTGGCCCACAGGCTCAGGCCGTTCCGCCGGCCCGAGCCAGGATCGCCTCGGCGAGCGGACCCGGCGCGGTGTCCGGAATCCAGTGACTCACACCTGGCAACCGCACGAAGCGGTACGTTCCGGTGACGTTCGCGGCGCACGCCTCGGCGGCGGTCTGGCCAATGGCGACGTCCCGGTCACTCCAGACGTAGGTGGTGGGTACCGCGACCGGGCCGACACCGGCCAGGTCGGCGCGGGACATCGCCCGGTACCAGTTCAGCGCGGCGGTCAGCGCCCCCGGCTCGCGCATCGGGGCAACGTAGCGGTCCACCCGGGGCGCGTCACCCACCCCGCCGAGCATCTTGCGCAGCGCGGTCGCGTGCCACGCCAGCAGCACCTTCTCCGCCGTGCCCGGCTTACGGAACAACGTGATGTACGACGAGCGGGCCTTCTGCTGGCCGTCGTTGCTCAGGGCGTACGCCATGGCGGCCGGATGCGGCACGGACACCGCGGTCAGGGTGCGGACCCGGTCGGGGTGCCCGGCGGCGACCGCCCAGGCCACGATCGCGCCCCAGTCGTGGCCGACCAGGTGCACGGCGTCCAGCCCCAGGGCGTCGAGCACCGCCACCACGTCGGCGACGAGTTCGGGGATCCGGTAGTCGGCCACCGCCGTCGGCCGCGCACCGGGCGAGTAACCGCGCTGGTCCAGCGCGTACGTGCGCAGCCCGGCCGCGTGCAGCGCGGGCACCACGTCGTCCCATTCACCGCTGTGCTGGGGGAAGCCGTGCAGCAGCAGGACGGGTACGCCGTCCGACGGACCGCCGGCGGTTACCTCGAACGTGAGACCTCGCGCGTCAACCCGCATGATCGTCAGCCTACCCAGCCGCGGTACGGCCGGCTGAACGCCGAGATGGGCGGATGCCCTGCTGGGCCGGCCCCCCTGGTCAGTGTTAGCGTCGACGAGACAACTTCACATCCGACAGGGGAGCGCACAGCGCTGAGAGTGCGGGCATGCCCGCAGACCCTCGAACCTGATCTGGGTAATGCCAGCGCAGGGAGTTCGGTCGACCTCCAGCCGCGCCGCCGTCCGGTGCCACCGGACGCGCGGCGTGCGTCTTCTCCTGGTTCGATTTACTGAACTGGGAGCACCAGCATGGACAACACCACCAACCGTTGGCGGACCATCGACATCGTGGTCGCCTCGGTGATCGCGGTCGCCTTCGGCGTCATCTTCTGGGCCTGGGGCCTGGTCTGGAGCGCCACCGAGGGTGCGTTCGCGTTCTTCCCGCCGGCGCAGACGCTGCTCTACGGCGTGTGGCTGATGCCGGCCGTGATCGGCGGCCTGGTCATCCGCAAGCCCGGTGCCGCGCTCTACTGCGAGACGGTGGCCGCGGTCCTGTCCGCGCTGCTGGGCAGCCAGTGGGCCGGCACGGTGATCCCGCAGGGCATCGTGCAGGGCATCGGCGCCGAGTTGGCGTTCGCCGCCTTCCGGTACCGGTCGTTCCGGCTGCCGACCGCGATGCTGGCCGGCGCGCTGACCGGCCTCAGCGCCGCGCTGTTCGACTTCTTCGTCTGGAACGACGCCTACGCGCTTGCCGACTACCGAATCCCGTACGCGCTGCTCACCATCGTCAGCGCCACCGTGATCGCTGGTGCTGGCGGCTGGCTGCTGACGAAGGCCCTGGCCAACACCGGCGTCCTGGACCGCTTCCCGGCGGGCCGAGACCGAGCCCTGATCTGACCCCGCCCCGTTGATCAAGAGGTTTGCGTCAGCGGAAGGCGATTTCCTGACGCAAACCTCTTGATCAACGGCGGATGGGCGGGGGACGCGCGGCCCGGAGGGGGTGGATTGGTGGGCGGGGTACTGCTGCGGGGGTTCGGGTGGCGGCACGCTGGGCGGCGCGCCTGGGCGGTGCGCGGGGTCGACCTGCGAATTGAGGCCGGGGAGCGGGTTCTGCTGCTCGGGCCCTCCGGGGCCGGTAAGAGCACCCTGCTCAGCGCGTTGGCAGGGCTGCTGCCCGAGGACTCCGGCGAGCAGGAGGGCACCGTCGAGATCGACGGGCTCGACCCGCGCAAGGGGCGGGAACGCGTCGGCATCGTCTTCCAGGACCCGGAAACCCAACTGGTGATGGCGCGCTGCGGCGACGACGTCGCGTTCGGTCTGGAGAACCGCGGGGTACCGACCGACGAGATCTGGCCCCGGGTGGACGAGGCGCTACACCGCGTCGGCTTCCCGTACCCCCGGGACCGCCCCACCGCCGCGCTCTCCGGCGGCGAGCAGCAACGCCTCGCCCTGGCCGGCGCGCTGGCGCTGCGTCCCGAGCTGCTGCTGCTCGACGAGCCGACCGCCAACCTCGATCCGGCCGGGGCCGACCTGGTCCGCCAGGCGGTGGCCGGCGCGCTGCACGCCGACACCACGCTGATCCTGGTCGAGCACCGGGTCGCCGAGGCGCTGCCGCTCGTCGACCGGGTGGTCGTCCTGGAGCCAGGCGGCGGGGTCCGCGCGGACGGCACCCCCGAGGCCGTCTTCGCCGCCCACGGCGCCGCCCTGGCCGCCGAGGGGGTCTGGGTGCCCGGTCACCCCATCGCGCCCCGGCCGGCCACCGCCGCGCCGGGGGACCTGTTGCTCACCGCCGACCGGCTCGGCCTGCCGCCCCGGCTGGGCTCCACCGACCTGGGGGTACGCGCCGGCGAGGCACTCGCCGTACGCGGACCCAACGGCGCCGGTAAGTCCACCCTGGCACTGCTGCTCGGCGGGTTGCTCCGGCCGGGCGCCGGACGGGTCACCGCATCCGTCGAGCTGGCCGGCGCGGACCACCGCACTCCCCCACACCGCTGGCGGGCCCCCGCACTGGTCCGCCGGATCGGGTCGGTCTTCCAGGACCCGGAGCACCAGTTCGTCACCAGCACCGTCTTCGACGAGCTGGCGCTCGGCCCACGCCGGACCGGTCAGCCCGAGGCGGCCGTCAACGAGACCGTCAGCGGGCTGCTGGAACGGCTGCGACTGGTCCGGCTCGCCGCCGCCAACCCGTACACCCTCTCCGGTGGTGAGGCGCGGCGGCTGAGTGTGGCGACCGCCCTGGCCACCGCGCCCCGCCTGCTGATCTGCGACGAACCCACCTTCGGTCAGGACCGGCGGACCTGGCGGGAACTGGTCGACCTCTTCGCCGACCTGCGCGACGCCGGGCACGGCCTGGTCGCGGTCACCCACGACGCGGACTTCGTGGCCGCGCTCGCCGACCGAACCATCACCCTGCGACGCTCCTCGGACGACGACCGATGATCAGCATCGAGTCGGTCGCCACACCCGGTGCGCCGTTGGCCCGCCGCAACCCGGTGGCGAAGGTCGCCGCCGCGCTGGTCTTCTCGTTCACCCTGCTCGCCACCCTGGACCCACTGGCCCCGGCGATCGCCATCGCGCTCGAACTCGCCGTGCTGCCGCTGTTCGGCATCGGCTACCGGGTGCTGGCCCGGCGGGCCTGGCCGCTGCTCCTCAGCGCCGCCGGCATCCTGGTCACCCTTGTGCTCTTCGCCGCCGACCGGTCCGGTCGGGTCCTGCTGGACGCCGGACCGGTGCTGGTGAGCACCGGCGTGCTGCTCACGGCGCTCGGGCTGGTGCTGCGCATCTTCGCGGTGGCCCTGCCCGGTGTGATCGTCTTCGCGACCACCGACCCCACCGACCTGGCCGACGCGTTGGTCCAGAACGCGAAGGCGCCGGCCCGGTTCGCCATCGGGGCACTGGCCGCGTTTCGCCTGGTCCCGCTGCTCGGTCAGGAGTGGCAGATGATCAGCATGGCCCGACGCGCGCGCGGGGTCGACGCGGGACGCAACCCGCTCGCGAAGCTACGACTGTTCGCCTCCACCGCGTTCGCGCTGCTGGTCGGGGCGATCCGCCGGGGCACCCGCCTCGCCGTCGCGATGGACGCCCGGGGCTTCGACGCCGGCACTCCCCGGACCGCGGCCCGCCGCCAACGCTTCACCCGCGCCGACGCGCTCCTCATCGTCGGGGCCGCCGTGCTGGCCGGTGCCGCCCTCACGACAAGCGTCCTGGTCGGCACCTTCCGTCCCCTGATCAGCTGAGCCCGTCCCGGGTCACCCGCACGCCCGCCGCCCGCGCGGGCCCGCCGTGCGCGGGCAAGATCTGCACAACATCAGGGATGTAGTGGCCTCGTTGGCGCAGGAGGCCACTACATCCCTGATGTTGCTGTCAGCACCCGGCGCCCCGCCCGACGGGGCGGGGGCGGATCGGTCAGCTGCGGCGGAAGGCGTAGCGGCGGGTCTGGCCGGCCTGTTGGCTGCGTCCGCCGCCCGAGCGGTTGCCGCCGCCCTGCGGCGGACCGGCCGTCGGTGCCGCCGGTCGCCCGGCCGCCGGTGGCAGATCGTCCACCGCCGGAGCGTCGACCGCCGCCGGCACGTCGAACGCTGCCGGCACGTCGACCGGCGCCGGCACGTGGACCGGCAGCGTCAACGCGTCCGAGACGGCCGCCGCCGGCAGCGCCGGCCCGACCAGCACCGCCGGCCCGACCAGTGCCGCCGGTAGCGCCGGCTCGACCAGTGCTGCCGGCTCGACCGGCAGTGCCGGCTCGGTCGGTTCGACGGCGAGGTCGAGGCGGGTGGGTGGGAGCGGGCCGTGCTCGGCCGCCGGGTCGATGCCGAGCGGCGTCGCGCCGGGGGTACGGGACTTCTTCGGATTGCGCCTGGCAGGCATCCGGGCCTCCTTCGGTGCCGACCGGCTCGGCCGGTCCCGCGTTCCGGCGGTCGGTCGGATCGGCTGGTGACCGCCGCGGCGCGACGGTCGAACGGGAGAGACTGCTCACCGGGGTCGGGCAGGGCCAGCGCCGCCGAAGTGCGGGTGGGATGCGGGACGCCCGGGAGCGCACGGACCGCGACGCGGGGCGGCGGGCCGGCTCGGAGAAGGGGCGTCAGTAGCGCATGCCCGCACACTATCGCCGGTCGTCCGTCGGCGCAGCCGATTTTCCTGGCACCATCGGCGGCATGCTTATCGCGTTCTCGGTAACCCCGCTCGGAGTCGGTGAGTCTGTCGGTGACCTGGTCGCCGAGGCGGTACGGGTGGTCCGCGACTCGGGTCTGCCCAATCGCACCGACGCCATGTTCACCACGATCGAGGGTGAGTGGGACGAGGTGATGGCGGTCGTCAAGCGGGCGGTCGACGTGGTGGCCGCACAGGCGCCTCGGGTGAGCGTGGTGCTCAAGGCCGACATCCGCCCGGGGGTGACGGACGCGCTCACCGCGAAGGTCGCGCATGTGGAGGATCGCCTGGCCCGGGAAAGCTGAGCATCATTTGCCGATAACCGGCTGTCGAGACGACTCACCCACGTTTTGCCGCACCGCGATACCGTCCTAGCACGTAAGTCC
Organism: Micromonospora sp. NPDC049204; assembly: GCF_040647935.1. Classification (NCBI taxonomy): domain Bacteria; kingdom Bacillati; phylum Actinomycetota; class Actinomycetes; order Micromonosporales; family Micromonosporaceae; genus Micromonospora; species Micromonospora sp. NPDC049204. Next base: position 132,380 of record NZ_JBEZDC010000004.1, on the reverse strand, counting down.
GACGGCGAGAGGTGGCGGCACGAATGGCTGAGCAGGCGACGGCGCAGATCGGTGTGACCGGGTTGGCGGTGATGGGCCGTAACCTGGCCCGCAACCTGGCCCGCAACGGCTTCACGGTGGCGGTGCACAACCGGTCGCCGGAACGCACCCGCAGCCTGGTTGCCGAGCACGGTGACGAGGGCACGTTCGTGCCCGGCGAGACGATGGCCGATTTCGTGGCGTCGCTGGAGCGGCCCCGCGCGGTGATCGTGATGGTCAAGGCGGGTGCGCCCACCGACGCGGTGATCGACGAGTTGGTGCCGCTGCTGGAGGAGGGCGACATCATCGTCGACTGCGGCAACGCCCACTTCGCCGACACCCGCCGCCGGGAGGAGGCGCTGCGCGCACAGGGGCTGCACTTCAGTGGCACCGGCGTCTCCGGTGGCGAGGAGGGCGCGCTGCTCGGGCCGAGCATCATGCCCGGCGGCTCCACGGAGTCGTACGCCAAGCTCGGGCCGATGTTCGAGAAGATCGCTGCCCAGGTGGACGGCGTGTCGTGCTGCACCCATGTCGGGCCGGACGGTGCCGGGCACTTCGTCAAGATGGTGCACAACGGCATCGAGTACGCCGACATGCAGCTCATCGCCGAGGCGTACGACCTGCTTCGGGCCGGTCTGGGCGCGAAGCCGGCGGAGATCGCGGAGATCTTCCGCGACTGGAACGGCGGCGAGTTGGAGTCGTTCCTCATCGAGATCACCGCCGATGTGCTCGCGCACACCGACGCGGCGACGGGCCGCCCGTTCGTCGACATCGTGCAGGACCGGGCCGAGCAGAAGGGCACCGGCCGGTGGACCGTGCAGAGCGCCCTGGACCTGGGCATTCCGATCACCGGGATCGCCGAGGCGACCTTCGCCCGTTCGCTCTCCGGGCACGTCGACCAGCGGGAGGCGGCGCGGCGGGCGTTCCCGGACGCGGGTGAGCAGTGGCAGGTCACCGACCGGGACGCGTTCGTCGAGGATGTCCGCCGGGCGTTGCTCGCTTCCAAGATCGTCGCGTACGCGCAGGGCTTCGACCACATCCGCGCCGGCAGCCAGGAGTTCAACTGGGATATCGACCTGGGCGGCACGGCCACGATCTGGCGGGGCGGCTGCATCATCCGGGCCCGCTTCCTGAACCGGATCCGCGAGGCGTACGACGAGAAGCCGGAGCTGCCGACGCTGCTGGTCGCGCCGTACTTCGCCGAGGCTGTCGCCGCTGGCGTGCCGAGTTGGCGGCGGGTCGTGGCCGACGCGACCCGGGCCGGTGTGCCGACGCCGGCGTTCTCCTCGTCGTTGGCGTATTTCGACGCGCTGCGCGCCGAGCGCCTGCCGGCCGCGTTGATCCAGGGTCTGCGGGACAATTTCGGCGCGCACACCTACCAGCGGGTGGACCGCGAGGGCTCGTTCCACACCACGTGGGCGGGCGACCGCGCCGAGTCCCCGGCGTAGTCGGCGCGGCGCCCCGCGGCGCCGTGATCGCACCAAATCCATGATGTAGTGGCCTTCCGACGTCGGGAGGCCACTACATCCGTGTTCGGGCGAGATCATGGGGCAGGGCGGTGCGCGATCACGGGGGCGCGGCGGAGCACGCCTCCCGCCCGGCGACGGTCAGCTGATGGTGGCGTGCATCTCCCAGACGAGGATCTCGGCCGGTTCGTCGGCGGTGACCCGCCGGCCGCCGGTCCTGGTGAGCCGGGCCGCGTCGCCGGAGCCGAGCGGGCCGCTGCCCTCCAGCGTCACCGTGCCGTCGGGCACGTACAGGTGCACGTAGGGCGCGTCCGGGATGGTGACCTCGTCGCCGGGAGTGAGACGGGCCGCGTGCAGGGTCGCGTACCGGTTACGGATCCGGATCGCGGACGCACCGTCGTAGCGGTCCATTCCGGAGGCGATCGGCACCAGGCCACCGCGCAGGAGTTCGTCCTCGATCTCCAGTTGCTCGTAGCCGGGGTCGACGCCCGCTTCGTCGGGGAGCACCCACATCTGCACGAAGTGGACCGGGTCGGTGTGCGGTGTCTGGTTGTCGAGTCGCCAGGCGTCGTTCTTCTCCGAGTGCAGGATGCCGGTGCCGGCGCTCATCCGCTGGGCCAGGCCCGGGTAGATCACCCCGGAGTGACCGGTGGAGTCCTGGTGCACCAGGGAGCCACGCAACACCCAGGTAATGATCTCCATGTCCTGGTGCGGGTGGGTCTCGAAGCCGGCCCCTGGGCGCACCACGTCGTCGTTGTTGACGAGCAGCAGACCGTGGTGTGTGTTGGCCGGGTCGTAGTGCCGGGAGAACGAGAACGAGTGCTTGGAGTCCAGCCAGGAGATCCGGGTGGCGAAGCGGTCGTCGGCGCGACGCACCTCGACCGACGGCGCGGGAGCGGTCACCAGGCACGCCGCGCGGTGTCGGGGGCCGTGGGCGCCCAGGTCAGGGCCGGCTCGCCGGTGGCCAGTTCGGCGATCTCACCGGTTAACAGTTGCGGTGCGTGACCGAACTCGGCGCAGTGCTGCTCGGCGATCTCGGCACAGATGTCGGCCACCTGCGCACACATCGGCTCACCCAGATCCGCGGCGTTCAACGCCATGATCATCTTGTATCGGAGATCCCGCACAGCCACCCCCACCGCCGTCGACCCGCCACCTTCGGACCCTACCCGGGCCCCATTCCGCGGCACCCCGAAACGACCGACCCGAGGGGGTGGGACGAGACGGCGCCGCCCGCACCGGAGTGCGGGCGGCGCCGGGGACGGGCGGGGTTGGTCAGAAGAAGCGACGCCGCTTGGCCTTCTGGGGACGCATGAGGTCCGCGCCCTTGGTGAGCAACCGGGTCATCCCGGAGGGACCACGCCGGGCCTCCAGGGTGTGGCTGAGCCGGCGGGCACCGGCAGCCGCGAGGGGCACCGCTACCGCCATCACCGCCCACTGGGCAATGCGCTTCTGGATCATGTGGGTTCACCTCCGTCAGTGGCTTCTGACGACTGTGATACCCAGAGTGACGGGAGAGTAAGCGCGTCGGCTCAGATCACCGGGGCGACCGGGTTGGGCAGCGCCCCGCCGAAGCGGCGGTCCCGCTGCGCGTACAACTCGCACGCGTACCAGAGGTGGCGGCGGTCGAAGTCGGGCCAGAGCGTGTCCAGGAAGACCAACTCCGCGTACGCGGACTGCCAGAGCATGAAGTTGGAGATCCGCTCCTCCCCCGAGGGGCGCAGGAACAGGTCCACCTCCGGGATCTCCGGGTGGTAGAGGTACTTCGCCACGGTCTTCTCGTTGACCTTGGCCGGATCCAGTCGCCCGGCCGCCACGTCGCGGGCGATCGCGGCAGCGGCGTCGCCGATCTCGGCCTGCCCGCCGTAGTTGACGCAGAACTGCAGGGTCAACGTCGCGTTGTCCCGGGACATCTCCTCGGCCGTCTGCAACTCGGAGATGACGCTCTTCCACAACCGGCCGGCCCGGCCCGACCAAACCACCCGGACGCCGAGGTCGACCAACTGGTCACGGCGACGACGGATCACGTCCCGGTTGAACCCCATCAGGAACCGGACCTCGTCGGGCGAGCGCCGCCAGTTCTCGGTGGAGAAGGCGTACGCCGACAGGTACGGGATGCCCATCTCGATCGCGCCCTCGATGGTGTCGAAGAGGCTGTGCTCCCCGGCCTCGTGGCCCTTGGTGCGGGCCAGCCCCCGATCCTTGGCCCAGCGACCGTTGCCGTCCATCACCACCGCCACGTGCTTCGGCACCGCCTCGGTCGGCAGCGCCGGCGGTCGGGCGCCGGATGGGTGCGGTGTCGGCGGCGTCGGCTCGCGCCGGCCGGCCTTCTTCGATCGGATCACTCGGTCACTCCCTGCTCGTGCCGTCCGCCCCGGCCTCGACGTCGCCACGTGGCCGGAGCACCACGACCCCGGCGCCGTCCGGCGGCGAGGACGTGCCGGTCGCCGAGGGACCCCGGTCGACCAGCGGCAGCGAGCGTAGCGCGCGCTCCAGGTGCCATTGCAGGTGAGCCGCGACCAGCCCACTGCACTCCCGGCGTACGCCGGAGTCGGTGGCGTCGGCGAGCACCCAGTCACCGGTGGTCAGCGCGGACATCAGATCGATGGTGGCCGGCGCGGGGTGGGCCGCGCCGGGTGGCCGACAATCCGGGCAGACCGCACCCCCGGCCGGCACGGAGAAGGCCCGGTGCCGCCCTGGGGTGCCGCAGACCGCGCAGGCGATCAGCGCCGGTGCCCAGCCGGCGAGGGCCATCCCCCGCAGCAGGTACGCGTCGAGCACCAGGGTGGTGGCGTGCTCGCCCCGGGACAGCGCCTTCAGCGCGCCCACGGTGAGCTGGAAGAGCCGCAGCGACGGCTCCCGCTCGACCGGGGTCAGCCGCTCGGCGGTCTCGGCGATCGCGCTGGCCGCCGTGTAACGGGGATAGTCCCCGAGGAACCGCTTGCCGTACAGGTCGATGCCCTCGACCTGGCTGACGGTGTGCAGCGAGCTGCCGAGGTTGCCCTTCGGGTCACCGGCGAGCTGGAGGTCGACGTGGCCGAACGGCTCCAGCCGGGCACCGAACTTGCTGGTGGTGCGGCGGATCCCCCGGGCCACCGCGCGCAGCCGGCCGTGCCGACGGGTGAGCAGGGTGATGATCCGATCGGACTCGCCGAGCTTCTGCACACGCAGCACCACCGCGTCGTCGCGGTAGAGCTGTCGGCGATACCCGGCCATCGGGCCATTCTCCCTCGGGGTGCGAAATCAGGGTTGGTTCGGGGTGGATGCGCGGACGAACCCCGATGCGCCAGGCTCGTCGCCGCCCGTAGCGTGCTGGTCATGGCAATGCACCCCACCACCAGCGCCGTCCGTCGCGCCACCGCGCCCGTCGCTCTGGGCCTGACAACCGCCCTCATCCTTGTCGCCGGGTGCGACAACCTCGCCATGCGCCGCCTTGACTACGACGACACCGAGGCGGCGAAGATCACCACCATCCGGGTGCTGCCCGGTGCGGGCGACGTGATCGTCCGGGGTAGCGGCACGGAGGGCGAGGCGCGGATCAAACGGGTCGTGCGCTATCAGGGTGGCGAGCCCAGCGCCCGGTACGAGATCAAGGGCAGCGAGTTGGTGCTGGACACCGACTGCGGCGACCGGTGCAGCATCTCCTACGAGGTGGCCCTGCCGGAGGGCGTGGCTCTCCAGGGCGAGTCCGGCTCCGGCGACGTCGAACTGAGCCGGGTCGGCACGGTGGATCTGCGGCTGGGCTCCGGCGACGTACGGATCGTCGGCGCGTCCGGCGCGGTCGGGGTCGAGACGGGCTCCGGCGACATCGACGTCAGCGAGGCCAGCGGGGCGGTCCGACTGCGCGCCGGCTCCGGGGACATCACCGCGCGCCGACTGGGCGGCGCGGTCGACGCGGAGGCCGGGTCCGGCAACGTCAACGTCGAACTGGACAAGCCCGCCGCCGCCCGCGCACATGCCGCCAGCGGCGATGTCACGCTGCTGGTGCCGGCGGGAAGCTACCGGGTCCGGTCCAACACCGGCTCCGGTGACGCCCGGGTCACCGTCGCCGACGATCCGGCCGCATCCCTGGTGCTCGACGGCTCGGCCGGCAGCGGCAACGTCACCATCAGCCAGCGCTGACGATACCGGTCGCCACCGGGCCGACCCACCGCCGAGGACGCTCAGAAACCCAACTTGCGCAACTGCTTCGGGTCGCGCTGCCAGTCCTTCGCGACCCGAACGTGCAGGTCGAGATAGACCCGGCCGCCCAGCAACTCCTCGATCTGCCGACGGGCGTTGGTGCCGACCTCCTTGAGCCGGCTCGCCTTGTGCCCGAGCACGATCGCCTTCTGGCTGGGGCGTTCCACGTACAGGTCGGCGTAGATCTTCATGACCTGACCCTCGGGGATCATCTCCTCCACCACCACGGCGATGGAGTGCGGCAGCTCGTCGCGGACCCCCTCCAGGGCGGCCTCGCGGATCAGCTCCGCGACGAGCACCTGCTCGGGATCGTCGGTCAGCATGTCGTCCGGGTAGAGCTGCGGCGACGGCGGCAGGTATTTGGTCATCACGTCGACCAGGGTGTCCACCTGGTGCCCGGAGACCGCGCTCACCGGCACGATCTCGGCGAACTCCCCCATCTTGCTGACCGCGAGCAACTGCTCGGCCAGGCGGCGCTTGTCGACCAGGTCGGTCTTGGTGACCACCGCCAGCACCGTCGCCTTCAGCTCGGCCAGCTCACCGGTGATGAACCGGTCTCCGCGCCCGACCGGCTCGTCGGCCGGGATGCACAGGCCGATCACGTCGACCTCCGTCCAGGTGGACCGGACCAGGTCGTTGAGGCGCTCGCCGAGCAGCGTACGGGGGCGGTGCAGCCCCGGGGTGTCGACCAGGACCAGTTGCGATTCCGGACGGTGCAGCACGGCCCGGATGACGTGCCTGGTGGTCTGCGGCTTGTTCGAGGTGATCGCGATCTTGGTGCCGACGATGGCGTTGGTGAGCGTCGACTTGCCCGCGTTGGGCCGGCCGACGAAGCAGCCGAACCCGGCCCGGTACGGGCGGGTCTCCGGGTCCCGCACGGGGCTCACTCGGTCACCGTGCCGAGGACCGTGCCGTCCGGGGCGGCCACGTGGATCGGCGCGTCCGTCGCGAGGTCACGCACGGCCGAGTGCCCGGCGCCGTCCAGCGTCGACGCCTCGGTCACCACCACCGCGGCCTCCAGCCGGCTCGCCCCGGCCGCCACGGCCGACGCGACCGCCAACTGCAACGCGGTGAGAGTCAGCGAGGGCAGCGCGACACTTGCCGCCGCGTACGTCCGGCCGTCCTGATCCCGGACCGCGGCGCCCTCCACGGCGGCGACCCGGCCACGGGCGCCCCGGGCCAGGACGACCAGTTTGGCGTCCTCGGCGCTCAGGGGCGCCGGCGCGGTGGGGGCGGGCCGGGCGGCGGGCGCGGCGGGTGTGTCAGGCATCGGCGGATTGCCTCTCGTCGTCTCGGTAGTTGTCCGTGTCGTCCCCGGAGCCGGCGTGCTCGCCGCGCCCCGCGTCCTGCTCATGGCCCGACTCCACCCGGTTGACCAGGACGGTGTCGATCCGGTTGCGCCGGCCGGTGGTGCCCTCGGCGAGCAGCCGGAGCCCGGCGACCTCGACCTCCGCGCCGGGGATCGGCACTCGCCCCAGCGACTGGGCCAGCAGGCCACCGACCGTCTCCACCTCGTCCGTGGGAAGTTCGGTGTCGAACATCTCGCCCAGGGTCTCCACCGGCAGGCGGGCGGTCACCCGCACCGAGGAGTCCGTCAGACGTTCGACGGGCGGGCGTTCGACATCGTACTCGTCGGTGATCTCACCGACGATCTCCTCCAGGATGTCCTCGATGGTGACCAGACCGCCGGTGCCGCCGTACTCGTCGACCACGATGACCAGGTGATTGCGGGCCGCCTGCATCTCCGACAGTAGGTCGTCGACCGGCTTGGACTCCGGCACGAAGGTCGCCGGGCGCATCAGCTCGGCCACCGGCAACTGTTCGGCCGCCGGGTCCCCGCCGCGGGAGCGCCGGATCAGGTCCTTGAGGTAGAGCACACCGAGCACGTCGTCGACGCTCTCGCCGATCACCGGGATGCGGGAGAAACCCGAACGCAGGAAGAGCACCAACGCCTGCGCGAGCGTCTTGCCCTCCTCGATCCACACCATCTCGGTACGCGGCACCATCACCTCGCGGGCGATGGTGTCACCGAGCGCGAAGACCGAGTGGATCATCTGACGTTCGCCGTGCTCGACCACGCCGCGCTGCTCGGCCAGGTCGACCAGCTCACGCAACTCGACCTGGCTGGCGAACGGCCCCTCCCGGAAGCCGCGCCCCGGTGTGACCGCGTTGCCGATCAGGATCAGCAACGAGGCGAGCGGATTGAGCGCCCGGCCCAACCAGCGGACCAGCGGCGCCACCGCACGACCCACGGCGTACGCGTGCTGCCGGCCGATGGTGCGCGGAGCAACGCCGACGACCACGAAGCTGACCACGGTCATCGCGCCGGCGGTCACCAACGCGGCCCGCCAGCCGGCGCCGAAGCTGTCCACCGCGACGAGCGCCACCAGGGTGGTGGCGGTCAGCTCGGCGAGCAGCCGCAACAGCAGGAGCAGGTTGAGGTGCCGGACGACGTCACCGGCGACCACCTGGAGGGTGCGGGCGCCACGCACGCCGTCGCGGGCCAGCTCGGCGGCCCGCGCCGGCGAGACCGCGGCGAGCGCCGCCTCGGTCATCGCGATCAGCCCGGCGAGCACCACCAGGCCGGCCGCGAAGACGATCAGCTGGAAGTCGGGAAGGCCGGCGGTGGCGCCGGCCGCCAGTAACGGAGGAGTGGACATCACTGGGTGCGGGTCGACCGCCAGCTCGCCAGCAGGCGGGCCTGGAGGGCGAACATCTCCCGCTCCTCCTCCGGCTCGGCGTGGTCGTAGCCGAGCAGGTGCAGGACCCCGTGCACGGTGAGCAGGTGCAGCTCGTCGGCGGGGGCGTGCCCGGCGGTCGCCGCCTGCTTGGCCGCGACCTCGGGGCAGAGCACGATGTCACCGAGCAGGGCGGGCTCGCCACCGGCCGGCGCGGACTCCCCCGGGCCGTGGTCGACGCTGCCCTCGTCCATGGGGAAGGCGAGCACGTCGGTCGGACCGTCGCCACCCATCCAGCGGTGGTTCAGCTCGGTCATGTAGTCGATGTCGACAAGCAGCACGGACAGCTCGGCGAGGGGGTTGACCCCCATCTCGTCGAGGGCGTGCCGGGCGACGGCGAGCACGGCATCGGTGTCAACCTCGACACCGGACTCGTTGGCGATCTCGATGGACAACTGCTTTCCTCTGCTTTAGCGGCGGCGGCCGGCACGGCCGCCCTGGGCGGGTCGCCCGGGCACGGCGTGGACGCCCTGCGCCTGCTGGTTCTCCCGCTCGGCGTCCCAGCGGGCGTACGCGTCGACGATCTCCCCCACCAGCCGGTGGCGGACCACGTCGGAGCTGGACAACTGGGAGAAGTGCACGTCGTCGACGTTTTCCAGGATCTCCCGGACGACCCGCAGGCCGCTGCTGGTCCCGCCGGGAAGGTCCACCTGGGTGATGTCACCCGTCACGACGATCTTGGAGTTGAAGCCGAGCCGGGTGAGGAACATCTTCATCTGCTCGGGCGTCGTGTTCTGCGCCTCGTCCAGGATGATGAACGCGTCGGAGAGCGTCCGGCCCCGCATGTAGGCCAGCGGTGCCACCTCGATCGTCCCCTGGGCCATCAGCTTCGGGATCGTCTCCGGGTCGAGCATCTCGTGCAGCGCGTCGTAGAGCGGGCGCAGGTACGGGTCGATCTTGTCGTTGAGCGTGCCGGGCAGGAAGCCCAGTCGCTCACCCGCCTCCACCGCCGGCCGGGTCAGGATGATCCGGTTGACCTGCTTGGCCTGCAACGCCTGGACGGCCTTCGCCATCGCCAGGTAGGTCTTGCCGGTGCCGGCCGGGCCGATGCCGAAGACGATGGTGTGGGTGTCGATCGCGTCGACGTACCGCTTCTGACCGAGCGTCTTGGGACGGATGGTGCGCCCGCGACGGGAGAGGATGTTGAGCGTCAGGACCTCGGCGGGCCGCTCGGCACTGCCCTGCTCGAGCATGCCGACGGTACGCCGGACGGCGTCAGTGGTCAGGGTCTCGCCTTTCTCGATGAGTTCGAGCAGCTCACTGAAGACCCGCTCGGCAAGGGCGTTGTCCGCGGGGTCACCGGTGATGGTGATCTCGTTGCCGCGAACGTGCACGTCACTGTTGACCGAGCGTTCGACGAGTCGGAGGATCTCGTCGCCTGCGCCGAGCAGATCGACCATGATCTTCGAGTCGGGCACGGTGATCCTGGTCTGCACCCGGGGCGGGCCGGGAGGTGGGGTGCCGGTCATAAGGTGGGCCGAAGGGCCCTGCGCACCTGCTCTCGATCTCGGCGCCGGCCCTGCTGGCACGGCGTGCGGACGTTACACCCATCGTATCTGTTCAACGTGGGGCGCATCGCGCCCATTTCCGCTGGCCGCGATCAACTCCCGGCCCGGAAGTCGTACCTGTCGAAGGTCTCCTGGTGACGGGTGAACCGGTACGTCGCCCAGTGCATCCGGACCACCGCGCCGGCCCCGTCCCGGGTCAGTCGCAGCAGCTCGCCGGCCTCCCGACCGGAGACCGTGCGGAACACGTCCGGCTGGTCCGGCAGCGGGGTGAAGATCGCCGGCGGTCGTCCGGCCGGGTCACCGACCCCGCGCGCCCGCAGGGTGCCGTCGTGCCAGGAGAAGACGTACTCGTAGCCCTCTCCCCACCAGCGGCCGAGCGCACCCCGCAGGGCCGCCGGAGCGGGTGCGCCCGGCCGCCAGGGCTCGATCTCGGCCGGGTCGTGCTCGACCGCCGCCGCGAGCAGCAGGTGCGGCAGGTCGAGCACCTCGGTCGCCGTGCCGGACGAGCCGAGCACGGCGGCGCCCATCGCGCCGGCCGTGCCCTCGCCTCCGCGACGGCCGTACACGGCGGCGAGGAAACCGGGCATCGCCCCGTCGTGCCCCACGTGCACCACCCGCTCCCCCTGCGGGACGAGGATCAGCCCGAGCCCGAAGCCCGCGCCCCAGAGCGTCTCGTCGGTGGTGGTCACCGGCCAGCGCATCTCGTCCAGGGTGGCCGGGGCGAGGACCGCGCCGGCCGGGTCCAGCGCCGCCGGGTCGGCCAGGAACGCCGCCCAGCGGGCCATGTCGGTCGCGGTGCTCCAGAGCTGGGCGGCCGGGCCGACCGCACCGAAGTCGGTGGGCGGTTCCGGGCGCGCCTCGTCGGAGTACGCGTCGACCAGGAAGCCGGTGGCCGCCGTCGGCCGTGGGGTCACGGTGGTGTCGGCCAGCCCCAGGGGCGTCAGGATCCGCTCGGTGAGCGCCCGCGCCCAACTTTCGCCCCGAAGCCGGGCGACGAGCTGGCCGAGGACGGCCAGGCCCAGGTTGGAGTAGTGGAACCGACGGCCGGTCGGCAGCACCCGCTCGGCCCGGTCCAGCTCCGCGACCAACTGGTCGGCGTCCGGCGCGCGCAGCCTGTCCCACACGTCGCCGAACGGCTCGCGTTGCAGGCCGGCGGTGTGCGACAGCAATCGGCGCACGGTCAGCTCGCCGTGTGCCGGGAGGTCCAGGTGCCGGCCCACCGGGTCGTCCAGGTCCAGCAACCCGTCGTCGCGGCACTGCAGGACCAGCGCCGCGGTGAACGTCTTGGTGACCGAGCCGATCCGGAACTGGGTGCCCGGCCCCAACGGGCTGTCGGTGCCGGTGTCGCCGACGGTGCAGTTCCAGAGCGGGCGGTCGGCCCGGTGCAGCGCCGCCGACACCGCCGGCACCCGGGCGTCGGCCTGCACCCTGCGAACCAGCCGACCCAGGCGCTCGTCCACCCGGGCGTCCGGCGCCGGCCCTGCGCTCACGCCAGGTTCCGGGCGAGCATCGGACCGAGCGGCGCGCCACCGAGCAGGTGCACGTGCACGTGGAAGACCTCCTGGCCGCCGTACGCGCCGGTGTTGAACATCAGCCGGAAACCGTCGCCGAGCAGGCCCTCGTCCTCGGCCACCGCGGCGGACGTCGCCAGCACGTCGGCGGCCAGCGCCGGGTCGCCCTGGGCGAGTGTGGCGACGTCGGCGTAGTGCTCCTTCGGAATGACCAGCACGTGCACCGGCGCCTTCGGGTCGATGTCACGGAAGGCGAGCGTGGTGTCGGTCTCCCGGACCACGGTGGCCGGGATCTCCCCGGCGACGATGCGGCAGAACAGGCAGTCGGATCCCATCGGGGCAGTGTAAAGACCAACGGGCCGGGGGCGCTCCGGCGCGGCACGCGCCGCCGGCGGCGTTCGCAGCGAAGAGGCGGCTGAGGCAGGATGGCCGCCATGACGGATCGAGCGGTACTCGTGACCGGGGCCTCGCGCGGGATCGGCCGGGCGGTGGCGACGGCGTTCGCGGCCAGCGGCGACCGGGTGGCGATCCACCACCGCGACTCCGCCGACGCGGCCGAGGAGCTGCGCGCGCACCTGCCGGGCGCCGGACACGTGGTGGTCCGCGCCGACCTCACCGACCCGGACGCGGTCCGGGCCATGGTCGACCGGGCCGCCGAGCTGCTCGGCGGGCTGGACGTGCTCGTCAACAACGCCGGGACGTACGGCGACCGGGACGATCCGCACCCGATCTTCGGCGCCTCCTACGAGCAGTGGCAGCAACGCTGGCAGCTGGTGCTCGCGACCAACCTGACCGGCGCCGGCAACGTCACCTGGTGCGCGGCCCAGCACATGCGGGAGCGCGGCGGTCGGATCGTCAACGTCTCGTCCCGGGGCGCGTTCCGCGGCGAGCCGGACCAGCCGGCGTACGGCGCCAGCAAGGCGGGGCTGAACGCGCTGGGCCAGTCCCTCGCGGTGGCGCTCGCGCCGTACGGCATCACGGTCGCCACGGTCGCGCCGGGCTTCGTGGCGACCGACATGACCACCGAGCACCTGCGCGGCGAGCAGGGCGCCGCCATCCGGGCGCAGAGCCCGTTCGACCGGGTGGCCGAGCCTGCGGAGATCGCCGCCGCGGTGCACTGGCTGGCCTCGCCGCAGGCCGAGTGGGCCTCCGGCACGATCGTCGACCTCAACGGCGCCTCCTACCTGCGCAGCTGAGATCGGCAGATCACCCAGCAGGGAAGGTGGTTCGCGGCACGAGGCGGGTAAGTCTCACCGACATGGCCGACTCCGCGCTGCTGGACCTCACCGCCGACTACCGGGTGGCCGATGGCCACGACGACGACCCCGTCCTGCTCCGCCCCGACGGCACCCCCGTCGAGACCTGGCGCGAGGACTATCCGTACGACGAGCGGATGGACCGCGACGAGTACGACCGCGACAAGCGACTGCTCCAGATCGAGCTGCTCAAGCTCCAGGACTGGATCAAGGAGTCCGGTGAGCGCCTGGTGATCCTCTTCGAGGGTCGGGACGCCGCCGGCAAGGGCGGCACCATCAAACGCTTCATGGAGCACCTCAACCCGCGAGGCGCGTCGGTGGTGGCGCTGGCCAAGCCGGACGAGCGGGAAGCCGCCCAGTGGTACTTCCAGCGGTGGCTGGCACATCTGCCGGCCGCCGGCGAGATCGTGCTGTTCGACCGATCCTGGTACAACCGGGCCGGCGTCGAGCGGGTGATGGGCTTCTGCTCCCGCAAGGAGTACCTGGAGTTCCTGCGGCAGGCCCCGGAGCTGGAGCGGATGCTGGTGCGCTCAGGCATCCGGTTGGTCAAGTTCTGGTTCTCCGTGTCCCAGAACGAGCAGCGCACCCGGTTCGCGATCCGCCAGGTGGACCCGGTGCGCCAGTGGAAGCTGTCCCCGATGGACATCGCGTCACTGGACCGGTGGGACGAGTACACCGAGGCCAAGGAGGCCATGTTCTTCTGGACCGACACGGCCGACGCGCCGTGGACGGTGGTGAAGAGCAACGACAAGAAGCGCGCCCGGCTCGAGGCCATGCGGCACGTGCTGCACCGTTTCGACTACGCCGGCAAGGACTCCGAGGTGGTCGGCACTCCCGATCCGCAGATCATCGGGCCGGCCGGGCTGGACCTGACGCCGGAGGAAGAGGTCGTGCCGGTGTTCCCCCGCCCCTGAGGGCATGGTTCCTCGTCTTTGAACGTTGGTCGTGTAATCCGTCGGTGGCGCGCTATTTCGGGGGCACCATTGCTCACAGCGGGCCCAGAACCTCCTCGGGCGACGCATCCAGCGAGAGTGTCTCGAGCACGCTGAGCAGCTGACGCTCCTCGTACCGAAAATGGCTCTCCATAATGGCTGCGGCGCCCTCGAGGTGACGACCCAACTCGGCAACCGGTGCGGCCCGATCGACCGCGGCCCGCAGTACGCCGAGTAGGTGCGCGATCATCGAGTGGTCCTGGGTGAGGTTGCGGAGCACGGGCTCCAACTCGGGATGAGCCGCCTTGATCGCCGGAAATAGGCGGTGGTCCTCGGCCCTGTGATGTCCGTCGAGGGCAGCGCAGAAGCCGTGGCAGTACAGCAGCAGCTCACGTGTGGCCGCCTCCGCGGAGCGACCTTCGGCAACTGCGGTGCGAGTGAGGTCAAGTGCTTCGCGCAGGCGCACATGCACTTCGCGAAGCTCGCGGCTCCAGGCGATCAGCCTGGTCGTCTCGCGCTCAGTCACGCGAAGACGAAGGATGGGACGTCAACGTCGTCGGTCTCCCTCGGTCGGGCGCCTCCATGCCTGCCACGGTCTGCCACCGGCACGCGACGCTGGTCGAAACTAAACCCATTGAGATCAGCTGATCCTCGGTAGCGAACCTGAGTCATGTTCTGTGCTCTCGTGTCGAGGATAGTAAGTCCGCAGCATGGACGGGAGCGCTGCGTTGCCGCGGGGACCACTGAGCCGGGATTGACACGCCCGGGTGGCAACCGCGTGGGCGGCGGGCATCATGTGGCGTTGTGGGTCAGGTCCGCCGCCGCGTGGGGAGCAACGGGCTGACTGCGGCAATCGTCAGGGCGACTCCGGCCGCTATACCGAAAACCAGTGCGTATCCAGAGGCCAGTGCGTCGGGCGGGGCGCTCGCGCTGTCGTTCGCGGCGGCGCGGGTGGCGGCCGCGGTCGCGTACACCGCAAGTGCGATCGAGCCACCAACCTGGCTGGCGGTGTTGGCCAGGCCGCCGACGATGCCGGCGTCACCCGACGAGACGTCGGCGGTCGCTGAGGCCATCAGGGTCGGGAAGACCAGGCCGATGCCGATCGCGACGAGCAGCGTCGGCCCGAGCACTCCGGCGGCGTAGTGACTGTCGGCGTCGGCTTGGGAGAGCCAGGCGAAGCCGGCCACGAAGCATGCGCACCCAGTCAAGATGAGCGCGCGGGCACCGCTCCGGAGAAACCAGCCGGTGGCGAAGCGGGCGACCACTACGAACATGACTGCGGCGGGGGTCTGTCCGAGCCCGGCGTCCAATGCGCTGTACTGCAGCACGTTCTGCATGAACAGCGAGGAGAAGAACCACATCGCGATGGCGATGCCGCCGAACAGCAGAAGCATCGCGTTGCTGACGGCTACGTTGCGGTTCCTGAACAGCCGCAGTGGCATCATCGGGGCCGCGACGCGCTTCTCGACCACCAGGAACACGGCGAGCAGGACCACGCCGGCCAGGATCGGCGGCATCACCCGCGGGGAGCCCCACGCGTGATCGGCGGCCTGCATGACGCCGTAGATCAGCGACGCCAGGCCGGCCGTGCCCGTGATCGCGCCGAGCAGGTCGAGCGATTCGCGCCGGAGCGCCGGTGCCGCGGTCAGCGATGTGGCCACCAGGAGCAGCACGATGCCAATCGGCACGTTGATCAGGAACACCCACCGCCAGGAGAGCCCGGAGGTCAGCACGCCGCCGGCGACCGCGCCGACCATGCCGCCGACGCCGCCCGCCGAGGACCACGCACCGAAGGCCCGAGCGCGCTCCTTCCCTTCGGGAAAGCGCGTGTTGATCACTGCGAGGGTGGCCGGTGCCAGCATGGCGCCGCCCAGGCCCTGAGCGACCCGGGCACCGACAAGCAGCTCTGGCGTGTGGGCCAGGCCGGCGGCCAGGCTGGCCAGCGAGAACAGGCCGAGGCCGGCCACCAACATCCGGCGGTGCCCGAACAGGTCCGCCGCACGGCCGCCCAGCAGCATGAACCCGGCGAACGTCAGAACATAGCCATTGACCACCCAGGCCAGCCCGGTGTCGGTGAACCCCAGGTCACGCTGTACGGAAGGCAGGGCGACGTTGACGATCGACACGTCCAGCACGACCATGAACTGGCAGGCGCAGGCCAGCGCGAGGACCAGCCAGGCAGGCCCGGCGTACAGCTTGGTCCCCGGATTCTCGGTACGGATACTCGTCATCTTTTCCTCCGAAGCAGGGTGACTGCTCACGCCGCTGCGGAGCGGCTCGGGACGAGGACGTCGCCGCTAAGCCGGGCGGCGAAATTGGCCAGACGCTGCCCCTGGTAGCGAGCGGCCCCGAGAGCCGCGGCGTCGGCACCCTCGCCGCCGGTCGCGACGGTGCCGTAGGGGTTGCCGCCGGCCGCGTAGACGGTGGCGTCGGTGAAGCCGGGCGGGATGATGACCGAGCCCCAGTGGTAGAAGACGTTGCCGAGCGCGAGGATGGTGGCTTCGCTGCCACCGTGCCGGTTATAGGCCGAGGTGAAAGCCGTGACCGCCTTGTCGGCCAGCACGCCCTCACGCCACAGGCCGCCGGCCTGGTCGATGAACTGCTTGAGCTGCGCCGCCGGCGTGCCGAAGCGGGTCGGCGTGCCGAACGCGAACGCATCAGCCCAGGCGAGGTCGTCGAGCTCGGCCACGGGCACCGACTTGGTGGCGTCGGCGTGCCGGCGCCACAGCGGATTCTGATCGATCGCCTCATTCGGCGCGAGCTCGGCCGCCCGGCGCAGGCGCACCTCCGCGCCGGTGGTCATGGCCCCGTCGGCAACGGCCTGCGCGAGGGCATGCACGGTACCGGTAGAGCTGTAGTAGATGACTGCGACCTTCACCGTCACGTTGACTCCTTGGTAGCGTTAGTTATGCGCTTAATCATTAGGCGGATAATGTTATGCGCATAACTAACGCCGCTGTCAAGGAGGTTCCGTGGATTACGAGTACGCCGACGCCCTGAACCAGGCGATCCGCCTGCTCAGCCTGCGTCACCGGGCCAGGGCGGCGCACCTGCTCGCCTCGCTCGGCCTGCACGTCGGCCAGGAGGCTCTGTTGCTGGAACTCGACCGGAGTGGCCCTCGCATCCAAGCGCAGCTCAGCGAGGCGCTGGGTTGTGAACCACCCAGCGTCACGCTGATGACCCGGAAGCTGGAGGCCTCCGGCCACATCAAGCGCACACCCGATCCGGCCGACAAGCGCGCCACCGTCGTCGCGCTCACCGCCAGCGGCAAGGCGCTGGTCGGGCAGATCCAGCAGCTTTGGCTCACCCTTGCGGAGGAGACGATCCGCGACCTGCCCGCCGAGATGCTCGAGCAACTGCCCGGCATCCTGCACACGATGTCCACCAACGTCAGCGGCAAGCTGCCCGCTTGACCGTCACGCCGTGCGAGAGTCCGGCGTGCCGCGGTCGGCGCCTGGCGCACGTCATCGCTGCCGTACAGCGGCGCTGGACCACGACTCCGGTATCCGGATCTGGAGCCGAGCGCGCGGAGACACGGTCGCGCGTCGTTCCCTGTTCGCCATGACCGCCGACCTGGGGGTGGCCGGCACTGACCGTCACAAGCAGGCCGGCGCGACCGCAGGAGCGGGTTACCAGCGACCGAGGCGGGTGGCCAGCACGCTGAGCGCCGCCACGCCGGCCGTCGAGGTACGCAGCACGGCCGGGCCGAGCCGCACGACTCGCCCGCCCGCCTCCCGGAGGGCCGTCAGCTCGGCCGGAGCGATGCCACCCTCGGGGCCGACGACCAGGACGATCTCACCGCTGGGCGGCAGCTCGGCGGTGCTGAGCCGCTCCTCGGCCTCCTCGTGCAGCACGAACCCGGCGGCAGCACCGGCGATCCGGCGGGCGACGGTGGCGGTGGACTCGTCGGGCGCGCCGGCCACCACGGGCAACCACGGGCGGCGGGCCTGCTTGGCGGCCTCCCGAGCGGTGGCCACCCACTTCTCCCGCGCCCGTACGCCCCGGTCGCCGCGCCACTGGGTGACCGAGCGGGACGCCGCCCAGGGCACGATCTCGTCCACCCCGACCTCGGTCATCGCCTGCACCGCCAGCTCACCCCGGTCGCCCTTGGCGATGCCCTGCACCACCACGATCCGGGGGACCGGCGCGTCCGCGTACCCCCGGGAGGTGATGGCGACCTCCAGGCTGCCCCGGCCGACGGCGGTGACCACGGCGGCGGCCGTGCCGCCCCGACCGTCGGCGAGCAGCAGTTCCTCGCCGACCCGCAGCCGCTGCACGGTGGCGGCGTGGTGCCCCTCCGGGCCGTCCAGGGTCAACGCGTCACCGGTGGGCAGCGCCTCGACCAGGAACAGCGGCGCGGACACCTCAGGCGTGCCCGTTGAACGCGTCGCGCATCCGCGAGAAGAAGCCGCCCTGCTTGGATAACTCGGCGACCTCCTCACCACGGGTCTTGGCGAAGTCGCGCAGCATCTTCTCCTGGTCGGGGTCGAGCTTGGTCGGGGTTCGCACGTCGAGGTGCACGTAGAGGTCGCCTCGGCCGGTGCCGCGCAGATGTGGCACGCCCCGGGCGCGCAGTCGCAGCGTGCTGGCCGGTTGGGTGCCGGCCTTGACGTCGACCGTCTCCTCGCTGTCCAGCGTCTTGATGGTCAGGCGGGTGCCGAGCGCCGCAGCGGTCATCGGCACGGTGACCCGGCAGTGCAGGTCGTCGCCCTTGCGGGAGTAGACGTCGTGCGGACGCTCGTGGATCTCCACGTAGAGGTCACCGGCGGTGCCGCCGCCCGGGCCGACCTCGCCCTGCTGGGCCAGCCGGATCCGCATGCCGTCCTCGACACCGGCCGGGATCTTGACGGTCAGCGAACGACGGGTGCGCACCCGGCCGTCGCCGGCGCAGGTGGGGCAGGGGTGCGGGATGGTGGTGCCGTAGCCCTGGCACACCGTGCACGGCCGGGCGGAGACCACCTGGCCGAGGAAGGTGCGCTGCACCGACTGCACCTCACCCCGGCCGGCGCACGCCTCACAGGTCGCCAGGTGGGTGCCGGCGGCCGTGCCGGCGCCGGAGCAGGTGGTGCAGAGCACAGCGGTGTCGACGGTGATCGGGGCCTCGACGCCGAACGCCGTCTCGTGCAGGTCCAGTTCGAGGCGCAGGATCGCGTCGGCACCCGGGCGGGTCCGGGGACGGGGACCGCGCGCCCCACCGGCCGCGCCACCGAAGAACGCGTCCATGATGTCCTGGAAACCGACGAACGGACCGGCACCACCGGGGCCACCCGGGCCGCCGGCGCCACCGCCGCCCGGGGCGAGCGGGTCGCCACCCAGGTCGACGATCTGCCGCTTCCGGTCGTCCGAGAGGACCTCGTACGCGGCGTTGATGTCCTTGAACTTCTCCTGAGCCTCCGGGTCCGGATTGACGTCCGGGTGGAACTGGCGCGCCAACTTGCGGTAGGCGCGCTTGATCTCGTCATCGGAGGCTTCCCGGCTCACACCGAGAATGCCGTAGTAGTCCCTGGCCACTGCGTTCCGTGTCCTCATGTTCGTCTCGCGTTGTGCCGGTCGGCGGCCGCAGCCGGCCGCATCGGCCCTGACCAATCAGTTCTGGGCCAGCAACTCGCCCACGTAGCGTGCCACGGCGCGCACCGTGGCGATATTGCCGGGGTAGTCCATCCGGGTGGGACCCAGCACCCCGAGGCCGCCGACGATCGTGGCGCCCGGGCCGTACCCGGTGCTGACCACCGAGGCGGCCCGCAGGTTGTCGAACTCGTTCTCGTCACCGATCAGCACCCGGGTCGTGCTCGGCTCGGTCTCACCGATGAGCTTGAGGAGCACGACCTCCTCCTCCAGCGCCTCCAGGATCGGCCGTAGCGAACCCTGGAAGTCGAGCAGGCCGCCGCGGGTGAGGTTGGCGGTGCCGGCCAGCGCGATGCGTTCCTCGTGCCGCTCGACAAGCGTCTCCAGGAGCACCGTGGAGAGCGTGGTCATCGCCGGACGCAGCTCGGACGGCGCCTCCTCGACGAGCGCCTGCACCAACGGTGGCGTGTCGGACAGCCGCGCGCCGGCGAGCTTCTCGTTGACCAGCCGGCGCAGATCGGTGACGTTGTCGGCGGGCACCGGCCCGGGCAACTCCACCAGCCGCTGCTCCACGCGCCCGGTGTCGGCGATCATGACGAGCATCAGCCGGGTGGTGGAGATCGGCACCAGCTCCAGGTGCCGAACCGAGGAGCGGGCCAGGCTCGGATACTGCACGACGGCCACCTGCCGGGTCAGCTGGGCGAGCAGCCGGACTGTGCGGTGCACCACGTCGTCGAGGTCGACCGCGCCGACCAGGAAGCGCTCGATCGCCCGACGTTCCGCCGGGCTGAGCGGCTTGACCCGGGACAACCGGTCGACGAAGAGTCGATAGCCGCGGTCGGTGGGCACCCGGCCGGCACTTGTGTGCGGCTGCCGGATGTAGCCCTCCTCCTCCAGCACGGCCATGTCGTTGCGGACCGTGGCCGGGGAGACCCCGAGTTGGTGCCGCTCGACCAGCGCCTTGCTGCCGACGGGCTCCTGGGTGGAGACGTAGTCCTCGACGATCGCGCGGAGCACAGCGAGTTTCCGGTCGTCGAGACCCATCCTCCGCACCTCCTGTCGCACGTCGGCCGCCGGCGCCGTGGCCCCGGTCGGGCCGCCCTGGCACTCGACTGTAACGAGTGCCAGTCTACGTCGGCGTACCCGCCAGCGCGATGATCAACGGCCGCCCACTGGTGCGGCGTTGCCACGGACCCCTACCGTGACACCCATGACTGAACCTCCTCGCCCTCCCGGCGCGGGTGACCCCGGCAACTACCCGCCGGAGCCGACCTCTCCCAGCTCGTACCCGTCGGCTGAGCCACCCACCGCACCACTGTCCGGGGCGCCTGGCCCGGGCGGCTATCCCCCGGCCGGTGGCTATCCGCCGCCCACCGGTGACCAACCGTCGTCGGGCGGCTACCCCCCGGCTGGTGGCTACCCGCCGCCCGGAGGCTATCCGCCGGCCGGCGGTTACCCGCCGCCCGGTGGCGGATATCCGACCGGCGGCGCCTACGGCGGCCCCGGTGGCGGTTTCGCCAGCAACGAGGACAAGACCTGGGCGCTCGTCGCGCACTTCGGCGGTGCCGCCGGGATGATCCTCAGCGGCGGGGTGCTGGGCTGGATCGCGCCGCTGGTGGCGCTGCTGGCCCGGGGAAACCAGTCCCCGACGGTGCGGTCGCACGCCGCGGCGGCGCTGAACTTCCAGCTCATCTGGTCGGTCGTCGGCCTGGTCGGCTGGGTGCTGTCCTGCATCCTGATCGGCTTCATCGGGGTCGGGGCGGCCATCATTCTCGGCGCTGTGTTCGGCATCATCGCCGGCATCAAGGCCAACGAGGGCCAGCTCTACCGCTACCCGCTCTCGGCCAGCTTCATCAAGTGACCCGCTCCGGCCGCTCCCCCGGCCGGTCGGTGCCCCGCTGCCCCGGTCCGGGGCGGCGGGGCTGGCTCAGGGCAGCAGGTCGCGCACGACCGCGTCGGCGAGCAGCCGCCCGCGCAGGGTGAGCACCGCCCGACCGGCCTTGTACTCGTCGGCGGCCAGCAGGCCGCCGGCCAGCGCCCGCTCGGCGCCGGCCCGCCCGGTGGCGTCGAGCACCGCCAGCGGCAGGCCGCTGGCGAGCCGCAGCCGGAGCATCACGTCCTCCATGTGCGCCTCGTCGGCCGTGAGCACCTCCCGGGCCAGGCCGGGAGACGTGCCCGCAGCCAGCCGCTGGGCGTACGCCGTGGGGTGTTTGACGTTCCACCAGCGCACCCCGCCGACGTGGCTGTGCGCCCCCGGCCCCAGCCCCCACCAGTCCGCGCCGGTCCAGTAGAGCAGGTTGTGCCGGCACCGGGCGTCGTCGGTGCGCGCCCAGTTGGAGACCTCGTACCAGGAGAGCCCGGCCGCGTCGAGCGCGGCCTCCGCGGCCAGGTAGCGGTCCGCGGCCACGTCGTCACTGGGGTACGCCAGCTCGCCGCGCCGCATCCGGGCCGCGAGCCGGGTGCCGTCCTCGACGATCAGGGCGTACGCGCTGACGTGGTCCACTCCGGCGGCCACGACCTGCTCCAGTGAGGCGGCGAAGTCCTCGGGCCGCTCCCCCGGGGTCCCGTAGATCAGGTCCAGGTTGACGTGCTCGAATCCGGCGTCGCGGGCCTCCAGGGCGGCGGCGGTGGCGCGGCCGGCGCTGTGTCTGCGGTCCAGGATCGCCAGCACCCCCGGGGAGGCGGACTGCATGCCCAGCGAGATCCGGGTGTAGCCGGCGGACCGCAGCAGCTTCAACGATTCCGGGGTCACCGACTCCGGGTTGGCCTCGGTGGTCACCTCGACGTCGGCGGCCAGCCCCCAGGTGCGGTCGATGCCGTCGAGGATGCGGGCCAGGTCGTCGGCGGGGAGCAGGGTGGGTGTGCCGCCGCCCACGAAGACGGTGTCGACCCGGGGCGGCGGGTTGTCGCCGAGCACCCGGGCGGCGAGCGCCAGCTCGGCCAGGACGGTGTCGGCGTACCCCTCGCGGCTGGCACCGCCACCCAGCTCGGACGCCGTGTAGGTGTTGAAGTCGCAGTAGCCGCAGCGGCTGGCGCAGAACGGCACGTGCACGTAGACGCCGAAGCCGCGCGCGCCGACCGCCGTGGTGGCGGTGGCGGGCAGCGATCCGTCGACGGGGACGGTCTCACCATCTGGAAGGACGCCGGGCATGGCCACTAGTGTGCCCGGCATGACCTCTCCCGACGTCCTCGTGCGGGTCGCCACGGCCCGTGGGGTGACCACCCTCACCCTGGACAGCCCGCGCAACCGCAACGCGCTGTCCACCGCCCTGATGACCCAGTTGCTGGCCGGGCTGGGCGACGCGGTCGCCGACGAGACGGTCCGGGTGATCGTGCTGGACCACACCGGCCCGGTCTTCTGCTCGGGCGCGGATCTGAAGGAGACCGCCGCGGCGTACGCCAGTGGGACGGTGCCCGCCGGGATGCTGGGCGACGTGCTCGCGGCGCTCTGGGAGTGCCCGAAGCCGGTGCTGGCCCGGGTGGGCGGGCCGGCGCGAGCCGGTGGGCTGGGCCTGATCGCCGCCGCCGACCTGGCGGTCTGCGCCGACGAGGCGACGTTCGCGTTCACCGAGGTGCGGATCGGGGTGATCCCGGCGGTGATCTCGGCGACCGTACTGCCTCGGCTGCAGGCCCGGGCCGCCGCCGAGCTGTATCTGACCGGAGACACCTTTGACGGCCGGCGGGCCGCCGAGATCGGACTGGTCACGGCCAGCGTGCCGGCGGACGGCCTGGACGACGCGGTGCGGCGGTACTGCGACTCGCTGGTGCGTGGCGCACCGGGCGCGTTGGCCGGCGCGAAGGAGCTGCTGCGCCGGCCGAGCACCGCCGAGCTGCGTGGCGAGCTGGCCCGGCTGTCCGCCCTGTCGACCGGGTACTTCCTGTCCGACGAGGGACGCGAAGGGGTCACGGCCTTCCGGGAGAAGAGATTGGCTCGATGGGTGGCCGCTCTGGACGAGGGCTCCGGCGAGCACGCCGGGTAGGCATGGTTGTCCGCGCGCCCTTTGCTCTGCTTCAACCGGCGCACCACTTACGGCGTCTGAGTGTTGCGTCCGTTGGAGCAGAGCAAAGGGCTCGTCCGGTGGGGTCACCAGGCGGTCGCGCCGCCGTCGACCGGGTAGTTCGCCCCGGTGATGTAAGACGCCCGGTCGGAGGCCAGGAACACCACGAGTTCGGCGACCTCCTCGGGTTGGGCGAACCGCTTGAGCAGCGTCTTGCCGGTGATCGCGTCTCGCGCCGCCTGGTTGTCACCCAGGTCGCGTTCACTCGCCGGGCTGATGATCGGCCCGGGGCTGACCGCCACCGCGCGGATCCCGTGCGGCGCGCCTTCGAGCGCGAGCTGTCGGGTCAGGCCGATGACGCCGGCGTTGGCGGCGGTGTGACCCACCATCGGGGGGACGTGACCGGCGATCAGGCCGGCCATGGAGGCGGCGTTGATGATGACGCCGCCGCCCCGCTGGACCAGGTGCGGCCAGGCGAACTTCGACACGAAGTACGGAATGTCCAGTTCGCCGGTGATGGTGTACCGCCAGTCCTCGACGGAGAAGTCCGGCATCGGGCCGAAGCGGAGCGCGGCCGCGTTGTTGTAGACCACGTCCAGCCCGCCGTAGACCGCGGCGGCCTCCTCGACGAACGTTCGCACCTGTTCCGGGTCGCTGAGGTCGACCGGCGCGATGCCGGTCATCTCACCGCCGGCGGCGCGGACGAGTTCGACCGTCTCGTCGTTGCCGGCGACCTGGATGTCGGCTCCGACGACCTTCGCGCCTTCCCGCGCGAAGATCTGCGCGGAGACGCGTCCCAGACCGCCGCCGGTGCCGGTGACGAGCACAGCCTTGCCGTCGAGCGTTCCCATGGAACTCCTCCTTGCTCCGTGACCCGGCTCGGTCGCATCGCGTACCACCGGACGGGCCAGCGATTGACATGTCAACCGTAGTAACTCCTTGACCGGTCAACCACTTCCCTGCCCGGTCGAGGCGGTGACGCGCGCGACAAGCCGGCGGCCGAGACGCCGGGTGCCCGCCACCTGGCCAGCGACAACCGGCACCACACGCTTGGATTGTCGTTGAGTCAGGGTGGGCGGGAGAGCCATCCGGGCAGGTGAGACCGCGCCCGCAGCGGGAATGTGCTCGATCGGAACGCGTCGGTGGAGCCGACCCCGAACCGGGACGGAGCCGCCGAGCCGGCCTCGAACCCGCTCGGACGGTCCGTTCGGCGCGACGGGGACGTACGCTTGGCAGACTTGTCGATCTGGGGGTGTGGGTGCGAACTCGGGCAGCCGTTGCGGGTGGAGTGGTCCTCATCCTCGTCGCCGTGATCGCGATCTGGCTCGTCGTACGGCAGGTCGGGGGCGGTCTGCAGCTGCCGCTGTCGGCACGCAAGTGCACCGTGCAGGCCGACGGCCGGGTCGCCCTGGACGCCGACCAGATGGCCAACGCGGCCACCATCGCGGCGATCGGCGCCCAGCGCGGCATGCCCGAGCGGGCCGTCGTGGTCGCGCTGGCCACGGCGTACCAGGAGTCCGGGCTGCGCAACCTCGCCGACGGCGACCGCGACTCGGTCGGCCTCTTCCAGCAGCGACCGAGCCAGGGCTGGGGCACCCCGGCGCAGATCCGCGACCCGCGCTACGCGGCCAACCGGTTCTACGCGGCGCTCAAGAAGGTCCGCGGCTGGGAGAAGATGCGGGTCACCGACGCCGCCCAGCGGGTGCAGCGCTCGGCCTTCCCGGAGGCCTACCAGAAGTGGGCCGACGACTCCGAGGTGCTCAGCCGCGCACTGATGGGCGACGCCACCGGCGCGGTCGCCTGCACGGTGGGGCGTACCCCGGTGATGCACGGGGCGGCGGCGGCCACCCAGCTCACCCGCAACCTCGTACTGGACTGGGGGTTGAAGGGTCTCGACCCGAACGACCCGACCGGCCTGACGGTGACTCCGGGTGATCAGCGCGATGGCTGGCGGTACGCGCACTGGCTGGTCTCGCACGCCCAGGACCACGGGGTGAAGCGGGTCCGCTTCGGCGACCTGGAGTGGACCGCCCGGGGCGGCACCTGGGGTCGGGTGGACGGACAGCAGAACTCCGCCGGCCGGGTGGTGGCCGAGGTGTTCGACGAGGGCTGACCGGCCCCGGATCTCTTAACCGGCAGTCACCGCACAATCGGACAAAGAGCCACAAGAACGTCTCTCGATCACAAAGATCTCACTGTGCGCAGCCCTCCCGCTGCGGGGGGTTCCGGCTGGGTCCCCCACACGCAACACGCCCTCCCCGAGGCCTTGGCCACCGCGTTACGATCGGCGGCCTGTGCCAGAAAAGGTTTCACCTCATGGGGAGGGGTACGACGCGGTGTTCGATTACGGCGACCGGACCGGTTACGAACCGATCAGCGACACTGACCGCAAGGAGTTCCACGAGCAGGGCTTCCTCCTGCTGCGCAACGTCCTGACGGAGGACCACCGGGCGGCGCTGGAGGCGGCTGTCGACCGCGTCTACGCGGAGGAGCAGGCCAAGGGCACCACCAAGAAGGACGGCACCCTGCACCTGCTGGGGTTCCTGGAGCGCGACGAGCTCTTCGGCGAGCTGCTCACCCACCCGGTCGCCTTCCCGTACATGTGGGGGCTGGCCGGCTGGAACATCTACACCCACCACAACCACCTGGACGTCACCCCGCCGGCCGCCGAGCCGGAGAAGCCGTACTGGGGTTGGCACCAGGACGGGTACCGGCAGAACTCCGACCCGGAGACGATGGACCCGAACCTGCCCCGGCCGATGTTCTCGCTGAAGGTCGCGTACGTGCTGTCGGACCTCTCCGAGACCGGCCGCGGCGCCACCAAGGTCATCCCGGGCAGCCACCTGAAGAACTCGCTGCCCCGGCCGGCGGACCTCACCGTCCAGAACCCCGACCCGGAGGGCACGGTGGAGATCACCGCCAACCCGGGCGACGCCTTCATCTTCGACCGCCGGCAGTGGCACTCGCGCTCGACGAACCTGTCGACCATCACCCGCAAGATGCTCTTCGTCGGCTACACCTACCGGTGGATCCGTCCGCTGGACGAGCTGCACCCCGACGTGAACGGCGAGTGGTACCGCAACCGCACCCCCGTGCAGCGCCAGCTGATCGGTGAGGGCACCCACACCGCCAACTACTGGGGCATCAACTGGGACGGGTACGTCGACGACGAGATCCCGCTGCGCAAGGAGCTCAAGGAGCGCGGTCTGCTCGACCGCAACATCCCCTGGCTCCGCTGACCCGCTGCTCGTAGAACGGCCCTCTGCCACCGCTGCACCACGGCAGAGGGCCGTTTCGTGTCCGCGGGGACCCGACCGCTCGGACCGAGCCCGTTCCGACCACCGGAGACCGCACTGTCGGTAGCGTGGCGGGTGCGCAGGTCGGGGCGCCCCCGCCGGAGGGCGCGGGGTGGCACAGGAGGCAGTCGCAGTGACGTCCGCTCCGCTTCCCCGGATCCTCCGCCGCCGGGGCGAGCAGGCGTACCCGACCTTCCTGGAACTCTTCTTCGACCTGGTCTACATCTTCATGTTCTCCCGGCTCGCCGCCAGCCTGGCCGCCGACCTCACCGTCCGGGGTGCGCTACAGACGGCCGTTCTGCTGCTGGCCGCCTGGTGGGTCTGGGTGCTGACCGCGTGGCTCACCGACCTGTTCAACCCTCGGCTGCCGATCATCCAGGCGACCGCCCTGCTGGTCATGCTCGGCACCCTGCTGATGGCCATCGCCACGCCGTACGCCTTCGGCCGGTACGGATGGCTGTTCGTCGCCGCGTACTTCGGCATCCACCTGGTCCGGGACGCCGTCCTGATCCCCGGCACCCGGGTGGACCGCCCGATCCAGGCTCGGAGCATCCGGGTGTTCTTCTGGTTCGGCATCACCGTGGCGCCGTGGGTGGCCGGCGTGTTCGTGGACGAGACGGCTCGACTGGTGCTCTGGTCGCTCGCGGTGGTGGTCGACCTCGGCTCGGCGCGGTTCGGCTGGCCGACGCCGAGGCTGGGGCGTACCGAACTCGCCAGCCAGATCTTCACCGGCATGCACCTCACCGAGCGGCACCGGGCGATCTTCATCGTCGCGCTCGGCGAGTTGATCCTGAGCACCGGCATGGGGCTGGCCGACAGCGGGTTCACGGCCGGCCGGGTGGCCACCTGCGCGGTCGCGTTCGTCAGCGCGGTCCTGCTGTTCCAGCTCTACTTCCAGCGGGTCCAGCGGATCCTGGCCCCACCCAGCGTCGCGACCGTGGAGCGGGTCCGCCCCGGCACCTCCACCTCGTACAGCCACCTGGTGATGGTGGCCGGGGTGGTGTTGGTGTCGACCGGCACCTCGCTGGTCATTGATCGGCCGTTCGGTTCCGCGCCGGTCGGGTTGATGGCCACCATCCTCGGCGGACCGGCCCTGTTCCTGCTCGGAACCGTGCTGTTCGACGCCGTGGTGACCGGCCGGACCCTCTGGTCCCGGGTGCTGGCGATCGGGGTGCTGTGCGCCCTGCTGGGCCCCGCCACACTCCTGCTCCCGCCCCTGGCCGCCCTGGTGCTGGCGAACCTGGTGCTGCTGCTCACCCTGATCGGGGAGGGGCTGGCCGCGCGACACCATCCGGTCCGGGCCGCCGCGCCATGACGCGGCGCGGCCTGGTCACCCCAGCATCGGCGGTGCCGGCGCCCGCGCGTGCCGGCGGGTACTCACCAGGTTCGCCGCGGCGATCAGGAGCAGCACCGTCATGGCGAGCAGCGCGACCGTGACCGGCGGCAACAGGGGTGTGGTCGGTGCCAGGCACGCCAGCAGCACCACACCGGCCAGCCGGGACCGGGAGATCCGTCCGAAGACGGTGAAGTCGAGGACGCCCCGGCCGACCAGATACAACGCGGGGCTGCCAAGGATGACCGCCGCCCAGGAGGGCGGGGTCTCGCCCAGCGGGCGGCTCACCACGAGGTGGCTGGTGACCGCCGCGCCGACGATTCCGGCCACCATGACCAGGTGGGTTGCCGCCGCGGACTGGGTGAGCAGCGCCGGGTTCGTCGATCGGGCGATCGCGTCGGTCAGCAGCTCACCGGCACGGTAGATGTAGATCCGCCACATCAACACGACGGTGGCGAACACGACGAGCAGCGCCCAGCCACGCTCCAGCGTGTACTCGCTCGCGCTGAAGGTCGTGCCGGTGACGAAGATCGAGACACCGAGCGCGACGATGACGAACTGCCGGTACCGCTCCGCCACCCGGGCACCGACCAGCCGCCAGTCACGTGCTCGGGACCGACCGATCCGGGGCACCGGCCAGCCGAACACGGCTGCGGCATACTCGACGACGACAGCGAGCGCCCAGATCGCCAACTGCCCCGAACCGCCGACGAGCGCCCCACCGATCCAGCCGACGCCGGCGACGCTCTCCCAGAGCTGGATCCGGATGCTGCGACGCGGCGGTCTCCTGATCGAGATGACCACGACGTAGTAGGCCGCGGAGCTGAGGTGGATCACCACGTACGTGGTCCCGAAGAGCAGCCCACGATCGCCGTACGCGTCGGCCGCGAGCGCGGCCAACAGCAGACTGGCCGACGCCACCCAGATGACCTGTCCCTGCCCGGACGGGCGGGTCAGGTCGATGCTGTCCGCCCCCCAGACGGTCAGCGCCCAGATCATCGTGAACGCGAGCAGCAGCACCACCGTCTCGGCGAGGCCGGTCCAGCTGAGGTTGTCGGCCAGTACGGTCGCCAGGGTGACAAGCGCGAAGATGTAGACGAGGTCGAAGAAGAGTTCCAGGAAGGCCGGACGCTCCAGGCCCGGATCGGGGGGTGACGCCGCCGTGGCATCGCTGTCCGTCGCCGTCGACATCGCGCTCCACCCGGCCCCCCGCAGCACGCCCCCGGTAGGGACAATACGGGCAACCGTCGGCCCCGTCCCCAGGTTCTCGCCGGCGGCCAGCCAGCCCGGAGCGGACTGTCGCGCGTGGTCGGGACCCCGCGTTCAGCCGCGGGAGGCGAGGCGGCGGCGGACCTTCTCCCGGATCGGTTCCGGCAGGTCCTCCGCTTCGAGCAGCCGGGGCAGCAGCTCCGGCTCCAGGCTGGTGGCCCGGAACACCTCGCCGATCGTCACACCGTGCGCGGGCCGCTCCACCACCTCGACCGGGTCACCCGGCCCGACCTCGCCCTCGCGCAGCACCCGCAGGTAGGCGCCGGGCATCGCCCGCGCGGTGAACCGCTTGATCAGATCCGGTACGCCCCAGAACCCCGCGAAGGTCGTGCAGGGCGTCCGCGGCTTGGTGACCTGGAGCAGGGCGGAACCGACCTGCCACTGCTCGCCGATCACCGCGCCGGTCACGTCGATCGCGTAGGTGGACAGGTTCTCCCCGAAACCACCGGGCCGTATGTCGCGGCCCAACTCGGCCGCCCACCAGGCGGCGTCCTCCTCCGCGTAGGCGTAGACCGCCTGGTCAGGACCACCGTGATGGGCTCGCTCGCCGATGAAGTCACCGACCACCCCGTCGGCGCGGATCAGCACCGGGCCGTCCACCGGCCGCTTGTCGATGCCGCTGCGACCGCTCGCGTCGCCGGCCCACTGCGCCTCGGTCACGATGCCGAGGTTCATCGCTGCCACCCTGCCCGTCATGACCGTCAGCCTAGGTGAATTCGCGTTGCTGGCTTGACCTTGACGCTGCGTCAACCCTCCATGCTGGCTGCCATGAGCATCCCTCCAACAACCGCTCAGGTCGAGCCGCCCGTGCTACACGTGCGGGGCCTGGAGAAGTCGTTCAAGCATCTGAAGGTGCTGCGCGGTGTGGACATCGACGTGGCGCGCGGCTCCATCTTCGCCCTGCTCGGCTCCAACGGAGCGGGCAAGACCACTGTGGTGAAGATCCTGTCCACGCTACTCAGGGCCGACGCGGGGACCGCCCGGGTCAACGGCTTCGACGTCGCGGCACAGGCCGCCGAGGTGCGCGAGTCGATCAGTCTCACCGGGCAGTTCGCGGCGGTCGACGAGGTCCTCACCGGGCGGGAGAACCTCGTCCTGGTCGCCCGGCTCAGGCACCGCCCGGAGCCGGGCACAGTCGCGGATGACCTGCTGAGGCGCTTCTCGCTGACCGAGGCGGGCACCCGGAGGGTGGCTACGTACTCCGGGGGTATGCGCCGCCGGCTGGACATCGCGATGAGTCTCATCGGGAACCCACCGGTGATCTTCCTTGACGAGCCGACAACCGGGCTGGACCCGGAGGCGCGCATCGAGGTGTGGCAGGCCGTCAAGGAACTCGCCAAGGGAGGTACGACAGTACTGCTCACCACCCAGTACCTCGACGAGGCGGAGCATCTCGCCGACCGGATCGCGATCCTGCACGAGGGCCGGATCATCGTGAACGGCACCCTCGACGAGCTCAAGCAGCTCCTCCCACCCGCGAAGATCGAGTACGTCGAGAAGCAGCCGAGCCTCGAGGACGTCTTCCTCACCGTCGTCGGCACCCGCACGAGCAAGGAACAACGATGAACAGGCATTTCGTCGGCGACACCGCCGTTCTCCTGGGTCGCTCGCTGCGCCACATCGCCCGCAGCCCGGACACCATCATCACCACCGCGATCATGCCGATCGCCTTCATGCTGCTGTTCGTCTACGTCTTCGGCGGCGCGATCGAGACCGGGTCCGACTCCTACGTCAACTACCTGCTGCCCGGCATCCTGATCATCACGATCGCCTCGGGCATCTCCTACACCGCCTTCCGGCTCTTCCTGGACCTGAAGGGCGGCATCTTCGAACGGTTCCAGTCCATGCCGATCGCCCGCTCCGCCGTGCTGTGGGCACACGTCCTGACCTCGCTGGTCGCCAACCTGATCTCGATCGTCGTCGTCATCGGCGTCGCCCTGATCATGGGCTTCCGTACGGGGGCGGGCGTGTCTGGCTGGCTCGCGGTCGCCGGCATCCTCGTCCTGTTCACCCTGGCACTGACCTGGATCGCCGTGATCCCCGGCCTCAGCGCGAAGACGCTGGACGGCGCGAGCGCGTTCTCCTACCCGCTCATCTTCCTGCCGTTCGTCAGCTCGGCCTTCGTGCCCACCGAGTCCATGCCCGGCCCGGTACGCGCATTCGCCGAGCACCAGCCGGTGACCTCCATCGTCAACGCGATCCGGGACCTGTTCACCCAACAGCCAGTCGGCGCCGATATCTGGATCGCTCTCGCCTGGTGCGCCGGCATCCTCGTTCTCGCCTACCTGTTCGCCAACGTCACCTACCGTCGCAGGATCTCCTGAACGGGGGAGCTGTTCGAACTGGGGGGCAGGATCAGGGCATGCTGACGATCGGCCAACTCGCGGCGTACGCCGGCGTCACGGTGCGGGCGGTGCGGCACTATCACCAGATCGGGCTCCTGCCCGAGCCGGAGCGGGACGCTTCGGGCTACCGGCGGTACGGCGCAACGGCAGTCGTGTCGCTCATCAAGATCCGCACTCTCGCCGACGCCGGCGTGCCACTGTCGCAGATCAGTCGGATGCTCGAAGCCGACGCCTCGGCCTTCGCCGAAGCGATCCGGACCATCGACAACCACCTGCGCGACGAGATCCAACGGCTGGAGAGCAGCCGCAGACACATCGCGCAGCTCACCGCCGGGGACAGCCTGGCGCTCCCACCGGAGGTCGCGGCCTATCTCGACCGGCTCCGGGGCATCGGGGCGTCCCAGCGGATGGTGGAGGCCGAACGGGACGGGTGGATCCTGGTCGCGGCGCGCTGGCCCGACCGCATCGTCGAGTGGATGCCCGGCAAGATCGCCCACCTCGATGATCCGCAGGTCGTCCGACTTTATCGGGTGCTCTCGGAGATCTTCGACGGTGACGAGGAGGACGACCCGCGGCTGGCGGAGGCCGCCGACATCATGGCCTGCCTAGCAGAGCAGGCGTACGCCGCCAGCGAGGTCATTCCCCGAGAGGACGCCGACGACGATCTCCCGCACGACCTGATCGACGCGCTCGCCGTCGAGTCCGACCCGCGTGTGCGGCGGCTGCGGGAGCTGATGCGCGAGCGCGGCTGGTCCGGATGGAACCGGATGGAGCGACTGCCGAAGTCGCCGCCCGACTGACCGCCGGGCGGCGTTTCCGGCCGGTCAGCCCTTGACGGCGCCGGCCACCAGACCGGAGACCATCCGCCGCTGCACCAGCAGGAAGAAGATGATGACCGGCAGGGTGAACAGGGTGGACGCGGCCATCACCGGACCCCAGTTGGTGTCGTCGCGGCCGAAGAAGAACGTCATCGCCACCGGCAGCGTGTAGCTCCCCTGGTCGTTGATGAACGTCAACGCGAAGATCAGCTCGTTCCACGCCGTGATGAAGGAGAAGATGCTGGTGGCCACCAGGCCGGGTGCGACAAGTGGGAAGAGGATCCGCCGGAACATCTGGGCCCGGCTCGCCCCGTCGATGGCCGCCGCCTCCTCCAGTTCCTTGGGCACCGCGGCGACGAAGCCGCGCAGCATCCAGACCGCGAACGGCAGCGAGAAACCGAGGTACGTGAGGATCAGGCTGGGCAGGGTGTTGTAGAGCCCCAGCCGTTGGATCATCAGGAACAGCGGGATGACCAACGCCTCCAGCGGAATCATCTGCACCACCAGCAGCATGATCAGGAAGCTGGTCCGCAGCTTGAAGCGGAACCGCGCCACCGCGGTCGCGGCCAGCAACGCGACCAGGCCACTGAGCACCACCGTGGAGACGGCGACGAGCGCGCTGTTGAGGAAGAAGTCGAAGAAGCTCACGCCGGGGATCAGGTTGCCGGTCAGGATCTCCCGGTAGTGCGCCAGCGTCGGGTGGGTCGGCACCGGTTGCGGGGTGGCCGAGAAGATCTCGTTGCTGGGCTTCAGCGAGGTCGAGATCATCCAGTAGACCGGGAACGCCGCGAAGAGCGCGACAAGCAGCCCGGCGGCGTTGAGGGCTACCTTCTTCACGACTCGTCCTCCTGCCTGAGCACCATCCGTACGTAGAAGCCGGTCACCACGAGCAGGATCAGCGTGAGGATCACCGCGACGGCCGCGCCGAGTCCATACTTCGGCGGCGGGGAGAAGGCTTCGGCGTACGAGTAGATGGCGAGCATGAACGTCGGCCGGTCCTGGGTGCCGCCGGCCAGGACGAACTGCTGGGTGAACACCTTGAAGTCCCAGATGGTGGAGAGCACGATCAGGATCCCGAAGACCGGCCGCAGCAGCGGGAAGGTGATCTTCCAGAAGACCCGCCACGGGCTGGCGCCGTCCACCCGGGCCGCCTCGTGCAGCTCGCTCGGCACGCTCTTCAGACCGGCGAGCACGCTCACCGCGATGAACGGGAACGAGTGCCAGACCACCACCAGGGTGAGGATGGCGAAGAAGAGCAGCGGTGAGTTGAACCAGCCGTAGCCGGTCCAGTCGCTCCGACCGAACAGGCTGTCGGAGAGCCCGTCGGGCAGCGCGTTGAACAGCCACGTGACGAGGCCGCTCGTGTCGTCGAAGATCCACTTCCACACGATGGTGCCGGTCAGCGCCGGCGTGGCCCAGGCCAGCATCACGCAACTGGCCACAAAGGTCGCCATCTTGCGGCCGAGCCGGTTGAGCAGCAGCCCGACAAGCGTGCCGAGGACCATCGTGAGCAGCACGTTCGCCGCGGCGAACAGGACCGTGTTGCGCAGCACGGTCAGGAAGAACGGATCGGACAGGATGTCGGCGTAGTTGCCCAGCCCCACCCACGGCCACTCCCGGTCGCCGCGCAGCTGCCGGACGCTGTTCAGGCGGTAGAAGGACATCACCACCACCTGGCCGAGCGGCCAGAGCAGCAGCACCCCGATGATCACCAGTGCGGGCAGGAGCAGCAGGTAGGGCAGGCGGTCCACCCGGCGACGCCGCCGCGCGGGGGTCTCCCGCGCGGCGGCCGTCTCCGGGGGTTTTGTCTGTGAGCTCACTTGCTGTTCAAAATGCCTTCCATCTCACCGGCCGCGTCGGCGGTAGCCTTCTCGACCGTCTTCTGACCCTTCATGACCGAGCTGTTCATCGCCTGCGTCACCGTCTTGGTACGGCTGACCTCCACCCACTTCGGGGTGAGCGGCGTGAGCTTGGTGTTCTGCATGGTGGTGGCGAACGCCGCCATCACCTTGTCGTTGGCGTACGTGTCACTGGCGACCAGATCCTTGTAGACCGGGAAGAAGCCGAGGCTGCTCGCGAAGCTCTGCGAGTTCTTCTTGTTCAGCAGCACGGTCAGGTAGTCCCAGGCCAGGTCCTGCCGCTCGCTGTCCTTCCAGATCGCCACGTCCGAACCACCGGCGAACCCGGGCGCCGCCTTGCCGTCCGGGCCGGGGATCGGGAACGTACCCCAGACCTTCTCGATCTCGGGGTTGTCCTTCTTGATGGCGCCCTGCTGCCAACTGCCGGCGAACGCCATCGCGGCCTTGCCGGTGGCGAACTGCGTGCGCGCGTCGATCTCGTTCCAACCCGCCGCCGCCGGCGGGGCCACCTTGTGCACGGTCACCAGGTCGGTCCAGAACTTGACCGCCCGCTGCGCCTCCGGCGTGGTGTAGCCGGACTTCCAGGTGCCGCCCTGGTTGCTGGCGATCTCGCCGCCGGCGCCCCAGAGGAAGGAGTAGAACGGCAGCTCGGAGTTGCCCGGCAGGGCGATGCCGTAGGTGCCCTTCTTCTTCGCCTGCACGGCCTTGGCCACGGTGACCAGGTCGTCCCAGGTCTTCGGGGGCTGCACGCCGGCCTCGGCGAACCAGTCGGTGCGGTAGTAGATCGCGCGCACACCCGCGTACCAGGGCACGCCGTACTGCTTGCCGTCGAGTTGGGCGTTGCGCACCAGGTCGGGAAGCAGGTCCTTGCCGTCGGCCCAGCTGCCCATCCGACCGCTGACGTCGGCGAGCGCCTCCTGGGCAGCCCACCCCTGCGTCTCGGTGTTGCCCAGCTCGGTGATGTCCGGTCCCTCACCACCGGCGAGCGCGGCCTGGAACTTCTTGGGCGCTTCGAGCCAGGGAATGTACTGCACCACCACGTCGGTGTCGGGGTGCTTCTGGCGGAACTCGGTCTCGACGGAATCGAGGAAGGCGTTCTGCGCGTCGCCGCCCTCGCCCATCATCCAGACCGTGAGCTTGCTGTCGTCGGCCGCGTCCTCACCGGAACCCCCGCAGCCGGTCAGCACCATCGCGGCCGAGGCCACCATGGCGGTGACCGGGGCCAACCGCTTCCACCTGTTCACGCCACTTCTCCCCTCACGCCGCCTGGAACTAACCTTCTCCGCCGCACCCTAGTACGAAGAATTCCTTTACGACAGTGGGCAGGACTGATCGAAGCGAGGCGACGGTATCGCAGCGGCCCGACCACCGATGCTCTGACATCGGGCTGAAGTCGGGCACACGGCACGAAAAAGCGCCCGGCTCTGGGCCGGGCGCTCCTTCAGTCGCGCTGTCCTACGGTGGCGCAGTGGCGCCAGGTGTTGCGAGGTCGTTATCGGGTGACGCGGCGGCGGCCACCCACACCGGCCACCAGCGCGACCGCGATCGCGGCCACCACGACCTGCACCAGCAACTCGGCCCAGTCGATACCGCTCGTCTCGGTCGCGATGCCGATGGCCCGCGCCAGAACGGTGCCCAGCAGGGCCGCGCCAACACCGATCAGCAGGTGCAGCCAGATCGGCATGTTCTGCCGGCCCGGAACAACCAGGCGGCCGAGCGCGCCGACGATGAGACCAACAACGATCGCAGTGATGATGCCCCACACGGTGAGCTCCACGGCCACCCTCCTTCAAAGAATGTTCGACACACAAGGTGCGCTTCCTGTCGTGACCACTAATTGCCCGACCCAACGAAAATCCAAACCGACTTAGCCCACCAGACGATCACGACTTGGTCGACAGGCACACGTTCCACCGCGCACCCCGCCACCCCACACGAGCCGGGCCGCCAGGCCGCCAAGCCCGCAGCGCCGTCAGGCTCTCCCGCAGCCCGGGCCGCAGCGCCGCCAGGCCGCCGGCCACCAGGCCCGCCGGCCACCAGGCCGCAGCGAGGCCAGGCCCCTGCCGCCCGGACATAGGGCGGCCGGTCGGACCCCACAGCCACCGGCCGCGCAGCGCCTGGCGTCGCGAGGCCGCGTGATCCACTCGGTTTGCTTGATCTCGCGGCATTACGGCCGCCGGGACACCGCGACATCACGGAAACCGAGTGGATCTCCGCCGCCACCAGGCGCCGTAACACCCCTGACGCGATACAGACGAACGACTCCGCCACGCCGAACCAAGAGATCAACACGAGATCATTGAAACCGCGGCATCACGGCCACCAGGACACCGCGACATCACGGAAACCGAGTGGATCTCCGCGATCCGACCCGCCAGGGACGCCCGGCGAGGTGCCGGCGACGCTTG
This sequence comes from Micromonospora sp. NPDC049204, assembly GCF_040647935.1. Classification (NCBI taxonomy): domain Bacteria; kingdom Bacillati; phylum Actinomycetota; class Actinomycetes; order Micromonosporales; family Micromonosporaceae; genus Micromonospora; species Micromonospora sp. NPDC049204. The sequence goes on along the minus strand of NZ_JBEZDC010000004.1, from coordinate 95,878 downwards.
GCGGACGCCACTCTTGGCCGGCCACAACAGAACCGGCGCGACGACCGACCACCACAACAGCAAGACGCCGACGGACCCAACGACCGACCACCACAACAGCAAGACGCCGACGGAGCCGACGACCGACCACCACAACGGCAGACGCCGATGGGCGCCCAGCCTGCTGGCCGGGCGCCCATCGGAGATGCTGCGTAATACGGGGGTTGGTGCTGGTGTTACCGGGTTACGCGGCGGCGGCCACCCACACCGGCCACCAGCGCGACCGCGATCGCGGCCACCACGACCTGCACCAGCAACTCGGCCCAGTCGATACCGCTCGTCTCGGTTGCGATGCCGATGGCCCGCGCCAGAACGGTGCCCAGCAGGGCCGCGCCAACACCGATCAGCAGGTGCAGCCAGATCGGCATGTTCTGCCGGCCCGGAACAACCAGGCGGCCGAGCGCGCCGACGATGAGACCAACAACGATCGCAGTGATGATGCCCCACACGGTGAGCTCCACGGCCACCCTCCTTCAAAGAATGTTCGACACACAAGGTGTGCTTCCTGTCGTGACCACTAATTGCCCGACCCGTCGAAAGCCCAAACCGACTCACCTCAAAGGAAAGCGTCAGTCGTCTATGTCCGGGAGCTGCGTCGGTTGGCGTGGAGCCGCGTCCACACAGGTGGGAGCCGGTGTCGCCGACCCGGGTGCCCCACGACGACGGCCAGAAAAATTTCTGCCCCGGCGGTCACGGCACCGCACCCGGCGCTCCGAGGGGCGACCACCAGACCCCCGAGGAGGCAACCGGACCGGCACTCCCAACGTGGCCGGAGAGACGAGACAGGCCCCCACACCGCAGCGGAGGACGCCACCGAACACGAACGCGCCCGGGCGCACAGGGCACCCGGGCGCGTACGAAGCGCGACCTACTTCTTTCCGGCGGCCTTGCCGTCGCCGGAGTCGGAGGAGAGAGCGGCGATGAAGGCCTCCTGCGGCACCTCGACGCGGCCGACCATCTTCATCCGCTTCTTGCCTTCCTTCTGCTTCTCCAGCAGTTTGCGCTTACGGCTGATGTCACCGCCGTAGCACTTGGCGAGCACGTCCTTGCGGATCGCCCGGATGGTCTCCCGGGCGATGACCCGGCTGCCGATGGCCGCCTGGATCGGCACCTCGAACTGCTGGCGCGGGATCAGCGTACGAAGCTTGGCGGCGATGCTGACGCCGTAGTTGTACGCCTTGTCCTTGTGCACGATGGCGCTGAACGCGTCCACCGGCTCGCCGTGCAGCAGGATGTCCACCTTCACCAGGTCGGACGCCTGCTCGCCGGAGGGCTCGTAGTCCAGCGAGGCGTAGCCCTTGGTACGGCTCTTCAACTGGTCGAAGAAGTCGTAGATGATCTCCGCGAGGGGCAGCGTGTAGCGCAGCTCCACCCGGTCGGCGGACAGGTAGTCCATGCCCAGCAGGGTGCCGCGGCGGCCCTGGCAGAGCTCCATCACCGCGCCCACGTAGTCGTTGGGCGTCAGCACGGTGGCCCGCACGACCGGCTCGTACACCTCGGCGATCTTGCCACTGGGGTACTCGCTGGGGTTGGTGACCACGATCTCGGCGCCGTCGTCGGTGATCGCCCGGTACACCACGTTGGGCGCGGTGGAGATCAGGTCGAGGTTGTACTCGCGCTCCAGCCGCTCCCGGATGATCTCCAGGTGGAGCAGGCCGAGGAAGCCGCAGCGGAAGCCGAACCCGAGCGCGCCGGAGGTCTCCGGCTCGTAGTCCAGGGCGGCGTCGTTGAGCTTGAGCTTGTCCAGTGCCTCACGCAGGTTGGGGTAGTCGGACCCGTCGATCGGGTAGAGCCCGGAGTAGACCATCGGCTTCGGGTCCTTGTAGCCACCCAGTGCCTCGGCCGCCGGCCGGCTGTTGATGGTGACCGTGTCACCGACCCGGGACTGCCGGACGTCCTTCACACCGGTGATCAGGTAACCGACCTCGCCGACGCCGAGCGCCTCGGCCTTGACCATCTCGGGCGAGATGACGCCGATCTCCAGCAGCTCGTGCACCGCGCCGGTGGACATCATCTTGATCCGGTCCCGGGCGCTGATCCGGCCGTCGATGACCCGGACGTACGTGACGACGCCGCGGTAGACGTCGTACACCGAATCGAAGATCATCGCCCGGGCGGGCGCCTCGGCGTCGCCGACCGGTGGGACGAACTGCCGGACGATCTCGTCGAGCAGGTACGGCACGCCCTCGCCGGTCTTGCCGGAGACCCGGATGCAGTCGGCGGGGTCGCCGCCGATCAGGTGAGCCAGCTCCTCGGCGTACTTCTCCGGCTGGGCGGCCGGCAGGTCGATCTTGTTGAGCACCGGGATGATGCGCAGGTCGTTTTCCAGCGCCAGGTAGAGGTTGGCCAGGGTCTGCGCCTCGATGCCCTGCGCCGCGTCGACAAGCAGCACGGCGCCCTCACAGGCGGCCAGCGACCGGGACACCTCGTAGGTGAAGTCGACGTGCCCCGGGGTGTCGATCATGTTGAGCACCGCGTGCTCGCCGGCCCGCTCACCCTCGCGGATGGTCCACGGCATGCGGACGGCCTGGCTCTTGATCGTGATGCCGCGCTCGCGCTCGATGTCCATCCGGTCCAGGTACTGGGCGCGCATCTGCCGGGGGTCGACCACACCGGTGAGCTGCAGCATCCGGTCGGCCAGGGTCGACTTTCCGTGGTCGATGTGGGCGATGATGCCGAAGTTCCGGATGCGACCGGGGTCGGTGGAACCAGGAGCATTCGCGCCGGGATCGAGCTTCGGTGGCACAGCGGTCCGTTCTGGTCGGCTGACGTGAACAGGCCGGCGCGCCGCCGACCCCCTCTATGTTCCCACGCCGCCGGGGTGCGCCCGCTGCGCGGGCGACGGATCGCTTCGCGGCCCTCACTCCAGCGGCGGCTCGACGAAGAGCGCGGCGAGTCGCGGCAACCGACGACGCGCCTCCTCCTCGTCGTCGAAGTCCCAGAAGTCGTTGAGGTCCGGCGTCCGCACCGGGTCGCGGTCCGCCGGCAACTCGGTCGCGGTGGCCTTCCGGTACGCGTCCCAGGGCACCGACAGCATCTGCTCGGCGGAGAACTCCTCGCCACTGAGCGAGGCCGCCCGCACCTGGGGCAATTCGGCAAGGGAGTCCGGTTCGGTGACCGCCCGGGCGAAGACCGCCCGTCCCTGGGTCATCAGCCAGCCCCGGAAGTGCTCGAAGCCGTCGGCCGAGGCACCACCGTTGATCAGGTACGCCGCGCCCCACAGGTCGGCCTTGTGCGAGGCGGCCAGCACCCGCGTCTGGTGCCGGGCGTACCCGACGATGTCCTCCGGATCGCGCGCGGCGAGCAGCGCGACGGCCCGCGCGGCGACCGGCCCGGGTTCTCCCCCACCGCCGGCCCGCGCGTCGTCGATCAGCTGCCAGAAGTCCTCGGTCCTCATGGCTTGGCAGTCTGGCAGTGTCGCCGTGCGTCGCGCACGTACCCCGGGGCAGCATGGTGTGGTGTCCCCAACCTCGCTGCCGCCGGTGCCCTACCACGCGAGTGCGCTGCGCCCGTCGTGGCCGACGCTGCCGGCGGCGCTGCGGGCCGCGGTCGCCGACCGCCTCGGCGCGCCGGTCGTCACCGCCCGGGTCGCGGGCGCGGGCTTCACCCGCGGCTTCGCCGCGGTGCTCGACACCGCCGACGGTGGCCGGGCCTTCGTGAAGGCGGCACCCGCCGCCGAGCAACCGCATCTGGTCGACTGGTACGCCCGAGAGGCCGCGATCCTCGACCGGCTGCCGGCCGACCTGCCGGCGCCCCGCCGCCGGTGGACGCTCTCGGCGGCCGGCTGGTTCGTGCTGTGCACCGACGCCGTCGACGGGCACACCCCGCACCTGCCCTGGGTGCCCGCCGAGTTGGACGCCACCCTCGCCGGGTACGCGCGGGTCGCCGCCGCCCTGGCCGACCCGCCGGTCGAACTGACCGCGCTCGGCCTGCCGCACCTGGCCGACCTGGCCCGCTCGGACATCCTCTGGTGGGAGGAGGTCGCCGCCGGTCGCGAGCCGGCGCCACCGCTGCCCGCTCCGCTGCGGAACCGGCTGCCCCAGCTGGTGGAGTTGGAGTCCCTGCTCCCCCGGTACGCCGCCGGGGCGACCGGCCTGATCCACGGCGACCTGCGGATCGACAACGTGCTGATCGACGTGGACGGCCGAGCCTGGTTCTGCGACTGGACCTGGGTCTGCTCCGGGCCGGCCTGGTTCGACCTGGCCGGGCTGCTGCTCACCGCGTACGCCAGCGGCCTGGACGCGGACCGGCTCTTCGCCACGCACCCGGCGGCGGCCGGCGCGCCCCCGGACGCACTGGACGCGACCCTGGCCGCGTTGGCCGGCTACTACCTCACCGGCGCTGCGGCCGCGCCGCCGACGGCCTCGCCGCACCTGCCCGCCCACCAGCGGTGGAGTGGCGAACAGTCCCTCGACTGGCTGGCTCACCGGCAGGGCTGGCGGTGAGCCGCGTTGACGGCCGAGGGCGTAATCTGGTGCCCGACGGGCCAGGTCCGTCCGCGCGAAGGCCGAGCCGTTTTGGCTCGTCCCGGGCGACCTGGTAACCTGGCTCTTCGCGCAGCGGTGACGCATGTTCGTCATCCAGCGCACAAGCTGACCAACCCGAGCTATCAAGACGAGGCTGTCGCGTGGCGAACATCAAGTCCCAGATCAAGCGCAACCGGCAGAACGAGAAGGCCCGGCTGCGCAACAAGTCGGTCAAGTCGTCGCTGAAGACCGCCGTCCGGAAGTTCAACGAGGCTGCCGAGGCCGGTGACGTCGAGAAGGCCACCGCGCTCATGCTGGACGCCTCTCGCAAGCTGGACAAGGCCGTCAGCAAGGGCGTGATCCACTCCAACCAGGCCGCGAACCGCAAGTCCGCGATCGCAAAGCGCGTGGTGTCGCTCTCCGCCTGACGACTTCACCGTCAGACTGATTCGGAAAGCCCCGGGCATCTGCCCGGGGCTTCCGTGTGTCTCATCGCGAACACCGGCCTGAGATCTTTGGCTCCTGGCGGCCGTGCCGCTCCCAGCTCTACTGCGCCTGAGCTGGTGGGCGCTTTGGCGCATCGGTGCGCGGGGTGGACGCGTCCACCGCCACAACGACCCCGGTCACACTGTGCGAGATCCACTCCACCTGGGCTCGCCCGACCGCAGGTTCCATCTGCCGGCGGAACCGGTCCCGTTCCTGCTCCGGCACGAGCGCCGCCGACCGGACCACGACCGCGGCCACGATGTCGTTGAGCTTGACCATGGCCGCTACCACGGCGGGCAACACCAGCACCGCCCACCAGCTGACCAGTTCGGCGAGGGCGAGCAGCACCGCCAGTGCGATGGCGCCCTCGAAGAAGAGGAAGCACAGCACTCCGCCGGGGTTGACGAACCGCAGACCGAGGAGTCGGGCGTAGAGCGGCCGGTACCGCTCCTCATCCACTGCGATGCTGGCCCACGCTGGGCGGTTCGCACCCGTCACCTGGTGCTGCCCTGCCGGGCCGCCGCGACCGAGAAGACGGCACGCTCCAGGGCGTACGCCCGGTCGTCGGAGCCCCCCTTGACTGCCGCGTTGCACTCGGCGGCGACCTGCATGGCTCGGACCAGGCCCTCCGGTGTCCAGCCCCGCCCCTGCCGCTGTGCGCGTTCGATCTTCCAGGCGGGCATTCCGAGGCTGCTGGCGAGCTGGTACGCGTTACCCCGCCCGGCCGACGCCACCCGGGCGACCGTGCGTACCCCGTCGGCCAGGGCGTCGGCGATGGGCACCGGGTCGACTCCGACATGCAGGGCCCAGCGCAGCGCCTCCAGTGCCCCCGGCACGTCACCGACCATGGTGGCGTCCGCCACCGTGAAGCCGGTCACCTCGACCCGGCCCCGGTAGTAACGGGCGACCGCGTCGGCGCTGATCCGCCCGTCGGTGTCGGCGATCAGTTGGGAGCAGGCGGCGGCCAGCTCGCGCAGGTCGTTGCCGACCGCGGCGATGAGCGCCTCGGCGGCGTCGTCGGTGCACTTCCCGCCGGCTCGGCGGATCTCGTCCCGGACGAAGGCCACCCGGTCGCGGTGCCCCTTGAGCTTGGTCGCCGGGATCACCGTGGCGCCGGCCGCGCGTAGCCCGTCGGCGAACGCCTTGCCCTTGGCGCCGCCCAGGTGCAGCACCAGGAGTTGGACGTCCGGGTCGGGATTCTTCGCGTACGCCAGGAGCGCGGCGACCAGGTCCTTGCGAGCGTCCTGGCCGGAGCGCAGGACCAGCAGCCGCCGCCCCCCGAACAGCGAAGGGCTGAGCATCTCGGCGATCTCGCCGACGGTGAGCGCGCTCGCCTGGTATTCGCGCACGTCCACCTCGGGGTCGACGCCGCGTACCTTCGCGACAGCTTCGGTGACCGCGCGCGTGGCGAGCAACTCCTCGTCACCGAGGACGAGCAGAATGGGGGCGAGGTCGGCGGCGGTCACGCCGCCCATATTCGCACGGCCGGCGTCGGGATCATGCCTGCTCATTCGCTGCTTGGTCGGCGCAGCCCGCACACAGCGCAAATCCAGACATCCAAGTCAATTCCCCTTTTTGTCAACAAGTCGCCCGATTAATCGGAGACTCGTTCGTGATCCACACGGCATCAACGAAGCCGTGGTGTCGGACCACCGTTGACACCCCGAGGTCAGCGATCCCGAGTCGATCAGCGAGTGGACGGTCAGCGCGGTTCACTGCCCCCTTCCGGCCGGCACTCCTCGCCGGGCTACCGCGAGACCCTCGCCCGTACGGACCGCGGCCACATCACCGTCCGTGTCGGTGCGCAGCACCCGGGTGCCGCCCCTGCCCAGTCGGGCGAGCAGCCCCGGGTTCGGGTGGCCGTAGGTGTTACCGCTGCCCACCGGCACCAGGGCGACGGCAGGTCTTACCGCGTCGAGAAAGCTCGGGTCCTGGTACGCCGACCCGTGATGCCACAAACATCAACTAGCACATCTGTTGAGGGTGGCCTTCGGTAGAGAAGCAAAAGCGGGGCCGGCAGGAGTTGGCGCTCCTGTAACCCGGCCCCTTGATCGACTGCGAAGGAGTCGACCCGTGACCATCATTGCATCTGCCTCGGTCCCTGCGGCGAACCGTCTCATCGACGCCGACACCACCGACCTGACCGCGATCCAGCGGCCGTCGACCGACGGCTTCCCGATGAACCGGGCGTACGCCGGTCGCGCCGACATCCCGACCCAGCGGACCGCCGAGGTGCAGCTGCTCGACGGCGAAGAGGACCGGGCCCTGTGGGACTCGGTGCCCGCCGCCGACGAGCTGCTGACGCTGGGCCGCCGGGCGTGGGAGTTGGCCCGCACCTCCGAGCAGCCGATGAGCGACAAGCAGCTCGCGGTGTGCTTCGGCACCAGTGAGGCTCGGATCAGCCGGGCGCTGCTGGCCCACCTGAACACCCAGCCCGCCGCCGCGGCGTCGCTCGTGGCCGGTCGCAGCGTCGAGGCCATGCTGGCGGCCGACCAGCACGCCACGTACGACGAGGTTGCCGCCGACCTGGGTATCACCGTCGACCAGGCGCTGGACGCCCGTCACAACCTGCTCTGCTGGGTGACGGGCGCAACCCGACTGGTCCGCATCCCCGAGAGCGTCGAGGGGCTGACCAACTTCCTGGGTCGCCCGCTGGTCCGCTGCTCGGTCGCCTGGTGCTCGGGGAACTGCACGTTCGACGACGAGTTCGCCTCGGACGAGTTCTCCCACAGCCGGACGCTGGTCGACGACCAGGTCGCCGATGGTTCGTCGATCGGTGAGCGTCGCCGGTTGTTCGTGCAGCTCCAGGAGTTCCACTCGCCGATCCTCGCCGACGTCGAGGAGACGTCGGTCTACCTGTCCACCGGTGACACCGACGAGTACGGGGCGAAGCTGACGCTCGACGAGGCCGAGCGCCTGGCGCTCACGCTGCTCGCCGGTGTCCGTGCCGCTCGGGCCGCCCGCTGATGCGCGGGGCGCGACCGGCGCACCCGTCGTGGTGTGACCGGCAGGGCTGCGAGGCCCGCGAGTTTCACGCCACGGCGCTCGTGCCGGTCGCGCCGGCCGGCGACGAGCAGGCCCTGTTCGAGGTTCAGCTGTGGCAGCACGTCGGTTCGCAGCCGGCGCTGGCGCTCCAGGTCACGGACGACGAGGTGACCGCTCACCACCTGATGACGCTGCGCCAGGCTCGCCTGCTGATCCGCGTCCTGGCCCGCCTGCTCGTGTCCGCTGCCCGCACGCGCCGGGCCGCCCGATGACCGCCCCGGCCGAGCACCCGGAGTGGTGCGTGCCGTCCCTGCATCTCGACGGGCTTCACCGGTCCGAGCCGGTGCGCATCCGTGAGGGTCTGCACGCGGTGCTCCAGCAGCACCCGGCTCAGCCGGTGCGGATCTCGCTGGAGTGCTGGGACGGCATCGGCGACCGCGAGCCGGCCGAGCTGATCCTGCTCGACCTAGCCGACGGGGCGCTGCTGGCCGATGCGCTGAACATGATGACCGAACGCGTGTGGCGGGCCGGCTGATGGCCCCCGTGCTGGAGGGAGCAGAGCTGTGAACGCCGCCGCTGAACTGGACGCGCTCCGCCGGTCCGCGAAGATCGTGAACGCTCTCGCGTGGGGGGTCGTCGCCCTGATCATGGTCTACGGGACGCCGATCGTGTTCCGGTACCTGGTCGACCACGATGTCCCCAAGGCGACGGCGTGGATGCTCAGCCTCGCCGCCGACGGTGCGCTCGCTGTTGGCCTGGTGGCCACGCCAATCCTCGCCCAGCACAACGTCAGCTCCGGGTGGGTCGGCGCGCTCCGCTGGGTTGCAGGGTTCGCCACGTGGGCGCTGAACACGTCCGACGCGTGGGACACCCCTGACGGCCCGGACGTCGGCGGGATCATCTCCCACACCTGGGGTCCGCTGCTGATGTTCGCCGCCGTGGAGGGCGCCGCGTACTTCGGTCGGAAGATCTCCGCGGTGATCCGGGAGAAGGAAGCGGAGGTCGCCAAGCGGGTCGATGACCTCGCGGCGTTGCACACCCGGGCGGACGAAGCCGAGCGGAAGACGGCGGAAGTGGAGTCCCTTTTCCGGGCGGAGCAGCGGGCGAGGGTCGAGGCAGACGAGCGGGCCAAGGCGGCAGAGGCTGCCCGGACGGACGCCGACGCCGAGCGGGAGAAGGAAGCCGCAGCGCGGGCTGACGAGCGCCAGAAGGCAACCGCCCAGATCACCCTGCTCAAGTCGGAGATCGCGGCGATTGGCGCCCGGCACCAGCAGCGCATGGAGGAGGTGCAGGCGTCCGCCCGTGACGCCCGCACCGAGGCCGCCAAGGCATCCGATGTTGCGTCTCGGACCGCCGGCCAGTTGGAAGAGGCGCGTCTGCTGGCCGAGCGGGCGATCACCGAGAAGGCGAACGCCGAGCAGCACGCCGCCGCCGTCACCGCGGCACATCAGGCGCAGGGCGAGGAACTGGCGCGAGCCCGGCAGGCGTACGAACGGCTGAGTCGGAAGACGGCAGACGACGGCCGGCAGGTGCCGGCTCGGCAGTCCCGGAAGCGGTCGGCAAACGCTGGGTCTGCCGACCGGCAATCGCCCGCGATTATCGATGGCGCGGACCGGCAAACGGCGCTCGCTTTGCCGGCTGGTTTGCCGACCGCTTTGCCGGTGGATCCGCCAGAGATCGAGGGGGTGCGGCCGGAGCGTGTGGCCGCCGTTCTCCTGGCCTACAGGTTCGAGCCGGGAGCTAAGCGCGAGCGGACGGCGGAGCTGGCGGGTGTGTCCGTGAAGACCGTTCAGAACGTGATGAACAGGATTCCGGACGGCCACCCGGTCCTGGCGATCAACGAAGACGCCGACCAAGCGGCGGGCTGACATGGCCTGGGGTTGGACCAGCAACGGCTACCTGTGGTGCGACGTCTGCAAGGGCTCGAAGTGGGTGCCGTGCACCGGGCCGGACGGATTCAGCCCGGATGGCTGGTGCGACCACTGCGAGGCCGGGCCGGGCGTGCACGGGGAGATGGCCTGCCCGCACTGCGAGGACGACGAAGACACGTACGCCGGAGAAGAAGAGGAGGAAGACCACGATGAGTAACGTCAAGCCCTTGACGGTCAAGGGGGATCAACCCCTTGATGCGCCGTCTCAGGCGGCCCCTGCGCCGTCAACGGGGGGGTTTCCCCGACGCGTCAACCCCTTGATTGATCAAGCCCTTGACGGTGCACGGAAAGTAACCATCGAGAGTGGTCGGCCGACCGGCGCGGGCCGTCAGGCAACCCAGGCGAAGAAGCCGAACCCCGTCCTGTCGCCGCCGGTTCTGGTCACGGCCGGGCTGGTTGTGCTGCTGGCCGAGGTGGGGTTGGTGGCTGCGGTCGGCTGGGTGTGGGCGGCCGTCATCAACGCCGCAGTGATCGCGCTCGCCGCCGCCGCGGTGGTGTCGTGGAAGAAGCGCACCGCCGGTGGCCTCATCGACCGGGCGGGCCGCGCGATGTCCCGCCAAACCCGTTCGAGCACCGCCCGGTCGGGTGGCGTCGGCAACGGCTCGGGTCGGCCCAACGCGGCCGGCAAACGGGGCGGCTTTGCCGGTCTGCTGGACCGCCTCCGGCCCGGCAAAAACGGCGGTAAGGGCGGCCGGTCTACCGGGTCGTCTGCCGACCGTTCTGCCGGGCCGGCAAACGGCAAAAAGCGGGGACTGCTGGACCGGCTCGGCCTCGGCAAGTCGGACCGCTCCCACTCTGCCGGTGCCGGCAAAACGCCGGGATGGAAGTCGCTGTTCGGCGGCCGGCAACCCCGCTCGCCGAAGGGCTCGGCCAACCAGTCGGCAAAGCAGAAGCGCGGACTGCTGGGTCTGCTCGGCGGCAAACCGAAGGGTTCGCCGACCGGCGGCGCCAACTCACACACCCCCGCCAAGCCCGCCGGCAAGAAGCACGACGGGTTCCTCAAGAAGACCGGCCGAGGGCTACTCGCCGGCTTCCGCAGCCAGGTCGACGGCGACAGCAAGAAGCCCGCTGCGAAGACGCCCGACAAGCCGGGTGCGGTCAAGGACGGCGGCAAGCATGCCGCGAAGGCGCCCGACACCAAGAACACGCCCGGTACCGAGCCGGTGCGTAAGCCGAGCCCGCACCCCAAGCGGGACGGCGGAAGCAGCAACACCCCAGTAGAGGAGAACACCATGGTTCAGCACCAGGACGACGCGAGCCTTCAGAAGTGGGGCCGCAACCTGACCACGGTCAGCCCGGCCATCGAGGACGCGGCGAAGGCCGCCGCCGTCAACGACGAACTACTGACCGCCCTCGCGTCCAGCGTCCAGAAGCTCGCCAACCAGGGCGACACGGAACTGCCGGCGTCCCCGGCCATCGTGGCTGAGGCCGCGTCGATCGCTGCGGCGTTGAAGGCCATCGAGGCGGAGGAGGTGCCCCGGCGGCTGCGCGAGTTGGCGGCCCGCGCGGAGGCGCTGGGCAGCATGTACCGCAACGACCACGAGGTCGACGAGGCGCGGCTGGCCGGTGAGCGTGGCGGCCGGCACAAGGAGAAGCGCGCCGACGTGGGCGCCGCCGAGCTGGACACCTGACCGGGCCGCACACACCAAGCTGAAAGGAGAAAGCCATGAAGTCGCGGGTTGCTCGTAGCGGTGCGGCGTGGGTGCCGGCGTGGACGCTGGCGGTGGTGTTGGTGGCGATGGCCCTGCGCACGGAGGTCGCCCCGGTGTCGTGGTGGGCACCGCTGGGTGCCGCCCTGGTGGGTGTACCCGCCGCGGTCATCGTCACCTTCGCCACGGACCGTCCGTTCGCGGTGCCGCACCGGGCTGTCGCCGTTGCGGGTGCCTGCGTGTGGGCGGCGGTGGTCGCCCATTCGGGGTGGTCGGAGCGGCGGGGGCTGGTGTTGGTGTTCGCGGCGGTGCTGTTGGCCGCCCTGGAATACGCCGTCCCCTCCGCCTCCGGTGCCCCTGTCGTGTGGCAGGGCGGCGGGGACGGCGAGCAGTCCGACCGCCGTCCTGAGTCGGTGAAGTCGTGGGAGGGACTGCTGCGGCGCACCACCAAGAAGGCGTTGGTGGTCCGGTCGGTCGACCCGTGGGAGAGGCGCGGCGACGGTGAGCGGGTGGTGGTGGACCTGCCGGAGGACATGACGTTGAAGGACGTCGCCGCGGTGTGCGACAAGCTGGCCGCTGGGCGACGGCTACCGCAAGGCTGCGTGGTGCGTGCCCTCGACGGTGACCACCAGGGCCAGGTGGTGTTGGACGTGATGCTGCGGGACTGCCTCGCCGGTGAGGGCCGGATGGTCAGCGAACCCACCACCCCGGCGTCGATCAATGACCCGTTCGATGTGGCGTTCACCCCGCGCGGTGAGCAGATGCCGGTGTGCCTGCGCGAAGAGTCGATGGTCGTGGGCGGCACCACCAACGCCGGTAAGACGACGCTGCTGCACCGGATCATCTTCCGGCTGGCCCGCTGCACCGACACCCTGATCTGGGTGGCGGACCCCAACGGCGGTGGTGTGGCAGAGCCGTGGATCAAGCCGTGGGCGCTCGGCCAGGCTGAGACTCCTACCATCGACTGGCTGGCGGAGAGCGCCGCCGAGGCGGCCGTGATGCTGGCTGTTGCCCGCGCTGTCGCGAAGGATCGGAAGACCAGCAAAGAGGCGTCGCGGCGGAAGCGGGCCGCGAACAGCACCGTCCTGCCGGTCGACGCGGAGATGCCCGCCATCCTGATCATCACCGATGAGGGCGCCGAGTTCCGGCAGGCCGCCGGACTGCTCGCCCTCATCGTGGATGAGGGGTTCGCTCGGGCCGCCCAGATCGGCCGGGCCGAGGGGCTGCGGATCGTGATGAGCGTCCTGCGCGGTACCGGTGATCTGCTGAACAAGGGGTTGCGGACGGTGGCCGGCATCCGGGTGTGCCTGCGCATGAATGAGGAAGACGAGTACGGCTACATCCTGGGCGTCAACCCCGGCCGCGCCCGCCTGCTGCACAAGGGCTCGGCGTACGTGTACCGGACGGACACCGACCACATCCCCGTGTTGGCGCGCACCGTCAACGTGCTGCTCGACGGCATGGAGCAGCACGCCATCGCGACCGCGCACCTGCGGCCGAAGCTGGATGCCCGCGCGCAGCAGGTCGCCGCGAGGCTGACCGTTCGGGATGTGTTGGAAGGCCGGGACCCGACTGAGCACCGAGACATTGCCCGCATGCCGGTGATGCGGGATGTGGAGGCCGGTCGCGCCTACTCGGGCCGCTGGGACCGGCAGGCGGCGATCCTCGCGGAGATGCGCGGGGAGGACGCGCCGGAGGTCGAGCGCGCGGTGACGGTGATCGCGGAACGGCCCACTGCCGCCCCGCCGGGCAGCGCCGCAGAGCGGTTGCTGTTGGGCACCGGCACCCTGGTGGAGGAAACGCCGAAGGCTGCGCCCGCCATCGCTCAAGCTCCGGCGGGCAACGGTGAGCCGGACGTGATGGCTGAGGCCGAGGCGCTTCTGTCGCCGCAGCACATGGCGCGGCGGGCACCCCTGAGCACCCGGGACGCGATCCTTCCACTGTTGCGCGACGCCTACCCGGACCTACTGACGAACGCGCAGGTCCACTCGCGATTGATGGAGATGGGGATTGAGGTGTCACCGCAGCGGTCACACCAGGTGCTCAAGTCCCTGGTCGAGAAGCGCGAGGCGCGGCAGGACGGCGCCGGTTACGGGCACGTCGCCTGACCTCAACATGCGAGAGCAGCCCCGGCCGATGATGGTCGGGGCTGCTCTCGTTGCGTGGGTCGGTCAGATGCTGCCGACGGCCCGCAGGAGTTTTTCGGCGGCACTGCCGGGCTGCGGCACGAACGGCTTCGTAGGTTCGGTGGCCGGAACGTGCGTGCCGTTGCGGAGGTCGTTGATCCGCTGCCCCTCCTGGATGCCGGCGTCTACCGCGGCGCGGACGGACTCCGGGTCTGCCCCGCCCGTGATGGCGCTGGCGACGGCGCTGGTGACACGGCGGGCCCAACGCTGGGCGTCAGTCTCGTTCGCGGGCATCATGCATCTACTGTCGCATATTCACGCTGCTCGGGCATCCAGCGATCGAGTCAGGTCCGACGCTTCTGCTGAAAGGCGTGCTCTTCTGCCACTTCCTCAGGCGTCGGGTCAGGTTCGCCCGGCGGCAGTCAGAGGTAAGGCCACTTCCCGAAGTGCCGCCGACCCGGTTGAGGGGCACCCACGACGTGCGTGCCCCTCAACCGGCACTACTTCGGGAGGTTCTTTCGTCGCTCGTACTCGTTGGCAATCTCTCCGGGCGACGGGTTCTCCTGATCAGGACCTAGCACCCGCCACACCGGTATTTCGTCATCCGGATCGAAAACCGTCGAGCCAAACCCCTCGGCGTGGATTGCGGCAACGACCCGGCGTTCTCGGTCACCCGGAGGGGGTGCGCCCGGGGCGACATGTCCGTCGTCGTGGCACTCCACGAACTCTTGGAGCAGCCACCCTACGATCGGATCGGACTTCAAGTTTCCGTCACGATCAATCCATAGTGATCTCCAGCCGGCTTGCATCGCAGGCCGGAAGTCGATGTTGCGATACTGCATCCTGCTCATCGGTCTCCTCGCCGTCGCCCTCAGTTGGCCTGCGCCCGCTGCTGGCGCAACATCTCACGCTGAGCGGATGCGCGCTCTCGCCGCCGCGACAGATCAGCCTGCATTTGCGGCCTCACGATCTCGGCACCATACGAAGCCTTCGCTGCGATCCTCTCGATAAAGCCATCGCCGCTAAGCCAGTGGGTGTTCACGTCTTCGAGGAGACTGACCACGTTGGCCGCCTGCACGACCGGCGACCATCGGGCGAGAAGGTCCATGAGGTCGGGGAAGCTCCTCACCTTCAGGAAGGGCGAGCCCTGGGCCAGGTCGTTGACGCTGAGCAGGAACTCTTGCTGGTCATCCACGGTGCGTGTCCATGAGTGGATACTCATCACGGCGTTGTCGCCGCCAATCCCGAAGAACTCTGACCAGCCCTTTGACCTCAAGTAGTCGTCGACGATGAAGTCGCCCTCGGGGTCCTCGGCGAACGGGTCAAAGGGCTCGTACGGGCTGTCCACATGGACCTCCGTCTCATCGCGCCAGCGAAGCGCCGCCGGCGTACCGGGTGATTGGGCCAGACTGGCCACGGTGTCGATTCCACGATCCGTGACTGTCGCGTCAGCCCGCAGTAGCCTTTCAGGTGGCGGCCCGCCGGGGTAGAGGCCGGCGGTGCCGCCAATCGGGTCCTCTACCCCGAAAGCAGGCACCGCCATGAGCAACCCGACCACCGGTGACAACCTCGCCCGACTCCGCCGCGCCGCGAAGCTCAACCAAGAACAGTTGGCCGAGCGCGCCGGGTTGAGCGTCGAAACGGTCCGCAAGCTGGAGCAGAACAAGCCCGGGGCGCCCAGCCTGGGCACCCTCCACGCGTTCGCCCGCGCCCTCGGCGTGCACACATCCGCGCTGATTGGCGACATGTCGCAGGCCGCCGCCAGGGATGAACCCGACCACCAGCCGCTGTCCCTGGCAGAGATCCGCCGCGCGGTCGCCCCCGTGCGTGGGCTGACCGGTGTTGCGCTGACCGCACCAGTCGGCGACCCGCCACCCGCTGACACACTCCGGGCCAAGCTGCGCGCTGTTGATCGGGCGTACCAGGGCAACGACTACGCGACCGCGTTGACCGCGCTGCCGCCGCTGCTACTCGACGTGCGCGCTGCCGTCGACCTGGCCGACAGCGACGGCGAGCCCGCCGCGTATGCCCTGCTCGCCCGCACCCTTCACCTGACCGGGAACCTGCTCATCCAGCTACGGGCCGGGGACCTTGCGCAGACTGCACTCACGGATGCGCTCACCGCCGCCCGACGATCCGGGGATCAGGTGGTCGGGGCCACCGTCGTCCAGGGCCTGTGCTGGCTGCTGATGCGGCAGGGCCGGCTGGCTGAGGCCGCCGAACTGGCAACGTCCACCGCAGACCAGGTGGAGCCGCGTTTCTCCCGCGCCACGCCGGGCGAACTCGCGGCGTGGGGGTGGCTGCTCATGGGTGGCGCCGCCGCCAAGGCCCGCGACAACCAGCCGGAGGAGGCGGCCGAGCTGGTCAACGCAGCCGCCGCCGCAGCCGTGCGTATCGGGGAGCGCGACCCGGGCGGGGAACACCTGCTCATGGTCGGCGGGTTCGACGCGGATCGGGTGCAGATGGCCCGGGTGGAGAACGCCGCGGTGGCCGGTGACCCGGGTCGGGTACTCACGCTGGCCGAGGCAGTGCCGCCGGGGCCGACACCAGTCGGGTCGAGCTGGCAGCGTCACCGCTTGGACGTGGCATGGGCGCACGCCGCCCGGCGCCAGTTCGTTGAGTCGGAGGCGATCCTGACCGGGCTGGGCCACCTCGCGCCAGCGTGGCTGCGGCACCAGCGGTACGCCCGTGACATTGTGCAGACGATCGACGTTGGCCGCCGTCGGGCCATGACGGACAACCTGGCCGCGCTGGCTGACCTGGTCGGCTACACGAACTAGCACGGAGCGTACTACCGACGTCACTGATCGTTTCATGTCGTACGGCCTATGCCTTGAGGGTCGTGGATCTACCCACCAACCTCAATGGCGAGGGCCAGACAACCGGTTGTTCCCCCGTGGCGTCCGGCGTCCAGCCCTCACCGGGACGGCGGCGGTTCACATCCAACCCGAAGGTGTGTGCGACGGCTGCCGCCGGCCCGCCGAGAGGCGGGGGGCGTCCGAGTCGGCGATGACCGGGCGCCCCTCTGCTACCGACGGAGGGACGCACCGATGATGGGCGACGAACCGACCACAGTGCAGGCGGTGTGCGTCGAGCTGGGTGAGCGGTCGGTGAAGGCGCTCAACGACCGCTTGGAGGGCCAGCACCTGCCGCGCCGGCCTGAGTGGGACTGCGCGGCGTGCGAGAAGGAATGGCCGTGCGACCCGGCCCGGGTGCTGCTCGCGGAGACGTACGGCGACAACCGGATCTCCTTGTCCATGTACCTGGCGTCGCTGCTGTACGCGGCGTTGACGGAGATGCCAGAGACGTCGGCCGCTGAGTTGCACGAACGGTTTGTCGCCTGGACGAAGTGACGAGCGGCCCCGCCGCCACAACGACAAAGACGCCCCACCAACCTCCCGGGGGGAGGCGGTGGGGCGTCTTAGCGCGGTCTGCTGCTGGGGATGAGCAGACCGTCTCGTTACCGTTCCCGAAGGGAACAGCAACGGGTCCAAGGGGTACCCCCTAATTGGGGCACGCGGTTGGGGTCAGTTGGGGCGGTTGCCCGGCGGGGTGCTGCGCAGTCGCATGAAGTAGGAGACGGCGGCCACGGCGACGGTCTTCACTACCGAGATGCCCACCACCGTCCAATACTCGGAGGTGAACGCGCCGTCCCACCCGGAGACGGCGTCGTAGATCACGGGCAGCGCGGCGATGGCCACGTCGGTGGCGAGGCCCTGCACGAAGGTCCGGGCGGCGCGGTTCGCGGCGTCGGCTCTCGCCGGCAGCGGGGTGGCCGGGGTGATCGGGGTGGTGGTCATGCGCCCTCCATGAAGAAGGCCCGTCCCCGAGAGTCGGGGCGGGCGCGGTTTGTGTCTCAGGTGGGACAGGTTCAGCAGCGTTGCGACGGTGGCGCCGGAAGAGGGTTGGCCCGCCGCTGCTCGTCGGCCTGGTCGCGGCTGAGGTTGTACTGCCGCAGTGCCTCGATGCCCGAGCGCGGATCCTCGGCGATGCTGCGGAACAGTTCGTCCTGCGCCTGGCGGTCCTGCTCGGCCGCCGCATACCTCGCGGCCTGGCTGCGGTTGTTCGCCTCGTTGTACTCGGCGAGGCACGACGTGAGCTGCACCTGCTGCACCCCGACGAACACCGACAGTGCAAGCGCAAGCACAGCGATCACCTTGACGATCATGTTGACGGCAGGCGAATCAAGCGCCCGCACCACCCGCGCCATCACCGGCGTCCCCGGTTAACCCAAGGCCGCAGGGCCAGCCCGAGCACGGCCGCGCCAGCGACAGACAGGATGACCTGGATGCCATAACTCAAGGTCACGTCGTTGTCTCCTCATTGGTGGACGACCGGGAACGGCCGATACTGATCGGTGGCGCCAGGGCGAGCACCAGTGCACCCGGAACGCCCATCAGGATCGCGTCGGGCAGTTTGCCCTGGAACAGGTAGGCGATGACTACCGCTGACCAGCCTCCGAGGCCAACCAGCATCGCGAGATTGCGGACCCATGTGGACATGCGGCCCCCGTGCGGTTGAGTTGGGTCAGGACGCGAGGCGGCGGGTCAGCTCATCCGCGACCTGCTTCGCCACGGTGGACGGGATCGCGTCGGCGATGCGCTCCGGGGTCAGCGCGGCCAGAACCCCGGCGACGATCTGCCCCTCGTCGACCAGGTCCCGCCCGGCAAGGACGGCGAGCTGCGCCTCGATGCGGGCGAGAGACTGCTGCTCGACGCTGCTGCCCGGATTGCCCTTGAACTGGGCGTAGTGCAGATCGGCGAGGGCCTGCCGCTCCGACGGGCCCTTGGTGTAGATCGGCGTCTTGGTGTCAAGCACTTCGGATACCTCCGCGCTAGTCGGGGCCTTGATCAGGCCGATGCTGGTCAGGTAGCGGCGCACCACGGCGGTCTGATCCCGACCAGCCTTGATGGCGTCGCGGTGGTACGAGATGTGCGTGTGCCACCGGTGCGACGAGTCTCCGGAGCTGCGCTTGCCGAGGCGATCCCACCGCTTCACGGTGCTGCCGTCGGGGCTGTAGATGATCTCGCGGATGTCCCGGGTGTCGGCGCTGCCCGCGGCGCACTGGGCGACCAGCCACACGCTGAACGACGCGAGGGTGTGCCGCTTCCCGCCGACGGTCACCTCGAACCCGCCGATGTCCAGCGCCGCCGCGTCGAGGGTCAGTCCGGCCCGGTCCCGGGGTGACTCCACCACGGAGTAGTCGCCTGAGATCACCCGGTCCGAACCGCAGTGGTAACCGCCGCGGTGAGCTGCGTCAGGAACGATGCCGACCTCCGCCGGCTCCAAGTCGTTTGCCCCGGGAGCGTTGTCCAGGTGGGTCAGCAGCAGGCTGCGGGCAGCCAGCAGATTGACTGGTGCGCGGGTCACGGTGCCTCCGTCAGGGTTGAGGTGCGTCCGCCCGATGGGGCGGGTTACTCGAAGATCAGGACCGTGAGGCCGCTGTGCGTCGCGTTGCACCGCACGGACGCGGTACCGAACGCCCGCGCTACCTGCGATTTGAAGGTGTAGCTGCCCGCATCACCGAGCACACCCGCCGCGTGCTGCGTCACCGTCGCCCGCGCACCCACCGCTGCGGCGTTCGCGAACCCGGCCAGCACGTTGTCAGTTAGCGCCGAACCGTTGACCACGCACTTGCCGTAGATGGTGGTGGCGGTACCCGCCGTGACGAGTTCCGCATCGAGCGTCCAGATGGCCAGGTACCGTGCACCGTCGCGCGTCGTCGTGATCGTCTGCGCGGTGCCGGGGATGTCGACCAGCGATCCCGACGTGGGGGTCACGTCCGTTGACGACCGGCCCTTGAGGGTTTCCGTTTGCAGGGCACCCGCAGCGAACGAGGCGTCACCGCCGACGGTGAGGCCGCCGTTGACCGCCAGGTCCCCGTACACCTGCGCGGACTCGCTGACCTCGACCGCCTGGGCGACGACCAGGCCGTCACTGCGCACTTGGAAGTGGATCTCATGGCCCGATTCCACGGGGCGCGCGATCTCCCAGTCGCCATCAACGGACCACGACGCGCCGTCTGCGGCTTCCAAGAAGAACCGGTCGGCTTTGATGTAGAGGTCGGAGCCTTCCGGGTGGCCGGTCATGTACATCTCGGCGGCGTTCTGCCCGTTGACGCTCGGACCCACGTACGCCGTCCGCACGGTGTTGTCCGGCACACCTTCGGAGACGTCGACGATGCCCGTCTTGATGGAGCCGGGCGTGACCGGGTGCGCGACCGGGTCAGGCAGCAGCGGCGGGTTGACCTCTACCACCGCACCGTCCTCGGGTGTGGTGGTGATCCGCACGTACGACCCGTCGGTGGCGGCGGTGATGACCTCACCACCTGCGAGGATCGACCCGGTGATCGTCCGCCCGTCGATCGCGTTCGCGGTGATCTTGTCGGCGGTCACCGAGTTGGACGCGATCTTGTCGGCGGTCACCGCCGCGGCGACGAGCTTGCCCGTTGAGATTGCCTCGGCCGCGATCTGCAACGCCTGCACCGCCCCCGCCACGATCTTCGGTGTGGTGATCGCATCGTCGGCGATCTTCGTCTCGGTGACCGCGCCGGCCGCGATCTTGGCTTCCGTGACCTGCCCGTCGGCAAGTTCCAGGTCCGCTGCGATCTGGTCGAGCACCTCCTGAGACACCCCGGTCGCGATGACCTGGCCGCCGTTGGTCCCGGCCACCGCGTACCCGCCGTCGTCCTGCCGGCCCACCGTCAGCACCGGCGTACCCGCCGGGTCGTTGACGACCAGGGTGCCGGCCTCGATGGACGTGCGGGACATCTGGCTGCCCCGCTCCACCGCGGTCAGCCGCCGGTCCATGTCGGCCAGCCTCCGGGCGATCGCCTCAGCGTTGTCGCTCAACTAGTCCCCCTGTAGGTGAAAGCGTCGCTGCGGCGCAGCGACAGTCGTGCGCGGTGGTCGCTGACCAGCGACCAACCGACGATTCGGTGCCACAGCGACACGTCCCCGAGCCACGGAATCCGCGCTTTGATCAGCACGTCGTCACCGACAGCCCACGACCCGATGGGCGCGTGCGGGTGGTTGATGACCGTGACCTCGGCGATCTCCGTGATCTGCTTGCGCACGGCCAGCTCGGCGCGGCACAACGCGTCCATCCGGTCCGTGCTGGTGATCGACTTGTCGGAGTACACCGCGGCCCGGCGCAGCCGCCCGTCCGGCTCCGGGATGCGACGCTGCACCACCGCCCGCCCCTCACCGGCCCCAAGGCCGATCAGCTCATTGGCGTACTGGTCGCCGTCGCGGGTCGGCGCGACCACGTTGGTGATGTTCACGCCCTGCTCAAACGACAGGTCATCGCGCCGCCGGCCCAGCCGCGGATACCCGATGACCAGGCGGTGCGTGATCGAATCACCGTCCCACTGGTGGTGCTCGGTGTAGTCGAACGGTGTCTCTCTCGCCAGGGTGTCGATCTCCGTGCCGCAGTCGGTGGACTCCCACCACACCAGCGTGTACGGCTCATCGACAGTGCCAACCCGCACCGGCGTTGTCATGCTGTCGACGACGATCCCCAGGTCCCCATCCGGTTGCCCCTGCACGTGCGCCCACAACTCACGTACCACGTCGAGAGGGTCCACACCCTCGCTGATGTACTCACCGAGGTACGGCAGGCCGTGCGGGTAGCCGGCCATCCCGACGGCCTCCACCGACCAGGCGGAGCCCTCAAACCGGCTGCGGACCACGGTGCCACCCCACCGGATCTCACCGTCGGCCTCCGCGTACAGCAGCGTGCCCCACTCGTCGAGCACCAGGCGCCCGTCAGCGGCACGCAACGCCCCCACGTCGGGGCTGATGGTGCCGCGCAGCCCTCCCGGCCCGGACAGCGCCCACGACAGCTCATCGCGGACGATCGGCACGTCCAGGTGCAGCATCTCCCCGGTCGTGGCCCGCTGCGCGATGTACCGCCAGCCCACTACGACTCCGCGATCTCGACGAACTCGATGTCCGTGATGACAGTGGTGCCCTCGTACGCGCGCAGCGTCCCGAGTCCGGACGTGCCCCGCTGGGTGAGGATCGCCTGCAACGCGATGTCCTGCGTGGTGCCGCGCATGGCTGAGGGGATCGTCATCTCGTCGGCGGTCAACAGGGTCCGGTCGACGCCGTCGCTGGGCACCGCGGCGTTGGTGTCGAACACCGTGCCCTGCCCGAGCTGCGTGCCGAGCCGGTTGCGCAGGAACCCGTCGGTCTTGTCGTGGACGACCAGCGCCCCGCCGACGTGGGTCACCACCTTCGCCTGGGTGGCCCACAGCGGTATGTCGACCGGCTGCACGTGCACATCCGGCCAGTCGATGTACTCCGACAGGGACGTCACATCGTCGGACTCCGGGAACAGCAGCGGCGATGACACGAGCACCCGGCGCTCCCGGCGCGGGTTCGCGACGCGCCGCAGGTCCACCACCGACGTGACGGTGCCGGTGGACGGCCCCAGGTCGATGCGCGCCAACGCGATCGCCGAGTACCCGAGCCCCAACTCCGCGACCGTCCGCGTGCCCGACGGCACACCAGCGATGCGCCGGGCGAACAGGTACGGGCCGATGGCCTCATCCTCCGGGTCCTGCCACGGCTCACCCGGCATGAACGGGTCCTCAACGCGCATCACGATCAGGTCGGACCGGCCGCTACCGGACCCGGTGGGTGACACCGCCACGACCTCCTGCGACGTCACCCGCCCGGAGTACGCCTGGTACTCGCCACCGGCCGCCCGGTTGTTGATCGCGCACGCGCCGGGCAGCACCCGCACACCCGCGCCGGGCACAGACAGGGGCCGGACCAGCAGGTCACCCGACCCGAGCACCCCCTCATTGCCCCTGAACGCGGCGTACGCGAGCTGCCGGGCGACCTCGGGGCTGTGTTGTGCGCCGCCGCCGACAAACCATGGAACCGGATCAACAGCCACCGGTCATCTCCTGCCTAAAGTCCCGGATGTGTTTCCTGCCAGGTGATTGACGCTGTCGACGTGCCCGTCTCATCGACGCCACGGAACGCGACCTCCCACGTGCCCGGCGGGATGCTCATGTCGGTGAGCCGCGAGGAGTGCGGCGACACTGCCCCGGCGAGCGAACCGCCGCCGGAGCGCAGCACCGACAGCACCCACGGGCGGGTGTCGATGACCGCCGACTGGTCGTAGGCGAGGGTGGTTCGCAGCTCGATGCGCCACAACCCGACCAGCTCCACGACCGGTGTGGTGACCGGCCCCTGGATAGTGATGACCGGCCACGCCGGTAGCCGGCCGGCCACGATCGCCGCCACCGACCGGTCCGATGTGCTCGTCGACGTCAACGGCGCGGACAGGGGGGCGAGTAGCCCGCCACCCGAGCCCGCCGCCAGGGCCGCCGTCACCGACTGCACGGTCGACCCGAACCAGCAGTCGCCGGTGGTGGCGAAATCGGCGACCGCCGACACCACCCCCTGGCTGGCGAACCGGTAGTCCACCGCGCAGCGGCGCGGACGCCCGTAGATCACCCGTTCCCGGCCGGCGTACCGCGCCCGCAGCTCGGCCACCGCCCCCGGCGTCTGCCGCACCACGTCACCCCGCCACGCCGCTTCAACGTCGGCGGCGACGTCCCGCACCGCCGCCTCAGTGTCGGCGCGCATCACCAGTTCAAACGCGATGGTGCGGCCACCCCGATAGTCGGCGCCGAACAGCACCCCATCGCCGCGGGGCCGGTCCACGTCGTCGAGGCGCAGCCCCGGATCGCCCAGGTCCGGCCACGTCGCGTTCGATACCGGCAGGTCGTGTGGCCCCCACGTAAGCGAGGTGCCCGGGTAGGTCAGCGACCATTCACGGTCCCGCATACACACCCCCGCGTCGGATTCGGCGCAGCGCGAACACCAACTCGTCGATCTGGTCCCGCGCCGAATCTGACGACGGGGCCAGCGTCACCGAGCCGATGAGCGGGCCTCCGCCCATTGCCGACGCCACCTCGGCGCGCAGGCTGCGCAGCTCCGACACCACCGACCCGCCGCGCATCGGTCCATGGGGCACCACCGACTCGTGCCGGCCGCCCTCACCGAACGAGTAGGTGCGCCCCGACTGGCCGACGCCGAAGATCGGTTCCGTGATCGTGCCGCCGCGCGCCATCGCCGCGTGCACGTGCGCATTGCCGCCAGCAAAGTTGTGCTGGTTCCACACCGCACCCGTGTACTTGTGTGGCTTGCCGTTGTGCAGGTTGTACTGCGGGAACGGGGTGATCAGTTCCTTGAGTTGCGGCCCGTACGTGTCGTGCAGATACCGCGCCCACGCCTCCACCGGCGCGAGGTCAACCGCCCGGCCGCTCGCGTGGTAGGAGACGTTGCCGGACAAGGTCCGCGCCCCGGCCCGCACACCCGAGATCAGCGGCACCGACCCGAACGTCGAGCGCAACGACGCCAACACCCCGGCGATGCCCGACCGCAGACCACCCGCACCCACCGACCCGCCACCGGACCCGCCGAGCAGTTCACCGGCCAGCGTGCGGACCCGCTCCAACGCGAAGTCCTTCGCCTTGCCCGCGGCGCCCGTGACCATCTTCGAGAACGGGTTGCTGCCGAACTTCCCGACGATGCCGCCCAGGCCAATCCGGTCACCCAGCCACTTCGCCGGGTTGGTCAACAACGACCCGAGGCCGTCGCCGATGCCCTTGCCGTCACCGCGGCCGTACCCATCGCCCAGGTGGTCGGCGTTGTCCCGACCGGTAGGTGTGCGCGCAGCCTTCGCCGTGCTGCCGCCGGCGCCGCCCCAACTGATCGTGGGAATGCGGTCCTTCACGCCCACCTTCGACGCCAGCCAGTTGATGGAACCGATGATGCCCTTGTTGAGGACCTGGTCGACGACGAAGCGCACCGGCGCGGCGGCGGCTTCCTTCAGCTTGTCCCAGGCGGCGGCGATCGCACTGACACCCGTGCGGAACGCCGGGGCCACATGGTTCGAGATGAACCCACCCAGCGCGGACAAGACCGGCTTGATCCCGTTGTTCCACACCTCCGAGATCCGTGACGCGACCGCATTGAACACGGGCTTGACGACGTTCTCGTACAGGAACTGAATCGCCGGGAACAGCACGTTCGTCAAGTACAGCTTGAACGCGGCGAAAACGACCTGGATGACCACCCACGCGGCCTGGATCGCGTAACTGATCCCCGCCCAGGCCGGCTGCATCACGTTGCGCCACAGGAAGTTCGCCACCTCCATGAGCTGCCCGAACGCTGCCTTCAGCGACGGCCACAGGGTGCCCACGAACCACGCGCCGACCGCAGCTATGGCGATCTTCACACCCGCCCACGCCGCCGACACGACGTCACGGAACGTCTCGGAATTCTTGTACGCCAGGATCACCGCGCCGACGAGCAGGCCGATCGCCACCACGACCAAGCCGATCGGGTTCGCCGTCAGGGCCGCGTTCAGCAGCCACTGCACCCCGGTCCAGATTTTCGACGCCGCCGCGGCGACCTTCGTCGCCACCGACCACACCGTTGTAGCGATGGCCGCGGCATTCGCGTACAGCGCGAACGCCTTCACCGCGAGCAGCACCCCACCGAGCACCACCGCGAACACCTTCATCGCGTCCTGGTTGCGGATCAACCAGGACGCCAGCGCGGCCACCGCCGGCACCAGCGCGGTCAAGACCATCGCCGCCATCTGCGCGAAGTACGGCAGCAGCGGCGCGACCGCGATCACCAGGTCGGCGAACACCGGCGCCAACGTCCCCAGCGATGGCAGCAGCGCCTGGACGCTCTGCGCGACCGCCGGAAGCACCGCCGACAGCGCGCGCCACAGCGACTCACCCAAGGTGGACAGGGTGCCGAACAGGGTCGTCATCGCCGACGAGCCCTGCGCCGACTTCAGGAACGCGGCCACCTGCCCGGTGATCTTCTGTAGGTTCGTGAGCAGGTTCCCGCTGCCCGAGGTGGCGGCTGAGAACACCGAGCCGAAGATGCTGCCGACATTCGCCACAACCCCGCCGAGCGTGCGGAGCGTGTCGAGGCCGCCCTGCAACCAGGCACGCAACTGCCCCGTCTTCGCGGCCTCGTTCACGAACCCCGCCGCGTCGGTCGCGACATTCCGGAACCCGGTGCCCAGCCGTTGCAGCATCGGAGCACCCGTGAGCAGCAGGTTTCCGAACGCGTCCGTCAGCGGACGCACCGCATCGTTCGCCACAGCCAGACCGCGGGCGGTGCCGGCCAAGGTGGCGTTCAAGCCGGCGAGCAGCGGCCCCTGATTCGCCGCGCGGAGGAAGTTTTCCGCGAAGCCCCCCAGGGACGCGGCGATCTTGGGCAACTGCCGCGACACCGCCGGCAGATACACCTTGCCGAGGACACCGATCTCCTCGTTGATGCCGGCGAAGAAGCTGTTCGACACCGACGAACGGAGGTCGTTGAGCTTCCCCTTCAACCCGATGATCGACCGGGCGAACGTCGCCGCACCCGCAGGCAGACCCTCCATCGCCTTCGCGGCTTCCTTCGCCGACCCGGTGATCCCAGTCTGAATCGCTTCGCTTACCCCGGCCGTGGCCAGCTTCAGGGTGCCCGCGGCGACCTTCACCGCGACCATTGCCGCCGGCATCGCCACCAGCGCACCAGCGGCCGGCGCCAACGCCGCACCCAGTTGCGCCACCGCCGGGGCGGCTGACGCGACCGCCGACCCCATCAGCGTTGCCCTCGCCGCGATCGTCGCCGCGGCGGTGGCGAACGCCCCACCCCGGTCCGAGAACCCCTTCGCGAAGGTGCCGCCGACCCGGGAACCCTCCTTTGACACGTCGATGCGCCGCAGCTTCGCCCGCAGCATCGGCTCGAACCGGTCCGTCTGCGGCTCCACCGGCACATACGCCGCCCGCAGCACCGACATCAGCGATCACCCCGCACCGCGACCGCACCATGTGCGATTGCCGCCGGCACCAGATGCGGACGTGGCTCCTGATCCTCGGTGCCCGACTCGACCAACCACCCGTACCAGCCGCGCGGCCCCCACCCGACGATGAACCCCACCCGCCGGGTCAACGGGTCGTACACCCGCTCCACGCTGATCGACCGGGCAAGCTGCCCGGTCTGGCGCGGCGCCAGCCGGCGGGCGTCACGGCGGATCGCGTTCGCGACCTCCCGCACCTGCCGGGTCACCTCCGGCACCTGTGACAGTGCCGCCAGCACCTCGGGGCGAATCCGCCTGGAATCCATCCGCACGACCCACCCCCTTGTTCAGATGTCACCGGCCAGGACCGCCGCGGCCCTGGCCGTTAACCGCTCGTCCTCGGCCGCGTCGGCTGCCGTCAGCGGTGCCCGCAGCGACTCGTCGAGATGCTTGACCTCGCAACCGGCGGCGCACCCGTTCTTCTCGGTGCACTTCTCCCCGTGCTCTGCCAGGGACCGCAAATGCATGTAGATCAGGTTGAACAGCAGCCGCGGGGAGACGCTGTTCAGCCAGCCAAGACCCGGTCGACCGGGGTCATGTCCTGCAAGGCCGGGTGTACGGAGACAGACCCATTCGAACTCGTCGAAGTTGGCAGCGGCCCAACCTGCAAGACGGGCTGCTGCACGGTAGGGCGGCCGGCCTGCGCCTCGAACAGCACCATGGCCAGCCGGATCAGCTCCTCCAAGTCCACGTAGCTGGCAACGGCCAGCTTGTAGAACCGCTGGAACTCGGCGGCGTCAGCCTCCACGGTGCGTTCCACCATGGTCTGCCCGTTCGTCTCCGGGTCGGGCTCCATCTGCTTGCGCTCTGGGGCGGTCAGAGAGCAGCGCATCGCCTCCCAGATCGCGGCCAGGCCCTCCATCTCCTCGATCTTCCCGGAGGCGGCGGCACCCAGTTGCAGCATCAGCATTGGCGGGATCCGGCCGTGCACCACGAACTGCTCGCCGCAGAAGTCGAACGAGTCCTTCTCGGCGTACGGGTCGGCCTCGCGCAGCGCGGCGCCGAACGTGCCCAGGCTGCCCATCAGATGCCCTGCGCCAGGGAACCGGACGTCCACCGCTTGTACGGGGTGGTCAGGATCGCCGGGTCGGGCAGCTCCACCGAGAATTCGACCGGCAGGCCGGCCTTCGTCTCGTAGGTGCCGCGCTCCACCTCGACGCTGCCGGTGTTGAACACCTGCGGCCAGACGATGACCTCGTCGTCGTCCAGCGACTGGAACGCCAGCATCATCCGAACCTCGGTGCCGACCAGGGGCGGCACGTACGCGTTCAGCTTCGTCGCGCCGGTGCCCGACGTGGTGATGGTGCCGCCGTTCATGGCCAGCTTCCAGTTGATGTCCGACAGGTGGTTCATGGTGAACGACACCGACCCGGACTTGCCGGTCGTCACGATCCGCACCGGGTAGAGGCTTTCGGCAACGGTGATGTTGGAGGTGTCCACCGACTCTGAGTACGTCATGCCGCCGTCGGTCGCGCCGACGTCCAGCCACGTCGTCCACGTGCCGGTGACCTTGCTGGCGGTCGCCGTGAACGTGGGGATCGTGGTGCCCAGCGGCGCGTACCGGATGATCCCGGGGCCGGTCTTGATCTGGCCCGGGGCGACAGTGTTGGTGGCCGTGCGCTCAGCCCTTCTTGCTGGTGGTGGTGGCCGGCTGCTCGCCGGTCCGCTCGGCGACCGCCTCGGTGGCGGCCTTGCTGCCGGCGCCGGACACGAAGTCCTGCCAGCCGTTCTCCTCGACCAGGCCGGCGGGGACGCGGTCGCCCTTGCGGAAGGCGTAGACGCCGCGGCCCGGCTCGCCGAACGGGATGTCGCTGGTAGCGATCGGGTCGCTCACGATTCCTCCGGATGAACTCGGAACTGAACTTGGCTGATGAAACGGGGTCGGTTGGTCGACTCGTCGGGCGACCACAACTGCGACAGCGGCACGGCGACGCCAGTCACCCGGCCGCCCGGCATCGGGCCGAGGAACGCCCACAGGGCGGCCTCACCCGTGCGGGCCAGGGTTTTGGTTTGCAGGTCGGTGCCGCCCCACCACTCGACCTGGTACTCAGGCAGTCCCTCCCACGGCCACGGCTGAACACCGCCCAGGGATGTCACCCGCACCGCCGGTGTGGTGCCCGCCGCCAGGCGGGTGCCGACCCGTCCGCCGTGCAGCGGGGTCAGCGTTGGATGGGTGCGGAGGTAGTCGACGAGCGCCTGGTCGACGTCCGGCAGCACGGCGTACTGCATGTCACTCCTCCGCGATGTAGACCCGCCGCAACGCGACTTCCACGCCGGGGCGCCAGCCGGTCAGCGGGGAACGCCACTCGCCCACCTCGCCGACCACCTCGTACACCACGCCCCGAACTTCCATCCGGTCCGTGGGCAGCACGTCGGACCCGGGCGGCCCGAAGCCGGTCAAGCCGACGATTACACCCTCAGAGCCGGTCGCCGTGTCCTCGTCGCTGGTGCGGGGCGCGAACCCCCACCCCAAAAGCAGGGTGCTGGTCGCGTTGCCCCAGTCGCGCTGTTGGTTGCCGTACGGGGCGTCGGTGAGCGGCGCACGCAGCACCGTCGCCGTCTCCCCGTAGGCGAACCTCACTCGGTCACCTCGTACAGCGGGCCTGCGAGGGTCAGATCCGCGCCGCACGAGCAGTACGCGGCCCCGAAGTTCACCGAGCAGATGAGGGAATGCGCGACACCGCCGCCGGGGGCGGTGTCAATGGAGAAGGCCGCCGCCGGCCCGGACGTGCGGCACAACTCCTGTAGCGCCGCGATCTCCGACGGCCACAGGTTGAAACCTGACCGCTGGCGGGTGTCGACGGTGACTGAGTACGGGCCGGCGGTCTGCTGTTGCAGCGCCCCCGATCCGGCCTCAACCCACCGCTTCACCGCACCCAAGAGGATCAGTTTCGCCTCCGCCACCTGGCCCGCCGTGGGGGCCGGATCAGTGGACGCCAGGCAGGGGGCGACCCGGGCGGCCTTCGCGTTCGCGCCGGCAACCAGCACGTCGACCAGTTCCGCCGACCGCAGAGCCTCCGGCAGGTCGGACACCTCGATGACCTCGGCCACGGGTCGTCCCCTTCGCGGTCACTGCCCAGTGTGGGCGTCGTCGTCGGCCTTGAGCGCCGCGATCAGGTCCGGCTTCTGCCCCTTGGCGGACACCCGGTTTGCCTCGTCGCGGTCGGCGTTGCGCCGGTCGATCTCCGCCCGCAGGTCGGGGACCTTCATCGCCTCGTAACCCTCGGCGGCCGGGGCAGAGTCGCCCTCGGCGGAGGGCAGCCAGGAAGAGTCCATGACCTTGTCGTCACGGACCGACACCCGAGCGCCGCTGACGATGTGCGTGTAGCGAGCCATCAGGTCAGCCCCTCTCAGACCAGGTCGTGGATCTTGGCGAAGGCGTTCAGGTCCGCGATGCCCCAGCCGTAGACGACCTCGGCGCGGAATGCGACCTGGTTGTTCCGCTTGAGGTCGCCGCCGCCGTCCGGGTCGCCGTAGCGGATGACCTCCAAGCCGATGCTCTTCTGCACACCCCAGCGGATCGCGGAGAAGTCGCCGACGAAGCCGAGCACCTTCGTGTCGACCGCGAGGACGCCCGTGCCGCGGACCGTGTTCGACACCGAGGCGCGGTGCCCGTCCAGCTCCGAAACCTCAGTGCCCAGACGGAAGTTCGGGTACATCTTCTGCTCAGAGTTCGTGCCACGCAGGGCCGAAAACTTCGACGCGTAGGTGGGGTCCACCGCGATGTCACGCGGCACGTACCCGTCGGCGAGCACCAACGCGTCGGCCGCGTCAAGGCTCACGTAGGGCTTGTCGGCGGCGACGTACTCGACGAGGTTCGTTGTGTCCGTCAGGCCGCCGTTCATGGCCGCCACGACGGCGCCGCCGGTGGGGTTGATCTCGTGGAACACCCCGAAGTCGAGCGCGCGGGACAGCGCCGGCTGGATGAGGTCGAGGATGTCGTCAACAACCTCAAGCTGCCGGTCCTCGTCCGCCCACAGGACTTCCTCGTTCATGCGGAGGGTCTTGTGGAACTTGTAGGGCTTGACGGGCTTGCTCGTCGGCGTGATCGTCGAAGCGCCCTTCTGTCCGCCCTCAGCGACGTACTCGGCCTCGCCGATGTCGAAGGTCCACGACTCGCCCTCACCGAAGGTCATCGGGGTTGCGGCCGAGAGGGTGGCGACGCACGAGCCGCCCTTGATCTTGCCGAGCCAGGGGCTCAGCTTCTGCTTGGGGATCGTGAGGGATCCCGTCGCCAGTGATGCCACGGTGTCCTCCTGAGGACGTCAGTCGACGTTGCCGAACAGGTTCCGCGCGAACGCGCGCATGTCGCTGTTCTTGTCGGGGTGCTGGTTGTTGCCCTCGCGGGGCACGTGGTTGCCTTGCTTCCTGCGGTCCTGGGCCTGCTGGCCGAGCCGCTCAGCGAGTCGGCGCATTGCGTCTTCGTCGGTGATCGAGTCGAGCAGGGCCGCGTCGTCCTTGGACAGCTTGTGATCGATGGCCACCTCGCGGCGCAGCGCGCGAGCCTCGGCGTCCCTGGCGGTCTGCTCGGCCTTCGCCAGCCGCTCCGCTGCCTTGTCCGCCTCGGACTTCTGCGCCTCTTCGATCTCGCCGAGGCGCTTCGCGGCGTCGGCGTTCGCCTTCGCCTTGCGCTCCCAGTCGCGGGCCTTGGCCTTCCAGTCGATCTCGTCCGGCTTCGCCTCCGGCGCCTGTGCAGGCGCGGGCTGGACGGTCGGACCGGGCTGGACGGTGCTGTCTTCGGACATCAGGTGATCTCCCGTGCGGGATAGCCGGACCGCCATGCGGCAGACCCGGCAGGGTTGGATGGGATGCCCCCGCCGTGCGGCGGGAAGTCAGTTGGCGGAGGCTCGCGCCCGCGCCTGCGCCTGGTCGGCGTTGTACTGCTCGACCAGGGCGTCAACGTCGTACGGTTCCCGCTCGCCCGGCCACACCGGCGTCGGAACACACCCGCACTTGCCGTGCCAGCGGTCCATGCCACCGGCGGTCGCCTGCGAGTGGTACACCGCACCGCGTGAGGCGAGCATCCGGCAGAACCGGCACGGATCCGACCGTCCGGGCACCCGCGCCCACCGCGCCTTAGCCGGGTCACGGCGCACACTGTCAGCGATCGTCCGCCGCGCCGGTTGCAACACCAGACGCTGCGCGGCGCCAGACAGGTTCGCTAACACCTGCGCCCGGTCCGGGGTGGCCGAGAACAGGGGGCCGGCCGCCCACCGGGCCACCACCGCCGCCTGCTCCTGCCCCACCGGTGACGCCATCGCCGCCCGGAACCGGCCCGGCGCGCCCGCCTGCAACCGCATGTCATCGAACCAGTCAGCGGCAGCCAAAGCGGCGGCGTCGCCGTGCGCGGCGACCAGGTCCGGTAGGAACGCTTCCAAGGCGGCGACCAGGGCGTCCGTGGATGCTGGGGCGATTCGCCGCCACCAGTCGAGCAGGTCAGCCAACGCCAGCGCCACCACGTCCGTCTGAGCGGCCCGGAACGCGACCACGTCAGCCGGCGTCGCCACCGACATCCTCCGGGCCGGTGCGCTCCAACGCGGCCAGCGCCGGATCCTGGCGGGCCGCCTGCGCCGCAGACGCCAACAGGGTGGTGCGCTGCTGGGCCTGCGCCCGCCGCCGGTCCGCCTGCGCCCGGTCGATCTGCTGCCGGTCCAAGCCGAGCAGTTCCAGCCCGACCTCAGTTTCGGCCAGCCATGGCACGGCCGTCAGTTGCTTCATGCCCGCGTCGGCCTGCGCCGCTCGGCTCAGGTACCGAGGGTCGCGCCACTTCGTATCGATGGTCGCCCACTCCGGCGGGATGCTGTCCGCGGCGACGCCGTTCTGCATGGCCAGTGCCCGGATCGTGGCCCGACGCAGGTACGGCGCCCAGTCGTCCGTTGCGCCCTCAGCCTCGGCGATCAGCTCATGCTGCGACGCGTCGTACGCCTCCGCCGAGATGGGGTTCGCCATGTCGGTGATCGCGACCGCCGTGTCCGGCAGCGACGCGGACCGGGCGAACATCTTCGCGTACGCGTTCAACGCCGCCAGGTGCGGCTCCGGCGAGCTGGCGGGGAACTGCTTCACATCCGCCCGCGGCTGGGTGGCGTCATCATCGTCGGGGATGGCCTTCAGCCGACCCATCACGACCTGCCACGCCGCCCGCAACGACCCGTCAGCGTTCTTGAAAATCGACTCGTCGGCACCGAGCAGCCACAAGTCGGGAATCGCGTAAATGTCCGAGTGGGCCTCAAGGCGGATCAGCGCCCGGGTTGCCTGATCCTGCAAGTTCATGACCTCGCGGCTGATCCGGCTGGATCCGAACGGGCGACCCAACCGCGGCTTGTACGGCAGCGGCTCCGCCGGCACACCCCACGCGTGTTCCTGCACGTCCACCGACCAGCCCGACGAATCCTTATCCGCGACGATCGTCCGGCCGTCGAGGTACAGGGCCAGCGCAGTCACCTGGCCCTCGTCGCTGCGGGCGTTCACCGACAACAGGTTCGCCAGCCGGCGGGTGCGCGGGTTCCACTCGCCGGTCGCGTTCAGAGCGTCGCGGAAATGGATCAGCGCGTCGGGCTCGCCGTCGCCGCCGACCGTGTTCACCGCAAACCCCGTCGAGTGGATCAGCGACGAGATCAGCGCCTGCGACACCTCCGACCCGAGGCGGTTGCCCTCCCACACCTCGCGCATACCGAGGTCGTCAAGGTCACCGTCGGCCCACACGAACCCGTCGAGGTTGCAGCGTCGGGCCAGGATGTCGACGGCCTTACCCGACCAGCCCAGCACGATGCCCAGCCGCCAATAGTTGGGCGGGATCACCGACCCGACCAGGCGTACCACGCTCTTCATGTCGTAGTACGCCGAGCGCAGCTCGTTGCGCTGCGTCTTCGCCCCCAGCCGCGCCAACAACGCGTTCAGGGTGCGGTGCTCGTCGTCGGAGACGCCCGGCAGGGTGACTGTGTCCATCACAAAACCACCGCCCTCCGGTTGCCGCCGCTACGTCCCACACCAGACCGGTGCGGTTTCCTCACCCGTGTGTTCTGCGCGCCGATCAGCGCCAACGTGCCCGCCTGAATCGGCGTGATGTCGCTCTCCGCCGTCTTCCGCGACCAAACCCACATGCCCGTGTCGCCGAGGGCACGCTTACCCGCCGACAAGGCCGCCGAGCTGAACTGCGGCTGGCCGATGTGGTGCAGCCAGCCCGTCACGATCCCGTCCAACACCCGCGCGCAACCGGCACCCAGCTCGACGACCCTCACTGGTGTCACCTCAAGCTTGGTGTCCTTGAAATACCACCGCTCGTTGCGGCGCTCCAACAGGGCGGCGATCGGACCGCCCACATCCACCACCACCGCGCGGATCTGCGGATTCGCCGCCACCGTCGCCGCCAGGTGCGGCACCAGCCACCCCACACCGCGGCCCCGGGTGTGCTGGTCGTCGTCCAGCTCGAAATGCCACTGCCCGTCAGCTCGCTGCCCGGCCAGGGCCACCGACGCCCACGCCAGATCGGGGCCGCACTCCACACCCAGCGCGAACCGGTCGGTCGCCATCGACAGCTCGTCGCCCTGGTCCCGCCACGACGGAGCCGGCAGCACCCCCGAGCCCTTGACCGTGTCCCAGATGCCCAAGCCCTCGCGCAGCCAGCCCTCGTCCGACGACAGGTTCTCGCGCAGCCTCAGCATCGACACCAGCGGTGTGTGGTCCGGGAACGACGGGTTCGCCTTCTCCCACTGCTCCCGGTCGTCCGGGTCGGCGTCCTCGTCGGCAGAGCATTCGATGTACACCATGTCGTCGGAGTCGCCCGACAACGCCTTCGCCCGCTTCGACGAGAACGCCTCACCCGGGTCGATCGGCCGGGGTGGGGTGCCCATGTAGAACAACAACGCGCCTGACTCGTGCCGGGACTGGTTCGTCGCGGCCACCATGTCCTCAAGCGCCTTCTCGGTGAGAATCTGCGCCTCGTCGAACACCTCAACGTCGATCTCGTCGAAGCCGCGGCCGAACCCCTGCTCCCTCGCTCCGAACATGATCACGGAACCGTTCCGGAACAGGATCTCCTGCTCCCCGTTCGTCGTCCGAATCGACGCGATGTACGGGGCGACCTTCTTCCGCCGGGCGAACCCTTGCAGGTTTTTGAACGTCATCGACGACGTTCGCGTACGGTGCGCCGTCCACAACACCTTGAAGCCAGGGAACAACACGCACAGGGCGAAGATGATCCGGCCGACCAGGAACGTCTTCGCCACCTGCCGGGGAATGGAGAGCACCACCCCGCCGATCGTGGCGGCGTACACCCCGTCGGCGCGCTTGCCGAGGATCGCCCTGCCCGCGCCGTCCTGCCACTCATCGAAGGCGTCTCCGAACTCCCGGCACTTCTCCCGCACCGCCGGCCAGCCAGTCGACACCACACCGGACGGCAGCACCACGTGCCGGGCAACCTCAGATAGCTTGCGCGTCGAACGCTTCGTCCGCGACCGGACCGGCACGCTCCGCCTCCTGGTCGTCCCGGGCGTCGATCGCCTCTATGTCCTTCATCACCTCGGTCAAACGCTTCGTCAACGCCGCCAGATCCCGGGCCGGAGTGTTCGGATCCTCAACAGCCGTGGCGATCCGGGAACGCATCGCCACCAGCAACTCCCGGGGCGTGCCCTTGTCGGCCGCCTCGGTGACCGTCTTCGGCTTCGCAGGCTTCGGTGAAGTCTCGCCAGCAGCGACCACCCGCAGCGGGGCCGCCTTACGTGCACGCGGTGGCATGGTCACCTCCATCAAGTGGAAAAAGGGCCGGGGAGGGAGCCCGCCTACGCCGGGACACCCCTTGGCCTCCGGGGGGCGGGGACCTCCCCCTCCCTCATCGAGGTCGAGCGAGACTTCCCGATCGCCTGAGCACCGGGCCGCCGTCGAGCCGGTCGCTTTTCGCGCGGTTGCAGGTCCGGTGGCTGGCGCGCTTGTTGCTGAGGTCGTCGGTGCCGCCGCGGTTGCGGGGGATGACGTGGTCGACTTCGTAGCGCATGGGGTGGGGTACGCAGCCTGCGCATTTGGCGGCGCCGGGGCATTTCTGTCCGTGCTCACCGGCGACGACGGTGAGCAGAAAATCTATGGGTTCACCGCAGAGGTGGCAGGGCGGGGTGCTGCGGGCGATGAGCGCCCGGTGCCGGTCGCGGGTGGCGGTGTTGCGTCCGGGGCGCAGCCTCCCACCTCCGGGCATGCGAAAGGCCCGCACCGTGGCGGGCCTTCGGTTCGCGCTGCGGGCAGTCTTCGCCCGCGATGTCAGCGTGTGATCAACGGTAGCACCTGCGGAGGGCGGGTGAGGAGTTCCACCTGGGCGGCATCGGTCAACCGGTAATACGAGTTCCCAGTCCGGTGGCCCGGTACGTGGATGGCGGGCAGCTTGCCGTGCAGCCGATCGCCCGGGCGCCGAGATCGGCGGGCCCAGTCGCGGATCCGATCGGCGGTGATGGCCCGCTCGGGCGAGGTGAGCAGCTGGGCGAGCTGGCCAGCGGTCCCGTACTCGTGGCCGTCGAGGTCACGGGGTAGCGCGGTTGGGTTGAGAGTCAGCGGCATGTCGTCTCCCCTCGCGCGGTGGCGTCAAGACCGAGTGTGACGCGAGCCCAGGCGCTGTCCCAGATGTGAGCAACCCGCGGGGTGCGGTCCGCCATGCCGCAAGGGCAGGCCATGCCGGAGCAGAGGCAGCCCGCTGCACAGACGATCGGCCAGTCGCCGGAGGTGGGCGCGGAAGTCCGCGCGCGGAGTAGCCGAACGCCGCAGCCGGGGCAGGGCGGGTTGCCCGGCAGTGGTCCCCAGTAATCGGAGTCGACACCTAGGGTGCGGCGTGCGGCCTGGTCGGCATCGGCGAGGTAGCGCGCCACCTCGCCGGCGGTGGACGGATTGAGGCCGGCGATGGCCTTCCCGATGACCGCCAGCGCCGGACCGGTGGTGAGCGCGCCGTGGCGTAGAGAGCTGGCGCACAGCCAGTACGCCTGGTCGACGTTCTCCCGGACGATGTCCGTGGCCCGGCCGTAGCGGCTCCCGGAGCTGCTCAGGCTGGGGACCGGGTCGGCGTGCCCACCGCTGGCGTGCCGAACGCCGTACAGGGGTGAGCGGAGCCCATCAAAATCCCCTGCTGTCGCGGCGGCCGAGTTTGTATCGCGGAGAGCCGCCCAGGATCGACGCAACGACCAGCAGTTCGCGGCGGCATGCAGGTTCGAGGGGTGGTTCAACGTCTACTCCCGAGTCTGAGCAGTGGCGCGGGTTGTGGCGATCACGTTCATGAGGGCGTAGCTCGGGTGGGTGTCGGCCGCGAGGTGGGAGCGGTCGTACCCCTGGGTGGTGATGGGGCTGGAGTGGCCAACCGCGGCTTGCACGGCTTGAAGTGGCTTTCCTGCGGCCAGGTTGAGCGTCACGTACGTCGCCCGAGCCACGTGCGGGCCGAGGTGGTCGATCACCGCGTCGGGCAGACCAGCGCGGCGGGCGAGCTTGCGGAGGGTACGGCCGATGGTGCGTGGGTCGACGCGGCGGCCGGTGGCGGTGGCGATGAGCGGCCGGCGTGGTCGGGCGCCGACGATGCGGGCGGGGAGCCGGGTGTCGTCGGCGCGGGTGGCCCGGTACGCCTCGATCCGTTGCACGGTCGGCGGGACGAGCACCGGGGTACGCCGTTTGCCGCCCTTGCCGACGATGTTGAGGATCGGGTGTCCGTCGTCGTAGCCCACGTCCTCAAGGTCGGCGCTGAGGAGTTCGGCAACGCGGATGCCAGTGGTGACGAGTGTCCACACGATCGCGGCGGACCGGGGCCCGTCGGCGTCGGCGGCGTCGAGCAGCACCACCATCTGTTCCTTGGACAGGGCCGGGGTTTGCTGGGGGTTGGCCTTGGGCCGACGGCGTCCGGGCTCGGCCGGGTTGGACCGGTAGTCGATGTCGTTCTCGGCCAGCCACCGGTACCAGGAGCTGACGGCGGACATCCGGTTCGCGCGGGTGCCGTCGGACAAACCCTCGTCGCGCATCTCGGCTTCCCACAGTTGCCCGTGGGCGCGGCGAACGTCGAGCGGGTTCAGTCCGTACCGGTCGCAGTAGGCCATCCATGAGTTGAGGCCGTACCCGTAGGAGCGGGCGGTGTTCGGGCTGGCCTGGATGCGGAGGAACGCGGCGATGTAGCCGGCGATCCGGCGGTCGGTGGTGATAACCCGGGCGGGGAGGATGTCACCCCCCGATGCGCTGATGGTGTCGCTGTTCATGGTCAACACTCCTGTTGATCAAGCCCGATAATTCTTCTTAACGGGTGCGTGTGGTGGTGTCGTGGGATTCCTGTTCGATCCAGTCCACCAAGCGCCCGGGTCGAGGGTGGCGACCACCACGCGCAGGGCGTGACCGGGAACGGCGGTCATGGTCCGGTCTACCTCCTTGTTGATCCCGTCTCTCAGGTACGGGAAGTGGGGTTATCAGACGTGACCCCGGAATCGGAACGTGAGGCCGAACCCCGGCCGTCGGTGTACTTCAGCCGGTCCAGACGATCG
The DNA here is from genome assembly GCF_040647935.1 of Micromonospora sp. NPDC049204. Classification (NCBI taxonomy): domain Bacteria; kingdom Bacillati; phylum Actinomycetota; class Actinomycetes; order Micromonosporales; family Micromonosporaceae; genus Micromonospora; species Micromonospora sp. NPDC049204. Next base: position 57,819 of record NZ_JBEZDC010000004.1, on the reverse strand, counting down.
GTCAGATCAGTCAGATCGGCGACGAGCCGGCGCATCTTCTCGACCTGAGCCGCGCTGGCGGCAGGCCGCCGGACCAGCCACGCGACGAACGCGGCGAAACCGAGCAGAGCGATGAAGGCGATGGTCAACGTCACTTGGCGCTCCTTGCGGTAGCAACTCGGATCAGGGTGATGGCGCGAGCCAGGTGCTTCGTGCACAGCAACACGTCGCCGTCGGGCTCTACCGCCGCCGCGGTGCACATCTCGTCGTTGCGGCGCTTGTACCGGCAGCGGACGACGCGGTCGGTCGTAGGACTGGGCATCGAGACTCCTTCGGTTCGAGATGCGTTCCTGGTCAGTTCCGACGGGGCAGACCGCCTGCCCCGTCCCTGCCCCGTCAGCAGAAGCGCCGTGACCTGCGGGTACTTCCCGAAAGAAGCCCTGACGGGGCAGACGGGGCAGGCAAATCCCTTTCTCTTCTGGTGAGTGCCTTTTAGAAGATCAACGATCTTTGTATTGCCTGTTTGAATGAAGTTGTTGAAGAAAGCTGCCCCTTCTGCCCCGAAGGGGTTGTTGTTGCAGGTCAGAGGGTTTTGGTCCGGGGCAAGGACGGGGCAGGTGGACAAGTTGGGGCAATTGGCGTTTGCGCTGCTCGCTGCCCTCCTGCCCCACGCCGGGGACGGGGCAGCGGCGGGGCAGGCCCGGTCACCAGGGGTTGTCACGGAACCCGCCCACCCACGAGGTCGACGGGATGACGGACAGGCCGGCGAACCCTCGCTTGCCCTCCCTCTTGCGCTGCACGTAGCCGAGGTGCTCCATCCGGGTATAGAAGCGGTCCCGGGCCAGCGGGTACTTGACCCCGGCCTCGTTCGCCCACCGGCTGTACGCCGTGTACAGAGCAGTGCGCTCCGTCCACTCCCCCTCACCGACCAGAAGCTTCCCGTCGTCAGCACCGTCGCCGATGAACCGCGCAACGCCGTCGGAGTCCGAGCGGAACCTCTCGGTGGCGAGTCGGACCGCGGCCGGGTCGGCGAGTCCCTCCTGGCGGTACAGCCGCAGCCCTTCGACCGCCCAGGCCAGTACGCCCTCCAGCTCGCTGGCGACGATCTTCGCCTGGAGCTGGTCGTCGCGCCGGGGGTCGCCGGCGAGGAACTGAATGTCGAACGGGATGACCTTGATGCGGGTCCAGATCGCGTCGTCGTCGCCGGTGATTCGCGGCAGCTGGTTGGAGCAGACCATCAGCAGCATCTCGGGCGTCCACGACTCGTTGCCTCGGGCGTAGTTGCCCCGGCTCCGCTGCCCGTCACGTCCGGTGAGCGCCTTGACGAGCGCCTCATCCATCGGCTCACCGGGGCGCGACTCGGAGGTGGTGACGAGGCGAGTGCCTGCCATGTCGTGCCGGTCAGGATCTCGGCCGTCGTCTCCGTGCCCCCGCGGGGCGAGGACCCCCTTGGCGGCAGCGAGTGCGTAGTCGGGTCCGAGCATGGCCAGCAGCACGGCGACGAACAGGGACTTGCCGGTGTCGCTGGGCCCGTAGAGGTAGGCCATCAGCTTCTCGTTGGCCTTGCCCGTGAGCATGTAGCCGGCGAGCTTCTGGAGGTACCGGCGGGTCTCGGCGCCGGCGCCCTGGTCGCCGTCCTTGTCGGGCAGGTTGTCCTTGAGGAACTTCTGCCACATCGGCGCCCGGGCGTGGGGGTTGTACTTGATCGGCGCGACCTTGGTCAGCATGTCTCCGCGTGCGTGTGGTCGCAGCTCGACGGTGTTGGTGTCGAGGGTGCCGTTGAGGACGTTGAGTAGCCCGGTCCCGGGCTGGTCGAAGGCGTCGCTGCTGGTGGCCAGCGCGGGGATGGAGCTGGCTGCCTTGACCATGGCGTTGAGCCGGGGCATGTCCCGGCACTTCTTGGCGAACTTGCGCAGCGCACCGGCAGCCTGGTCGGCCGCGTGCCATTTCCACCAGGCCGCTGCCCAGCTGACCCGGGCAGAGTCCTCGGCGATCCAGCTCAGAGCGTCGCCCGGCTCGGTCTCCATCCAGACGTTGAGCGGTCCGACGAGCGCCTTGGGGTATCCCTCGGGCGCGCTTGGCTGGTCGGGGTCGGAGGCCACCAGCTGCTCGACTTCGTGGTCGACCATGTACTGGGCGACGCCCTTGGCGGCTTCCTGGACTCGGTTGTGCTGGTCGGTGTCCCACCGGTGGCCGTCCCAGATGCGCCACACCTGGTCGTCGGTGACGTACCGGAACCTGTGCCCGTAGAGGTCGAGCAGCCGGTTGCCGTTGCCGATGTCGTCGTGGGTTCGGTACTCGGTGTTCGGCTTCTCGGTGTCCGGGGTGATGCCGCCGGCATCACCGGTGGACCCACCGTCGCCCGAGGCTGCCGCCGGCGCGTCGGTGGTGTCCGCGTCTTGCCAGGCGCTGGGGTTGCACCCGCATCGCGGTCGCGGCGTGGGGTGCTTCTTCGCGGCGAGGCGGATAGCGCCGGAAAGGGCTCGCGCCCACTCTGACGCCACCGCCCGCCGGGGGTCGTCGCGGGCCGCATTGAGGAAGATGCGTCGCAGGTCGGCGAGCGCGGGGATGGAGCCGAGGTGGCCCTCCGCGCCGAGCATGACGAGCGCACGGCTGCCCTGGAGCATGGCGTCGTGGCGTCCACCGCCGGAGCGCACGGCGGTGATCCACCGCCCGGCGGTGCGGCTGACGATGCGGCATTGCTCGCCGCTGGGCAGGGCACGGAGCCAGTCGCTGGCCGCCTCGTCGTCGAGGTCTTCCTTGGCCGCGGGCGGCTGGTTGGAGCCAAGTTCATGTGACCACGCGTCGGGAATTGCCGGCAGCTCGTCGACCGCAGGCACTCGGTCCGCTGGCTGCCCGTCTGGGGTTACCCAGCGGTAGGTCTTGCCCGTGGTCTCGTGGAACGACGGCGCCGCGACCATGTACCGCCAACCGGCGTGGATGATCTCGATGCTGCTGCCGGGGTTGACCCAGGAGACCAGTTCCGCCGGTGCCCGGAACAGCCGGATGCCTGAGGTGCCATCGTCGCGGCTTGTCGAGATCCAGGTGGCCGGCAGGGGCCCGAGGCGGACCTCAAGGTTGGCCAGTTCCTGCCCGCCACTCTTCGTGCCGTAGTCGTCGACGTCGATACCGATGACGCCGGGGGGCAGCCGCAGGCAGATATTGCCGTTCGGCCGGATCTCGGTCCACGTCATGACGTCGGGGTAGGACGGGTCCTCGCCGGCGTACCCGGTGTACCCCGCCGGCGGGTTCGACTTCCGCCGCGCAGGCAGTGGCAGGACGCCCCGCCAGCCAGCGGCCCAGTAGACCGCTGCTGCTGCCTTGTAGGGGCGCAGGTGCGGCCCGGTAGTCCACGACTGCTCCGGGGCCTCGACGTGGTCGAGATCGTCGAGCGTGGCGGTTTCCAGATCGTCGGTATCGATGCTCACGCGGCGACCCCCTGCACTGATGCGCCGCTCACGCGGTACCGGTTGACGAACTTCTCCGCCTCGTGCGCGCTGATCGCAGCCGAGGCCTCACCGGAGGTCCCGGGCACCGGCAGACCGAGCCGGGTCAGCACCCGCTTCTGCGGATCGGTGACCGGCCGGGCGAGCCACTGCGCCGCTGAGGACGCGAAGGCCCGAGCCCTCTCCCCCACCCGCTCTTCGGCGACGCTCTTGGCGCTGTCGAGGTCTAGCCCAGACACGAGGGGCCAGATGCCGGAGGTGCTCATCTCGCTGCTCGCGGCCAGCACCGCCCACCCGTCCGCTTCCTCGACGAGCAGGGCGTAGACGTTCTTCCTCACGGGCAGCGCGAACGCGCCGTCGCCGACCGGGGTCCAGCGCAGCGTGCTGGTCAGGGTTACGGTGCCGGAGTAGCGGGCGAGCTTGAGCGTGGGCTCGTCACCGCCGCCGTCGCCGACGGTCCGTTCCGGTGCCCCGGCCGCGGTGACCTGCTTGGGCGCCAGGCCGAGCGACACCGCGGTGACGATGCCGTGGGAGCCGGAGACGCCGACCACGTCGAGGAGCAGACAGCTGGCCTTGCCGGGAGCGCGCCGCAGGCCTCGCCCGACGCATTGGGTGAACAGCCCGGCGCTCTTCGTTGGCCTGGCCATGACGACCAGGTCGAGCTCCGGCAGGTCGAAGCCCTCGGTGAGGATGGCGCAGTTGGTGACCATCTGGGTGTCACCGCCGCGGAGCCGGCCGAGGATCCCGGCCCGCTCGTCGCGGCCCATGCCGCCGTGCACGGCCTCGGCGGTGACGCCCTGGCCGCGCAGTTCCTCGGCGAGGTCTTCGGCGAGGGCGATCGACGGCAGGAACGCGACACCGCGGCGCTGTTCGGCGTGGGTGGTGATCGCCTTGGCAATAACCGGGATGACGCCGGCCTCTTCCATGGCGTCGGCCAGCTGGCTCTCGACGAAGTCCCCGCCTCGGGTGGTGACGCTGTCGAGGTCCATGTCGGTGCCGACGACGCGGACCTCAAGGTCGGACAGGATGCCCCGGGTGATGGCCTCGGCGATGTCGAGGGTGTAGCAGGCACTGTCGAAGGCAGCGCCGAGGTTCCCGTCGAGTCGGCTCGGGGTGGCGGTCATCCCGATGGTCGGGGTGCCGGCGAACCCTCCGAAGTGGTTGATGATGCTGAGCCAGGTCGGGGCCGCCGCGTGGTGCGCCTCGTCGAGGATGATTAGGTCGAACCGGCCGAGACGGTTGCGCCGGTTCTCCACGCGCAGGGTGGCGTCGGAGGCAATGACCACGTCGGCGTCGCACTCGTCGAGGTCGGCGACGACCAGGCCGACGGTGCGCTCGGGGGTGACGAGCCGGATCTTCTCGGCGAGCTGGTGGAGCAGCTCGATCCGTGGCGCGACGAGCAGTACCCGTCCCTGCGTCCGGGCGACCGCGTGAGCGGCCACAACGGACTTGCCGGTGCCGGTTGGCAGGACGATGAGCGCCCGGTTGTCGCCGGTCAGGATCTGCGTGAACGCTGCGTCGAGCGCGGCTGCCTGGTAGTCGCGCAGCGGGAGCGCCATGGTCGCCGTGCTCATTCGGTGTCCCCGTCGACCGGAGGGGCGCTCATGGCCTGGTCGACGTCAGCGGCGAGCGCCATAGCGGCGAACACCTCGCGGGCTCGCTCGGGGCTGCCGTACAGCTCGACGGCGAGGGAGTACGCGGTGGTGGCCAGTGCGCCGACCAACTCGATCGGCGTGTACGCGGCGAGCAGATCGAAGAACTGCTCGATGTCCTGGTCGGCTGCGGCGAGCAGGATCTTCGGCGAGAGGCCGGGGATGTGGCTCATCGCGACACCCCCAGCTCGGCCTTGCGGGCGACCGCGACCGCGGTGAGGTGATCAGTCCACTGGCCGAGCCCAGCGGCCTGCTCCCAAATGGCGACCAGATGTTCGTAGGTCGGCGCGGCCCTGATGCGGAGATCCCAGAGCGACCCGCCCCAGGCGCGCTCGGTGAGGAACCCCGGTTCGCCGGGGGCCAGGGTTCGGGGGTCAACGGCGTCGGCCGGTGCGCTGTGCTTGTACCGACCGTCGTCCTGGGCGGCGCCACGGTCGTACGGCTTGACGAAGAAGACCCGCCGCCGGTGCAGGTGGGGGCACGCCGACTTGCTGAGGTCGCGCCGCACGGTCGTCCAGCCAAGGATCATCCCCGGTGCGACTTCGTCCCGGATCCGGCCGACCTTGCTGCCCTGGTAGATGTCGAACTGGCGGACGTAGTCATACCGCTCTGGTTGCCGCCGAGGCAGCCAGAGGATCCCGGATTCTTCGCCGATGGCCTCGGAGAAGCCCAGCCGCGCCGACCGCATGGGGCCGACAGCGGCGACCGCGGCCGTGTAGACAGCGTGTCGCTCTCCTGCGTCCATCTTGAGGCCGCCACCGCGGAGCAGTTTGACGTAGGGGTACGGGTCGAGCTGGTTCTGCTGGAGGAACTCGGCCTCAGCCTTCGCGGCCACCGCGTGTGCGTTGTGCCCGCAGCTTGGGCCGACGCCTGTATCGCGGCCCCACGATCCACAGGTGCCGCACCAGACGTGGTCGCACCAGTTGCGCTGGCACTGCTCGTTCGGGCCGATGCACCGGCGCGTGTCGCCCGGCGGTGGTGTAGTGATCCATCCGTTGTCGCTGCCCATCTCGTTGGGCATGCTGTCGTTGGCTGGGAGGGTCTCCTGCTGTAGCATCAATTCACCGCTTTGGATAAATCACCCCGGTCTGGCGCCCACCGCCACCGGGGTGATGGCGTTATGGGGGCAGGTTCAGGCGGCCTGGCGCACGAGGGTGCGCAGGCTGGCCTTACCGGTGGTGTTGGCCCTCTTCGGGGCGGCCAGGACCCGGACGGCGCGGGTGCGCTGCTCGTCGGTAGTCGCGGGCAGGATGTTCAGGGTCGCGTTCACCCAGGCGTCGATCTGCTCGTCGCGGCTCATGCGACGCCGGCCTTGGCGTAGGCGTTGATCACCGCGGCAGCGGCCTGCTCGGCAGCGGCCAGGGCCTCGCGCCGGATTGCCATGGTCAGCGCCTCGCGCTGGAGGCGGTTCCGGCGCCGGGCAGCGTGGCTCGCGCGGGCCATCTCGGAGTACCGGGCGCTCCGGAGCTCGGTGACACGCCGGGCGAGTTCGTCAGGGTCGGCGACGGCGAGGGTGCCGTTCGGGTCGACCTCGCGGATGAGTTTGTTGAGCTGGGCAGCGCGGGCGCGCTTGAGCGCGTCTACCCGCTTGTCCTGCTTCGGAGCAGCCATGGTGGCCCCTTCGAGTGGGGCCCCGGCGACGTGTGACACTTCACGACCTCAATGGGGTCGTTCTTGATGCCACTTCTGCAACGGGATACGGTTGCAGTTGGTCGGCCATGCGGGAACATGAGCCGGCTCTGTTGCCGCCGAGGCGGTGACTGGATTCAAGAGGTCCGATGGGGTCAGCCGGTTGGCTGGCCCTATCGGCGTTTTGGTACCCGTCCGGGAAGACGGTAGAGCTGACTTCCGTGGCTGTAGTTAGCCGTGGTTGCTGTGGGGAAGAGTAGCACTCACGGGACCAATGTTCACGCTGCCACCATCACGCACCGTATTTCGCAGACGAACGCTGGACTTCGCCAATCTTCGCTGCCTCCCATTGCTTCCCGTTCCGTCCCGATGCGCTTGCCGGGTGCCAGCTGAGCCCAGCGGAGCCCAGCTGATTCCAGCTAACACCGGAGCTCCGTTCTCCCCGGAACGAGCGGCCACAAGGCAAAACGTTGCACCCATGCAACCGGGTGCAGGGTGATGCAGGCGTATGCAGTCAGCTTCAGTCCGACCCAGTCCGACCCAGTCCGACTGGCCCACTGAGGCCCACTAGGCCCCACTGAGCCCCACTGAGCAGAAACGCTGTAGCTATACGGAGAGTCACTGTTGATCATTGGTTGGCCCCCTCGGCTAAGTTGCACTGCACACGTATGAGACATTCACTCTGTTCGCTATTCCCAGCGTCGACAGGATGTGAGGCGCTGCCGATGTATCACTAGTGGTACGCGCCCCATGATCGCCGGGTAACGCGCCCTGGTGACGGTCGGTAGATCATGCGTACGTCAGGGCTAATACGTAGCGCTGTAGCCCTCTTGACCTGCACAGACCCTCCGGGCTGGCCCGGGGGGTCGTGGGGGTCAACACTCTTGCTGGCGTGTCGCTCATGACCCCTCCTGCACGTGTGCACGTTTTGCCCCGGCGGGCACGACCTCGACCCGCCGGGGATCGAACCGCCCGAGCCCTCGGACAGCCGGGTGGATCAGGATGTGGCTCACGAAGAGCTGGAGCAGGTTCCGCTTCTGGTCAAGGTCGAGTTCGGGCCACCGAGCCGCCAGGTCTGGCAGATCCTCCTGCGCCGCGGTGGGCATCCCCGTGAGCCGCCCCAGCTCCACGCGGGCATCCCTCAGCCGGCGTCGCACCTGCCTGACGGAGCTGACCACCTCCGGCAGTTCTTCCTCGTCCTCGTCGTCGAGCGCGGCCTTGAGCACAACCAGGCGCCGCTCGTCCGCCTCGATCCGCTCCAGCACGGTCGCCGTCGCGCTACTGGTGTCCGCCTCGCGGGCAGCCAGCTGGCGTAGCGTCGTGGGGTCGGAGAGCTTGGCGACCATCAGCCGGCCGATGAGCTCCTCCAGGTCGGCGAGCCCGACGGATCGGCCGTTGCAACCGCCGGTATCGGATAGGCACTTGTACCGCAGCTGGCCGCGCTGCGGACACACCCTCATCTTCACGGCCTTGTGGAAGCAGTCGGAACAGTAGACGAACCCCGATGGGTAGTGGACACGCACTCGGGAACCGGGGGCTCGCTGGTTGCTGGCGAGCAGTGCCCGGAGTTGCTCGTGTTCCTCTTCGGTGATGATCGGATCCCAGACCGCCTTGGCGACGACCTGGCGGCGGTGTTCCCGGAGGCCGGCGATGCGGCCGGACATCAACATGGCGCGCAGGCCCTGCTGTGACCAACTCCGGCCAGTGCTGGTGGTGATCCCGCTCCGGTTGAGCCACCCGACCAGGGTCCGGAGGGTGTCGCCGGCGAGCGCGCGGCGCGCTAGCTCGCGGACGACCTCGGCCTCCTTGTCGTTCACCTCGTCGCGCAGGATCTTGCGCCGGGGACCGGTGCCGTCGTAGATCCGGGTGTAGCCGAATGGGCGGGCGCCGCCGCCGTAGATGGCGCCGGCCCCGGCCAGCTCTTCCACCTTGCGTCGGATGCGCTCGCTCTTGTGCTCGGACTCGTGGCGGGCAACGGCGCAGTGCACTCGCGCGGTCATCCGCCCGGACGCGGTGGATAGGTCGATGATGCCGGCCTTCACCGTCTGGACCGGCGCGCCAGTGGCCTCGATGAGGTCGATGAAGTCCTCAAGCTCGCGAGGTGTGCGGTGCAGGCGGTCGGTGTGCCACGCGATGACTCCCCGCCGTCCGGGCCGCGCGCGGAGCAGGTCGCAGAGCTGTTCGTAGTCGGGTCGGGGCTTGTAGCGACCCGATCGGTCGTAGGCAGTGAGGTCGTTGTCTACGAGGATGCAGAGGATGCGACCACCAAGGTTGGCTCGCTTGTGGAGGTCGCGTCCGTCCTGCTCCTGCCGCTTGACGCCGAGGCCGGCCCCTTCCCGGTCGTCCGAGATGCGGGCGTAGATGATCCATTCGAAGTCTTCGTCGACCTCCGGTCTTGTGCCTCGTGCTTGAGCCCTGGGCCGGGGTCCAGTTTGGGGGGTGGAGGCATGTGCATTCGGCGTCACGCCATGTATGCTAGCGGAAGAACCGGATGCGCGACCTTCAACACGTCCGCCCGCAACTGGCCGGGCGTGGTCCGCGTCAGCAACGCGTGCTGCTCCTCGGTCTCGGCGTCCCCGGGCAGCAGGATCCGCACTCCACCAACCGTGGCGCGCAACACCAGCGAGTTGTTGTTCGGGTCGGACCTGGTCCCCGCCAGCGGGTACGGCGGGCCGAGCACCAGCAGGTCGACGCCCCCGATCGGGTGGCGCGCGCCGGCCACGGTGGTGAGCAGCGCGGCCCGCCCGACAGTCGCCGCCTCCCGGACCAGGTCCCGGCCGCTCTCCGGATCCGTCGAGGACGGCACCAACACGGCGCCCACCCGTCGCCCCCGGAACACCCCGGCCACTCCACCCACGTGGTCGGCGTGGAAGTGGCTGACCACCAGCAGTGGCACCTCGCGTACGCCGAGTCGACGCAGACAACCGTCCACCGCGCTCGGCTCCGGCCCGGCGTCGATCACCACCGCCCGACCGGGGGCGACCGGCAACACCACGGCGTCGCCCTGGCCGACCGCGCAGACCACCACGACCCAACCCGGCGGCGGCCAGCCGGCGAACACCAACCGCACCGGAAGCGCGCCGAGCACCGAGGCCACGCCAACCACTGCCACCAGCCGGCGCACGAGGGGCCGTCGCACCGCGACCAGCAGCGCGACGGTCAACACCGTCAGCAGCAGGGCGCCCGGCAACCCACCCGGCCAGGGCAGGGTGCCGCCCGGCAACCGCGCGCCCTGGCGGGCGATGACCACCAGCCACCAGGCCGGCCAACTCGCCAGCCATGCGACGAACTCGGCACCCGGCGGCCAGATCGGCGACACCATCGCCGCGAGCACGCCCAGTACGGTCGCGGGCGCGATGGCCGGCACCGCGAGCAGGTTGGCCGGCACCGCGACCAGGCTGACCGTGCCGGAGATCCCGGCGACGACCGGCCCGCAGGCAAGTTGCGCGGCCGCCGGCACGGCCAGCGCCTCCGCCAGGCCGGGCGGCACGCCCCGCCGACGCAACCCGTCCCGCCAGGGTGTGGCCAGCAGCAGCAGGCCACCGGTGGCAAGCACGGAGAGCGCGAATCCGGGATCCCCGGCCAACTCCGGGTCCACCAGCACCAGGACGGTGACGGCGGCGGCCAACGCGGGCAGTGCGGCGCGGGGACGACCGGCGGCCAGCGCGGCGAGCCCGATCGCCCCCATCGTCGCTGCTCGTACGACGCTCGGTGACGGACGGACCAGGATGACGAAGCCCACCAGCGCGACCCCGCAGAGCCCGACGGCGAGCCACGGACCGGCCCGACCCCAGCGGGCCAGCAACAACACCGCACCCACCACAATGGCGACATTGCTCCCAGAAACGGCATTGAGGTGTGTCATCCCGGTGGCCTGGAAGTCCTCCTCGACGGAGGGTGGCAGTCGGCTGGTGTCCCCCACGACCAACCCCGGCAGCAGCCCGCCCGGGTCGTCGGGCAGCGGCGCACAGGCCCGTTGCAGGCCGGCACGCAGGGTGCCGGCGGCGCGCTGCGGCCAGGAGGACGTGCCGTGCCGCTCGGGCGGGTCGTTGGTGCTGAGCACCGCCGCGGTGAGGTCACCACCGCGGGGGACGCCGAGTCGGCCCTCGGTGGTGACGCGCTGCCCGGGCAGCAGCCCACGCCAGGCCGGGTCGGTGGCCAGCACGAGCAGCCGCACCGACGCGTGGAGTCGGCGGCCGTCCGGGCCGGTGAGCCGGACCAGCTCGCTCGGCACCAGCAGCATCCCCGGCCGACCGGCAGAGCGGATCGGGCGTGGATCGTCCCGGACAACCACCTCAGCGGTGACCGGTGCACGCTGCTCGGCCAGGGCACGGATCGGTGGCGTGTCCCGGATGGCGAGCCGGGCCGCGGTGGCCGCCCCCGCGCAGACCACACCGAGGCCGACCGCGACGGCGATCCAGCCGTAACGGCGCGCGGCGGCCCGGGGACGGCCGAGGCGATCGAGCAGGTGCAGGGCGCCGCAGGTGGTCAGGACGGCCGCGATCCCGGCCACCAGCAGAAGCGATCGGGTGCCGAGATGCAGGCCGGCGAGCGCGGTGAGCCAGGCGGCCACGGCGAGCCCGGCGAGCCGCAGATCCGGTGGCGAGGTCTGGTGCCGGGCACCGCTCAACCCGTCGGCGGGCGGCGACGGGTTGCCGGTGGCAGGGCGGCGGTTCACACCGTCACCAGGTCTTTGAGCTGCTCGTACCGCGCGTCGCCGATCCCGTCGACCTGACGCAGGTCGCCGACCGCCTTGAACCCGCCGTGCTGGTCCCGATGGTCGAGGATGCGCTGGGCGAGCACCGGCCCGACGCCGGGCAACGCGTCGAGCTGCGCCAGTGTGGCGGTGTTGAGGTTCAGTGGCCCGACAGCCGGTGCCGTCCCGCCCGCCGCTGGTCCGCCCGGCGGCGGCGTCACCCCGACCACGATCAGCTCGCCGTCGGTGACCTTGCGGGCGGGGTTGAGCAGCGCCACGTCGACCCCGGGGAGCGGGCCGCCGGCCGCCTGCACCGCGTCGGCGAGCCGGGACCCGGCCGGCAACCGCACCAACCCGGGCTTGCGGACCTTGCCGGCGACCGCCACCACCAGCTCACCGGAGCCGGACGCGCTGAGGTCGCCCGCCGGAGTGGCCGCCACGGCCTCGCTGCCCAGCGGGGCGACCGGCTCGGCGTGTGGCCGGGACCGCCAGGCCCATCCGGCGGCAGCCAGCACCACCACCGCCGCGACGACAGCCAGCGCCCGCACACCGCGTCGCCCCGGGTCGAACGCGCCAGGCCCGGACAGCCGCGGGGGCACCGAGCCGTCCACGGCAAGGGGTGTGCCCGCTTCCGGCTCCGCCAACGGCACCCCGGCCCGCGGCGGCAGCACCCCAGCCAGAGGTACGCCCGCGAGCGGTGCCCCGGCCGGGGGTGACGACACGTCCAGCGACGCGTCCGTCAGCCGGCGCAGGCGCTGGCGTACCTCGGTCTCTTCGTTCTGCGACACAGGGCGACGCTAGGGCGACGGCGATGGCGGCGGGGTGTGGCGGCGCGGCCCTGTGGATAACGGATGCCACTGTGGACAACTCCCTGATCAAGCGCAGGTCTGCTAACGGGCTCAGCAGCACCCGGAGCTGGCAGGCCGCGACACGAGGACCGACCCACGGCTACGCCGTCTCAGTCGGGCATTGCCGCCGCGCGACTCACCGCCAGGCTCAGGAGCCGTTGCCGGTCGGCGTCCGGGTCGAACGCGTCCCACAGTGAGATGTCCCGGCTGGCCCGGGTGACTGACCGGTCAAGGGCCGGGACGTCGAGGCCGCTGCGGCGGACCAGCACGAGTGCGGTCGGCAGGTATCCCTCGATCATGGACTTGAGGATGGGGTGGTTCGTCGACAGGTACCGCGCGGTCAACACGTCGACGAATGCCGCGAAGGTGTCCGGGTCGATCTGGTACTCGTCCCGATCGACATCCGGATCGACTCCAGACGGGCACTCGGCAACCGGCGCCATCGCCTCGGTCATGCGGAAGAACAGTTGCGCGACGGTGTTGGACGGGTTCCACAGCACCAGATCGCCGACCTGAAAGCATTGACTCACCGCGCCATGATCGCAGGCGGCCGGAGTGACCGGTCGCGTCCGAGCGGTCCGGGAGCATCACCGTGAGCAGTGATGGTCCTATCTAGACTGGTGCCATGCGGCAGGCGTGGAAAGACCTGACCTTCTCCGAGCACTCCGAGTGGTTCGGCTTGGGTCCGCTGGCGCTCGCCGTCCTGGCCGGCATCCGGGCTTTCGTGGCCGACGAGCCCTTCGCCCGCTGGGCCTGGACCGCCATCGCCGCCCTCATGCTGGTCACCTGCGCCGTCTACGTGGTCTGGACCACGAAGAAGCGCTCCTGAGCCCGGCATGGAGTGCAGCCACAGGCACAGACCGTGGGGCGGGTGGTGCCGGCCCGATGCAATGCGCACCAGGGCCGACACCCTTCCTCGACGAGCGGGTGCGCCGCCGCCGACCTCGGTCACTACAGGTACGGCCGGGTGATGACCTCGATGGCGTGGCCGGCCGGGTCGAAGAAGTAGAAGCCCCGCCCACCGTGCTCGGTGTTGGTCTCCCTCTCCCGCTTCAACTGCGGGTCGGCCCAGTACGTGATGCCGCGCCCCTCGACGAACGCCAGGCACCGCACGAACAACTCGTCGTCGACGAGGAAGGCGTAGTGCTGCATCTGGATGTCCACCGGTGGCTCGGCGAACTGGAGCAGCTGCCCCTCGTCCAGTTGCACGTTGGCGAACGGCCCCCACGAGGGCGCCTCCGGCAGCTCGAACAGATCCCGGTAGAACGCGGCCGACGCGCTCTTGTCCTTGCTGGCGATGATTGTGTGGTTGAACGTGACTGTCATCCGTACCGTCTTCTTCCCGGTCGATCCGTTGACCCGACCGGAGGCCCAGAGCCCTCCGCAGCCACAGCGATGACAAAGCCCCGAGGGCACCGACGCCCCGGATCCCGCACGAGAGACGCGGACATCGCGTCGATCTCGGCGTGGTGGCTGAAGTAGCCAGAACCTCCGGGGGGGTAGGCCCATCTGGGGCGCAAACGGAGGCTAACACAGCGGCCCGGACTGGATCATTCATCGTCGCCGACTAGCGTCGAGCGCGGCACCCGTGTCCCACGGGCGGTCAGCGGGCCTCCGGGTCGAGGCCGAGCACGGCTCGTCCCCCGTCCACCGGCAGCGTCACCCCGTTGACGAAGCTCGCCGCGGGCGACAGCAGGTACGCGACCGCCTCGGCCACCTCCTCGGCCCGCCCGATGCGGCCCACCGGGTGCAACCGGGTCAGCTCGGCGTCGATCCACTGGGCCTGGGTGGGCTCCTGAGTGGCCAGGAATTCGGTGTGCCGTTCGGTGGCGATCGAGCCGAGCGCGACCGCGTTGGCGCGGATGCCGTGCTTCCCGTACTCCACGGCCAGTGCCCGGGTCAGCCCCTCCACGGCGGCCTTCGCCGTCGCGTACGGCAGGGCGCCGGACACGGGCCGGCGGGCCTGGTGCGACGAGACGTTGACGATCGCGCCGCCGGCGGCGCGGGCCAGGAACCGGCGGACGGCCACCGCCGCGCCCACCACGGCCGGGCGCAGGTTCAGCCCGATCAGGTCCAGGACCGTGTCGGCCGACGCGGAGTGCAGCGCGGCGTCGCGGAAGACCGCCGCGTTGTTCACCCAGCCGGTCAGCGGCGCCGCGCGTTCGGCCAGCTCGGCGGCGTGCTCGGCCACCCGCTCGTCGCCGGCGTCGCCGAACACCGCGACGAGCCGGTCGGCGGCCGGGTGCCCGGCCAACCAGTCGGCCGCATCGGCGTCGCGCTCCAACACGACGACTGTGGCACCGGTCGCCACCAGACGTTCCACCACGGCCCGACCGACGCCGCGACCACCGCCGGTCACCACACACGACGTGAGCACCGCTCAGCCCCCCGGTCGGCGGTGGACGACCACGCAGGCCAACCCCGGACCGGCGTGCGCGCCAACGACCGCGCCCGCCTCGGAGACGTACGTGTCGTGCAGCCGTGCACCGAGCCGTTCGGTAAGCGCGGTTCGCAGCGCCTCGGCCCGTTGCGGCGCGGCCAGGTGGTGCACCCCGAGATCCACGTCGTCGTCCCCGGCCGCCTCGACGGCCAGGTCCACGAGCCGGGCCACTCCCCGGCTGGCGGTGCGGACCTTCTCGCGCAGCACGATCGCCCCGTCCGGCATGTGCATGATCGGCTTGACGGACAGGGCGGTGCCGAACAGCGCCTCGGCCGCGTTGATCCGGCCACCTCGGCGGAGAAACTCCAGCGTGTCGACGTAGAAGTAGACGTCGGTGCGGGCGACCGCCGCGAGCGCCGCGTCGCGTACCCCGGCGAGGTCGACGCCGCCCTCGGCGGCGGTGGCGGCCGCGATGGCCGGGAAGCCCAGCCCCATGCCGGCGGAACGGCTGTCCACGACCTCGACCCGGCCGTCCAGGTCGGCCGCGGCCAGGCGCGCGGCCTCAACCGTGCCGGAGAGCGCGGCGGAGAGGTGCACCGAGACGATTCCGTCCGCGCCGGCGTCGAGCAGTTGACGGTACGTCCGGGCGAACTGGTCGGGCGCCGGGCGGGAGGTGGTGGCCGTGACCCGCCGGGCACTCAGCGCCACGGTGGCATCGGCCGGCTGGGTTTCCACCCCTTCCAGCCCCTCCGCGCCGTTGAGCACGACCGTCAGCGGGACCACGGTCAGCCGGTGCGCCTGCAACAGCTCAGGCGGAAGATAGGCGGTGGAGTCGATGACGACCGCGACGGGCATGCTCGGCACGCTAGCCGATCGAGAGCCCCGACGCCGAAGCGCGAGCGCTCAGATCGCGTCGATGGTGACCGGCGCGGTGACCAGGCCGACGTTGTGCGCCCGCAACTGCCAGCCACGGACGTCCTGCGGACGTCCGATCGCCGGCGCGCGGTCGTCGTGCCGTAGTTCGCTCCAGTGGCAGTTGGCCAGGGAACCGATGGTGCGCAGCACGCCGGTGTCCCAGCCGAGCAGGTGACCGATGCCCTGGCGGGAGCCGCCACCGTGGGTGGCGATCACCACAGTGCCGCCGGGTGCCGCGTCGGCTGCTTCCCGCAACGCGGTGCCGACCCGCTCGCCGAGGTCGTGCAGGGGCTCCAGATCCGCGCCCGGATCGGGGTCGCCGGCCCGCCAGCGGGCGTACTCCTCGGGGAAACGCTCGGCGACCTCGGTGAGGTGCAGACCCTGCCACTGACCGAAGTGCCGCTCGCGCAGCCGGGCGTCGGTGCGCACCGGAAGCCCCGTCAACGCGGCGAGCGCGGCGGCGGTCTCCACGGCGCGGCTCAGGTCGCTGGCCACGATGGCGTCGGGCCGCAGCGCCGCGAGCAGCGGCGCGGCGGCGCGAGCCTGGTCGCGACCCAGCTCATTGAGGGGTACGTCGGTCTGTCCCTGGACACGGTTGGCGGCGTTCCAGTCGGTGTTGCCGTGCCGCCAGACGATCAGTCGGGTCATTCGGCGGCGGCGGACCCGCTGGCGTCGGCCTCGACCAGGTCGCGATCGACGAACGGGATGGTGGGGCAGTCCTTCCAGAGACGGTCGAGCGCGTAGAACTCGCGCTCCTCCGTGTGCTGGACGTGCACCACGATGTCGACGTAGTCGAGCAGCACCCAGCGGCCACCACGCTCACCCTCGCGCCGGACCGGCTTGGCCTTGTCCGGCAGCTCGAGCAGGCTCTCCTCGATGGCGTCCACGATGGCCAGCACCTGACGCTCGTTGGGGGCGGCGGCGAGCACGAACGCGTCGGTGATGGCGAGCTGGTCGCCGACGTCGATGATCGTGATGTCCTGCGCCTTCTTGTCAGCGGCGGCCTGTGCGGCCGCCATTGCCAGCTCGTGGGCGCGTTCGGAAACTGTCACCGTTCTCCTTCGATCAAGCGTGCGATCCTCCAAGCGTCTCATACCCGGCGACGCCCCGACCGTGCAGTTCTGGTCGGTTAAATGCACAAAACCGCCGGAATCCGGCGTGGTCAGCGCTGATAGAGGCTCCGCTTGGCGATGTACTGCACCACACCGTCGGGCACCAAATACCAGACCGGCTCACCTCGGGCCACCCGGGCGCGGCAGTCGGTCGACGAGATGGACATCGCGGGCACCTGGATCAGGCTGACGGTGTCCGCCGGAAGGTGCTTGTCGGTCAGCGGAAAGCCGGGCCGCGTCACCCCGATGAAATGGGCCAGCTCGAAGATCTCGTCCAGATCCTTCCAGGACAGGATCCGTTGCAGGGCGTCCGCGCCGGTGATGAAGAACAGCTGCACCTTGGGGCCGTACTCGGCCTGGAGGTCGCGCAGCGTGTCGACGGTGTAGGTCGGCCCACTGCGGTCGATGTCGACCCGACTGACCTGGAAGCGGGGGTTGGAGGCGGTGGCGATGACCGTCATCAGGTAGCGGTCCTCGGCCGGGCTGACCGGCTCGTCGGCCTTCTGCCACGGCTGCCCGGTCGGAACGAAGACCACCTCGTCCAGGCCGAACCGGTCCGCCACCTCACTGGCCGCGACGAGGTGACCGTGGTGGATCGGGTCGAAGGTGCCACCCATGATCCCGATCCGCCGGATATCTTCCTCCACCCGATGATCGTAGGCCGACCGCCGGGCCAGTCAGCCCCGGCCCGGGTGAGGGCCTCGCCACGTCCCGGCCGAGCACCCACCCCGGCCGAGCGCCCCGCCCTGACCCGGCCAAGGGCCTCGCCGACCCGAGCGCCCACCCCTGCCCGGCCGAGGGTCCCGCCCCGACCCGAGTTGAGCGCCCGCCCCGACCCGGCCGAGCACCCACCCCGACCCGACTGAGCGCCCGCCCCGACCCGCCCGAGCACCCACCCCGGCCCGGCTGAGCGGCCCCGCCCCGACCCGGCCGAGCGCCCGCCCTGGCCCGCCGGGACACCGCGACATGCCGGAATCGGCGCCCCCGACGGCGGTGGTCAACTCGCGTTTCAGGAAATCGGTGCGTCGGACCGGCCTTGACACCCCCACTTCGAGGAAACCGAGTCGATCGCCGCGCGTGGGGGGCCGCGGCGCGCGGGATCAAGGCACGAGGACGCAGCACGCGCAAGATCACGGAACGCGCAAGGACACGGCACGCACGAGGACGCGGCACGCGCGAGGACACGGAACGCACAAGGCACGGCACACGCGAGGACACGGCCCGCGCAAGGACACGGAACGCGCGAGGACACGGCCCGCGCAAGGTCACGGCCCGCGCAAGGTCACGGCCCGCGCAAGGTCACGGCCCGCGCAA
Organism: Micromonospora sp. NPDC049204; assembly: GCF_040647935.1. NCBI lineage: Bacteria > Bacillati > Actinomycetota > Actinomycetes > Micromonosporales > Micromonosporaceae > Micromonospora > Micromonospora sp. NPDC049204. The sequence continues at coordinate 39,848 of NZ_JBEZDC010000004.1, read as the reverse complement.
GGTCGCGACGGGCTACTCGCGTGCATATACTCGTAGACGAGTATTTGGATGCGAGCGAGTCTGGAGGGCACCGTGCCGAAGCGGCGCAAGGTCAGCAACCTGCTCGGGTTGGCCGTGCTGTCCGCCCTGGTCCAGCGGCCGATGCACCCGTACGAGATCGCCACCGCACTGCGCGCCTGGGGCAAGGACCAGGACATGGAGTTCAAGTGGGGCTCCTTCTACACGGTGATCCGCAACCTGGACAAACACCACCTGATCGACGCGGTGGAGAGTGTTCGCGAGGGCCGACGCCCGGAACGCACCGTCTACCGGATCACCGACGCGGGACGGGCCGAGCTGGTCGACTGGGCCCGCGAGCTGGTCTCCACCCCGATGCCGGAGCATCCCCGCTTCCGGGCCGGGTTGTCCGTCCTCGCCGCGCTGCATCCCGACGAGGCCACCGACCTGCTCCGTCAGCGGCTCGACCTGCTCGACGACGCGCTCCGGCGGGACCGCGAGACGCTCGACGCGCACCTGCGGGAGATCCCGCGGCTGTTCCTGGTGGAGTCGGAGTACGACCTGGCCCTGCGGGCGGCGGAGGCGACCTGGCTGCGGGCACTGCTCGCTGAGCTGACGTCGGGCAGCTATCCGGGCCTGGACACCTGGCGGGCCTTCCACGAGACCGGCGAGATGCCGGCCGAGCTGACCGGGCTGGCCGAGAGGACCAGCACCCCGACCGCGGAGACCACCGACTGACAAAGCGGCTCCGGCGGGGTGCGCCAACACCCCGCCGGAGCCCTTACCTCGAACCGACACCTGGGAAGGCACCCGGCCCGAAGCGGCAACCAGAGGATAGCCGGGCTCCCTCCCAGGTCGGTTCGCACGCGCACGAACCGACCACACCCAGGGAGAGACCATGACCACGGTACGAACCGCGATCGTCATCGGCGGCGGCATCGCCGGACCGGTGACGGCGCTCGCGCTGCGCCGAGCCGGCATCACCGCCACCGTCTACGAGGCGTACCCCGCCACGGCCAGCGGAGTCGGCGGCATCGGCGGCACCCTCGCCCTCGCGCCCAACGGCGTGGCGGCCCTGCGCCTGGTCGGCGCGGACGAGGCGGTGACGGCGGCCGCCACCCCGATCGAGCGCAGCGCGATGGCCGTGGGCCGTCGCCGCATCGACCTGCCCACGCTGGCCGGGGTGCCGCCGCTGCGGGTGGTGCACCGGGCCGAGCTGCACCGGGCGCTGCACGACCGGGCGGTCGCCGAGGGCGTCCCGTTCGCGTACGGCAAACGGCTCGTCGACGCCCAGCAGAGCGACAGCGGCGTGACGGCCCGGTTCGAGGACGGCAGCACCGCCACCGCCGACATCCTCGTCGGCGCGGACGGCATCCGGTCCACGGTCCGCGGACTCATCGACCCGGCCGCGCCCGGCCCCCGGTTCACCGGGCTGCTCAGCTTCGAGGCGGTCGCCCGGCACGAGGTGGACGTCGCGCCGGGCACGATGACCTTCGCGTTCGGGCAACGGGGCTACTACCTGTACTGGCCGGAGCCCGGCGGCGGCACCCGGTGGGGCGCGAACCTGCCGCAGCAGCGGCCGATGAGCCTCGTCGAGGCCCGGGCGGTACCGGCGCGACAGTGGTGGGAGACGCTGCGTACCAGCTACGGCGACGACGACCCGGGCCGGGAGCTGATGGCGACGAGCGACGCCGACGGGCTCCAGGTGGCCGGCTCGTTGCAGATCATGCCGCCCGTGCCGCACTGGCACCGGGGCCGGATGGTGCTGGTCGGCGACGCGGTGCACGCACCGTCGAACAGCTCCGGTCAGGGTGCCTCGCTGGCCATCGAGAGCGCGGTGCAGCTCGCCCGCTGCCTTCGGGACCTGCCGGATGTGGCGGCGGCGTTCGACGCGTACGTGCGGCTGCGCCGGGCCAGGGTGGAGAAGGTCGCCGCCCGCGCGGCCCGGATCAACCACGCCAAGGCGCCGGGGCCGGTTGCCCGGACGCTGATGCCGCTGCTGATGCCGCTGATGGTGCGCACGGTGATGGACCCGGAGAAGACCACCGCCCACGAGCAGCGCTACGTCATCGACTGGGACACCCCGGTCACGACGGAGCTCGCGCTGCGCTGAGCCGAGGGCGCGGGGTGCCACCCGCCACCCCGCGCCCGGCCGCACCCGCCCCTACGCCGCCGCGGCCGCCACCGCCGTGCGAGCGACCAGCGCACGGCGCAGGTCGTCGTCGGAGTCGGTGACCACCCGACGCAGGCCGGGAGTCAGGTCGTCGCGGGCCAGCAGCGCCGCGGCCGCCTCCCGGGTCGGCTGCGCCACGGCGTAGCGGGGAAACGCCAGCTTCGCGACCCGGTCGGCCGTCCACGGAGTACGTCGGCGCGCGGCCGCCGGCATGTCGGTGAAGTACCGCTCGACGTACGCGGCCGTCAGCTCGACCTGCTCGGGCTGCCAGAACCCCTCGGCGGTCGCCTCCAGCAGTCGATTGGACAGCTCGGCGTCCCGCACGATGATGTCCCAGGCCGTCTTCTTCGCGACCGGGTCGGGCAGGGCGGCCCGGCAGCGGGCGGCCCGTTCCGCGCCCGTGGAACTGTTGTCGGCGGCTACCTCGACGGCGATTTCCGCCTCGCCGGCGGCACCCAGCACCACCAACCGGTGCAGCACCGCCCAGCGCAGCTCCGCGTCAACCCGCAGCCCGGCTGGCACGTCCCGACCGGCGAGCCAGCCGACGAGCAGGTCCGCGTCGGTGGTCGCGCCGATCCACCCCCGCGCGGCGGCCAACTGCAAGGACTCTCCCGCCGGCGCGCTGTCGAGCAGCCGCTGGCACGCCCCGGCGGCCCGGGCCAACGCCGTGGACCGGGCCAGCGGGTCGAGGTAGCGGTCCACCAACGACCGGCTGAGCGTGAGCACGTCCTCCGCGATGATCACTTCGGTCTCGGTGGGCAGCGCGGCGGCCATCAGGTCGACCAGGCCGATGACGGGCCGCTCCCCGTCGGTCGCCGCGTCCAGTGCCTCGCCCCAGAGGAGCGCGCGGGTGAGCGGGTCGGCCAGGCGGGGCAGCAGCAGCGCGACCGCCTCCGCCGACGCCGGGTCGAGGCGCACCTTGGCGTAGGTGAGGTCACCGTCGTTGAGCAGCAACAGCCGGGCCGCCGGCGTGCCGGCCAACGCCCCCAGCACGGTCCGGCCACCGTCGGCCGCGGGGTCGATGTCGAGGTCGTCGCGGTGCACCGTGCCGTCCGCCGCGTAGCGGCCCACGCCGATCCGGTGCGGGCGCAGCACCGGGTGGGACTCCGGCGCGGTCTGCACCACGGCCACGTCGGTGTAGCGGCCGTCGGCGTCGACGGTGACCTCGGCGCGCAGGGTGTTGACCTGCGGTCGCCGCAACCACACGTCGGCCCAACCGGACAGGTCCCGGCCGCTGGAGGTGGAGAGGCTGACCAGCAGGTCGGCGAGCGTGGCGTTGCCGAAGCGGTGCTCGGCGAAGTGCGCGTTCAGGCCGGCGAGGAACGCCTCGTCGCCGAGCCACGCGACCAGTTGCCGCAGCACGCTGGCACCCTTGGCGTACGAGATGCCGTCGAAGTTGAGCAGGCCCTCGTCGGCGTCGGCCACCTCCGGCGGGGCGACCGGGTGGGTGGAGGGCCGCTGGTCGGCCGCGTATCCCCAGGCCTTGCGGCGCATGGCGAAGGTCGTCCAGGCCTGGTCGAAGCGGGTCGCCTCGGCGGTGACCCGGGTGCCCAGGTACTCCGCGAAGGACTCGTTCAACCACAGGTCGTCCCACCAGCGCATGGTGACCAGGTCGCCGAACCACATGTGCGCCATCTCGTGCGCGATCGTGGTGGCCCGCGACTCCCGCTGCGTGTCGGTGACCGCCGAGCGGAACACGTAGTCGTCGCGGAAGGTGACGATGCCCGGGTTTTCCATGGCACCGGCGTTGAACTCCGGCACGAACGCCTGGTCGTACTTGCCGAACGGGTAGCGCTCGGTGAAGAGCTGGTGGAACCGGTCCAGGCACTGCCGGGTGACGGTGAAGATCTCCTCGGCGTCGGCGTCCAGGTGCTCGGCGAGCGACCGGCGACAGTAGATGCCCAGCGGCACGCCGTCGTGCTCGGCCCGCCGCACGTGGTAGGGACCGGCGATCAGCGAGAAGAAGTACGTGGCCAGCGGCGCGCTGGGGGCGAACTCCCACCGACCCGGGGCCGGCGTGGCAGCCACCTCGGCGTTGCCGGAGACCGTCCACTCCGGCGGCGCGGTCACCGACAGCACGACGGGAGCCTTGAGGTCGGGCTGGTCGAACGCGGCGAAGATGCGCTGCACGTTGTCGAGGAAGCTCACCGCGTAGAGGTAGGTCTCGCCGTCGGCCGGGTCGACGAAGCGGTGCATCCCCTCACCCGCGTTGGAGTACGCCATCTCCGCCTCGACGACGAGCGTGTTGTCCGCGTCGAGGTCGGTGAGCGGCAGCCGGTTGTCGGTCAGCAGGTCGGCGTCGAGATCGCGGTCGTTGAGGCGTACCGCGAGCAGTCTGGCGGGCTTGAGCTCGACGAAGGTCGCGGTGCCGGGGGTGGCCCGGAACCGGATCTCGACGTGCGAGCGGAACAACTCCGCGCCGACGGTCAGGTCGAGGTCCACCTGATAGGACTCGACAGTAATCGCCGCGCCACGCGCGGTCGCCTCTACACGGGTCAGGCTCGGCATCCGCTTATCCTGCCCGATGGGGATCGACTCACGGTCACCACACGACCCTCGGCACTGGAGGAAAGAACAATGGCGCAGCACCCCAAGGGCGACTTCGACCTCTCTCGGGCGGTCTGGCAGCGGGCCGAAGGGGACACCTCCGACAGCGCCGTCGAGGTCGCCTTCGTCGACGACCTGATCGGGATGCGCAACTCGGCCGAGCCCGAGGGGCCGGTGCTGGTCTTCACCCAGGCCGAGTGGGACGCGTTCGTGGCCGGCGCGCAGGACGGTGAGTTCGACCTGGACTGATCGCGCCGACCGGTGTGCGGTGGCCGCCGACCCGGGACGGGTGAGCCGGGTTGGCGGTCAGCCACGGACGGGGCCGTCGCCGTCGCCCCAGCCGAGCCCGCCGGGCCCCGGGGCGTGGTGGAAGCCGGGATGACCGGCCACGTCGACGCAGCGTTCGCCGTCCGGGCCGACCGCACCGCAGAACAGCCGCTCGGCCCGCTGCCAGGCGTCGGCCGGCGACAGGGCCGCCGCGCCGAGCGCCACCTCCGGGCGGAGCAGGGTCAACGCCTCCGCGTACGCCACGGCCAGCTCGCGGGCCTCGACCACGGTGGGCGCGGTGAAGCCCAGGTGCACGGTGAAGAATCGGTGCGGCCGATCGGGTCGCCGAGGCGGCCCGATCAGAGGCCGCCCGTCCCGGCCGCCGCCCGGTGCCCGGACCGTTCGCCGCTGCCGCCAGTGCGGCGATGTGTTGTCGCGCATCCGCCCTCCCCGTGGTTGTCCCACCGGCAGCCAACCAAATTCCGCCGCTCCTGGGAGGGGCCAGCCGGCGTGCCGTCGGCGCGGGGATTCAGCGGCGGCGACGGGGGTACCCGCATCCGGCCCGGCGGTGCCCGGCCGCACCCGCGCGTGAGGAGACCCGATGGCGACCATGCCGGCTGACCGCAGCCCGGACAGCACTCTCGCCCTGCTCCGCGCCGGCTACCGGTTCATCGGCGAACGCTGCGAACGGTACGGCAGCGACGTGTTCCAGACCCGGATCCTGCTCGCCCCGACCATCTGCCTGCGCGGCCGGCCGGCGGCGATGCTGTTCTACGACACCGAACGCTTCCAGCGCGCGACCGCCATGCCGCTGCGGGTGCAGCGGACCCTCACCGGGCGGCGGGGTGTGCAGGGGCTGGACGGCCCGGAGCACACCGACCGCAAGGCCATGTTCATGTCGATCATGACGCCGACCGCCATCCGGCACCTCGGCCAACTCTTCGACGACGAGTGGCAGGCCCGGATCCCCGCCTGGGCGGCTGCCGGACGGCTACCGCTCTACGACGAGCTGGGCCGCCTGCTGACCCGTGTGGTCTGCGCCTGGGCCGGGGTGCCGCTGCCCACGTCGCAGGTCGAGCGACGCGCCGTCGACCTGCACGCGATGATCGAAGGGCCGGCGGTGGTCGGACCCCGGCACTGGCGGGGAAGGCTCGCCCGGCACCGCGCCGAACGCTGGCTCGCCGGCCTCATCGAACGCACCCGGGTCGGTCTCTTCCCGGCGCCGTCCGGGAGCGCCCTGGCCGTGATCGCCGAGCACCGGGACCGGCGGGGCCAGCTCCTCCCCCGGCGGATCGCGGCGGTGGAGCTGCTCAACGTGCTGCGGCCGGTGGTCGCCGTGGACCAGTACATCGCGTTCGCCGCGCTCGCCCTGCACGACCATCCGAGCTGGCGGGACCGGGTCCGCGGCGACGACGAGGCCACCGGGAACTTCGTCCAGGAGGTACGCCGTTACTACCCGTTCTTCCCGTTCGCGGCGGCCCGGGTCAAGCACTCCTTCGAGTGGCAGGGCCACCACTTTCCGCAGGGTCGACGGGTGCTGCTCGACCTGTACGGCACCAACCACCACCCGACCCTCTGGCCGCAACCGGAGTTGTTCCGCCCGGAGCGGTTCGCCGGACGACGCGTGGACCCGTTCGAGCTGATCCCGCAGGGCGGCGGTGACCACTGGGCCGGTCACCGGTGCGCGGGCGAGTGGATCACCATCGACCTGATGAAGCGGGCGGTCACCAACCTGACCAGCGCCATGCGCTACGACGTACCCGTCCAGGATCTGGCCCTGGACCTGCACCGGATGCCGGCGCTGCCGCCCCTCGGCCTGACCCTCAGCAACGTCCGGCGCACCACCTGACCTGCGCCTCGCCGATCGTTCCGGGGTGACCGGCGAGGCGGCTGCGTGCGGCGGGTCAGGGGTGCAGGACGCTGCGAAGACAGCCGTCCTGCTTCTTCTCGAACAGCTCGTAGCCGTGTGCGCCCTGCTCCAGCGAGATCGGGTGGGTGGCCAGGTAGCCGGGGTCGATCTCGCCGGCGGCGAGCCGGTCGAGCAGCATCGGGATGTAGCGCTGCGCGTGCATCTGCCCCATCCGCAGCACCAGGGCCTTGTTCATGGCCGCGCCGAGCGGGAACTTGTCGACCAGGCCGGCGTACACGCCGACGATGCTCACCGTGCCGCCCTTACGGCACGCCATGATCGCCTGGCGGACCGAGGTCGGGCGGTCGGTCTGCGACCGCGTCGCCTGCTTCGCCCGGTCGTACGCGTAGGTCGGCCCGACGTCGTGCGACTCCATGCCGACGGCCTCGATGCACGCGTCCGGCCCGCGCCCGGCGGTCAGCTCCCGCAGCGCCTCCAACACGTCGGTCTCGGCGTAGTTGATCGTCTCGACCCCGACCCGCTCGGCGGCGGTGGCGAGCCGGTCCGGGAATCGGTCGATCATGATGACCCGCTCGGCGCCGAGGAGTTGCGCCGACCGGGCCGCCATCTGACCGACACCGCCGGCACCCCACACGGCCACCACCTCGCCACCGGTGAGCCCACAGAAGTCCGCCGCCATCCATCCGGTGGGCATGGCGTCGGAGGCGAACACCACCGAGTCGTCCGGCACCCCGTCGGGCACCCCGAACGCGCCGATGTCGCCGAACGGCACCCGGATGTACTCGGCGTGCGACCCGGAGTAGCCGCCGGCCGCGTGCGAGTAGCCCAGAATGCCGGCCGGTGAGTGCCCCCACAGCTTCTCGGTGAACACCGGCTGGGGGTTGGAGTTGTCGCAGAGCGAGTACTGCTCGGTGCGGCAGTACCAGCAGCCACCGCAGGCGACCACCGACCCGACCACCACCCGGTCACCGACCTGGTGCCGTCGTACGCCGGGACCGGTCTCCACGACCTCGCCCATGAACTCGTGGCCGAGGATGTCGCCCTCCCGCATCGCCGGCAGGTACCCGTTGATCAGATGCAGGTCGGAGCCACAGACACTGCTGGCCCGGACCCGGACGATGATGTCCCCCTCGGCACGGATCTGCGGCTCCGGCACGTCCCGGACCGCCAGCTTGCCGACACCTTCCCAACACAGTGCCCTCACGCCCGGCCTCCCGTCATCAACTTCTCCCGCACCTTGTCGGTCGCCCTCTCCTGCCTCGGGCTACGGCCGGACGGGTCGTCCCGGGTGTCCATCAGCTGGCCACACTCGATCAGCGCCTTCACCCGCCGCAGGGTGTCGCGCAGCGCCAGATCGGGGTCGTCGCCGCCGATCAGGCCGAACACGCGGCGCACCGGGCCCGAGCGGTACCGCAGCTCGGCCCGGATCTCGGTGCCCCGCCCCTGGGGGGCGTCGGCCAGCTCGATCCGCCCCTCCTGCGGTGCCGGCCCGTCGTCGACCCGCCACCGCAGCGCGCCCGGTCCGTCGACGGTGATCTCCGCGCGCCACTCCGTGTCGCCGCCGGCCCGGTCGCGGGCCACGCACCGCCAGCGCCGGTCGTCGAGCTGCGCCAGCGTGGCCCACCCGGCCAGTGCGCGGTCCAGCCGCTCCCGGTCGGTCCAGAACCCGATCACGCCGTCCCGGGACCGGTCCACCGTCACCCCGCGACGTACCACGTACCAGCCGTCCTGCCGCTCCGGCTGATGCCGGTGCCGACGGCGAGCCACCGCCCGTCCCACACCGACCGCGGTGACCGCGGTGACGCCGAGCACCGCCCATCTCGTTCCGCTGTGTGTCATCTCGTCTCCTCCACCCGGACATCCGGGCATGGACAGCTCTTTCCGGCAGCGCTACCCGGCGACCGGCGGTCGAAACAACATGTCCGTTTGATCGGCGGGAATGCGGGCAGGTGCTGCTCGACCACCGACACACAGCTGTCCTGGTGAGGAGGGACGTCGATGTCCTTGTTCAGCCCACCTGGTGACGCCCGGCCCGCCGCCCGCGGGTGCGGCGTCGCAGACGACCGTGCCGGCACGACGCCGGCCCACCTGCCGATGACGTACGTGCTGCCGCTGCGCTGGCACGCCGACACCGGCCTGACCGAGCTGACGGGTTACCTGCGCTGGCTGGCCGACCGGGTCGAGGTGATCGTGGTCGACGGATCCGCACCGGACGTGTTCGCGCGGCACGCCGACGCCTGGCGGGGACTGGTCCGGCACCTCCCGCCCGACGCCACCGCGCGCGGGCTCAACGGCAAGGTGCTCGGCGTACGCACGGGGGTGCGCGCGGCGGCCCACGAGCACGTGGTGATCGCCGACGACGACGTCCGGTACGACGAGGCCGGGCTGAGCGCCGTGCACCGGCTGCTGGCCCGGGTCGACCTGGTCCGACCGCAGAACTACTTCGACCCGCTGCCCCGGCACGCCTGGTGGGACACCGGCCGGACGTTGCTCAACCGAGCGCTCGGGGATGACTACCCGGGCACCCTCGCGGTGCGGCGCAGCACCTTCCTCGCCATGGGCGGGTACGACCCGGACGTGCTCTTCGAGAATCTGGAGCTGATCCGTACCGTCCGTGGGTACGGCGGTGTCGAGGCCAAGCCGGCCTGGCTGTACGTCCGCCGACTGCCGCCGGACGCCGCGCACTTCCGCGGTCAACGGGTCCGTCAGGCGTACGACGATCTGGCCCAGCCGGCTCGCCTGCTGACCGCGCTCGCGGTCCTGCCGGGGCTGGCGGCGGCGGTCGCGGCGCGCCGGCCCAGGTTGCTGCTCGGCGCGGCGGCCGGGGTGGTCGCGCTGGCCGAGGCGGGCCGCCGGCGCGCCGGCGGGGACCGGGTGTTTCCGCCGACCACGGCCCTGGCGGCCCCACTCTGGCTGGTGGAGCGCGGGGTGTGCGGTTGGCTGGCGGTAGCCCAGCGGGTCCTGCGCGGCGGCGTCCGCTACGGCGACGCCCAGATCCGCCGAGCCGCCAATCCCGCCCCGCACCGCGCACTGTCCCGCGCGATCGCGCGCTTCCGGTCGGGGCAGGACAGCCGGTAGTCGACAACGGCCCAGGCCGATCGGCGCGGCATGGGATGGAGCGCGACAGCTCGCGGGCACCGGGACGGTGGCCGCGAGCTGTCGGCGTGGTGGTGGTGAGGTCAGGGGCTGACCTGGTGCCGGGCCTGCTGGGCCTGGTCCTTGACGTCGTGCGCGGCCGACCTGCCGTCGTCCTTGACCGCGTGCACGGCGTCCTGGGCGGTGGACCGCACCGACTGGGCGGCCTGCTGGGCGGGCTCGCGCAGCTCCTCCTTGAGCTCGCTGGCCACCTCCCCCAGCTTGTCCTTCACCGCACCGGTGTGCTCCCCGACCCGCTCCTTCAGCTGGGTCGCGGCCTGCTGCTCGCGGCGGGAGGCCGGGATCAGCGAGGAGGCCAGCCAGCCGACGCCGAACGCGATCAGACCGGCGGCGAGAGGGTTGCCCTGGGACTTCTGCCGGATCACCCGCGGGGCGCTGTGCGCGGCGTCGCTGACAGTCGTCGCCGCCGAGTGCGCGGCGTCGCTGACGCTGGACGCCGCCGACGAGGCGCGGTCGCCCACCGAGTGAGCCGCCTGGCCGGTGCCGTGGCCGAGGTCAGACGCGGTTCCCATGACCTTGTCCCTCACATTCTGCAGAGCGGAACGGGCCCGCTGCTTGCGGTCGTCGACGATGCGGCTGGGGCTGACCTTGTACGCCAGCGCGTCCACATCGGAGCTGAGGCTGTTACGGGTGGCTTCGATCTCCCGGCGGATCTGATCGGGATCGGTGCTCATCGGGTGACTCCCTCCGGGTGCGGCTTGAGCGCGTCGGGGATCCGCTGCACGCTGTCGTTTGTCTGCTTGAGCCCGCGGACGTGCTGGGCGTTCTTCTTCGCCATGGAGTAGAGGACGGCGCCGATCGCGGCCCAGACGACGGCCACGATCAGTGCGGCCAGGCCGGAGTCCATGACGTTGTCCAGGAACTGCCACACGGCGATGGACACGAAGAGCGCCACCATGTAGCCGCCGAAGCCGGCCCCGCCGAAGAGCCCGGCGGCCTTGCCGGCCTTCTTGCCCTCCTGGCGGATCTCGGCCTTGGCCAGCTCGACCTCCTGACGCATCAGCGTCGACAGGTCACTCGTCACCTGGCGCATCAGCTCACCGATGGAGCTGCCCTTCACCTCCGCAGCGGTGTGCGGGGCACCCGCGTCGGGTTGGTATCCGGAGCCCAGGCCGGACCCCTGCGTCGGCGTGGTCATGCCGTCGCCTCCCTTCGGATGACTCGGCGGCTCACGGACGGGGGGTGCCGCTGGACGGAACGCCCGGCAGCGGGTCGGTCTGCTGTACCGGCGGCAGTGGCTGCCCGGTGCCGGAGTACTCCGAGGCACCGTCCCGGCTCGGGTCGGCATAGCCGCCGGGCGTCGGGTCGGCATAGCCGCCGGAGATCGGCTCGGTGCGCGTGCCGGGGGTCGGGTCGAGGTAGCCACCCGGCGGGACGGCGTCCGGCACCGCGCGGGGCGCCGGCGGCGGCGTCGGGATGACGGCGGTCTGCTCCGGGTCGTACGCCCCCGCACCCCGGTAGGTCGAGGATCCGTTGCCGGAGTCGTGGCCGGCGGCGGAGACGCTCCGGGTCAGCCGGCCGGCCAACACACCGAGAACGGCCGCGCCGACCAGGAAGGTGCCGGGATTGCGCCGGGCGTAGTCGCGTACCTCGGTGATCAGGTCGCCGGGCTCGCGCTGCTCGAGCCAGCCGGCGACGCCGTGCACCCGGTCGGCGGCCTGACGGGCCAGCTCGGTCACCGGGCCGGCCTGACCACCCTGCTCGGCCATCGAACGCATCTCGTCGGCAAGCGAGCGCAGTCCACCGGCGGCCCGACGCTGCTGCTCACCGGCCTGGCTGGCGAGTTGGGTGCGAGTCTCGCCGTACAGGTTGCGAGCCTGCCGGGCCGCCTCGCGGCCGACCTCGGTGCCCTGCTCCTTCGCGGTCTGCGCGACCGCGCCGCCAGCCTGCGCGGCTTCGGAGCCGACCTGGCGCACCTGGTCGCGAACGCCACCGCCGTTCGTCGACTCCTGCCCGTACGTGGAAGACGTGGGTGAAAGATCGTAAGACATGATTTCCCTTCCGCTCAGAAAGTCGTCGCGGTTGTGCTGGGGGATGCGGCGCGTTGCCGCCGCCGCTGACCATTCACCTACCCTGCGTTTCGGCTTCCATACCTCTTCGTGCATTTCTCTGCGCGGCCCACCGGTTGGTCTTCAAAATGGAGGATCGTCGGGCTGCGTCATGTCGCCGCTGCGGACAGTGCGGTTCGCGAGGGCCGGCAGAGCCACGGAGGGGGCAGCGATGGCACGAGACGTGCGAGGTGGCCGACGGGCGGGTCCTCGACCCCGGGTCCAGGTGGCCGCGCTGGTCGTGGCCGGGGTCTTCCTGCTGATCGGCGTGCTCGGCTTCGTTCCCGGCGTCACCACCGACTACGGCGAGCTGAGATTCGCCGGGCACCACTCGGACGCGCGACTGCTCGGGCTGTTCCAGGTGTCGATCCTGCACAACGCGGTGCACCTGCTCTACGGGCTGGTGGGCCTGGTGCTGGCGCGCAGCGTCGCCGGCGCCCGGGTGTTCCTGGCCGCCGGCGGGGCGAGCTATCTCGCGCTCTGGCTGTACGGCCTGGCCATCGAGGCCGTCGACCCGGAGAGCGGGGCGAACATCCTGCCGGTGAACGACGCCGACAACTGGCTGCACCTCGCACTCGGCTTCGGGATGCTCGCGCTCGGGCTGCTGCTGTCGAACCAGGCGGGCACCGGCGGACGCCTGGACAACCCGGCCGACCGCCACTGAACTGGACTTTTGTGGTTTCGCGGTCACGCCCGCCGGGGTAAGTCGACAGGCGGATGGAGGTGCGATCATGCCCTCGTTGGCTACGTGACAACGCCCTGGCCATCGCCATGCTGGGCGCGTTCCTGATCTTCCTGGTGTTGCAGAGCGTCTTCGGCTGGCAGACCCACAACGAGGAGCTGACCGAGTTCGGGGCCGCGCCGCTGAGCTGGCCGGCGTACCTGGGCAGCGGGCACTTCGCCGAGTCGGTCTTCGAGAACTGGGAGTCGGAGTTCCTCCAGATGGGCGGCTACGTGCTGCTCACCGCGTACCTGGTGCAGCGGGGCTCGGCCGAGTCGAAGCCGGTGGACCAGACCGACCGGCCGGAGGACGACGAGCGGCGGGCCACGCCGCAGTCACCCTGGCCGGTGCGCGTCGGCGGCCTGCCGCTGGTGATCTACCGCAACAGCCTCTCCCTCGCGCTGCTGCTGATCTTCGCCGGTTCGTTCGTCGGCCACCTGTTCGGGGGCACCGCCGCGTACAACCAGGAGCAGGCGCTCCAGAGCGGCGCGCCGCCGATCGGCGTGTGGGAGTTCCTCGGCACCAGCGACTTCTGGTTCCAGTCCATGCAGAACTGGCAGAGCGAGTTCCTCGCCGTCGGAGCGCTGATCCTGCTGAGCATCGTCCTGCGCCAGCACGCCTCACCCGAGTCGAAGCCGGTGACCGTCGCGCACGCCAGCACGGGCGCGTAGGCGTCAGGCCGCGACCGGCAGCCGCTTCGCGAAACAGATGCTGTACGGGTTGCCCACGTACTCGCCGTAGACCGGGATCTGGTCATAGCCGGACGAGGTGTACAGCGCGATCGCGGCCGGCAGGTAGGTGCCCGTCTCCAGGCAGACCACCGACTGCCCCTGCCGGAACGCACACTCCTCCAGTGCGGCGAGCAGTTGACGGGCGATGCCCCGACCCCGGTAGGCGGGCCGGACGTACATTCGCTTGATCTCACCGGTGCCGGCGTCGATCGACTGGAGCCCGCCACAGGCGACCGCGCGACCCTGCACCACCGCCGCCAGGTAGCGGACGTCGTCGTGGGGGACGAAGACCTGCCCATCCAACCCGCCATCAGCCGTGAGCAGCTCACGCTGCTGGGCGACGAGCAGGGCGGCGATCTCCGGATCGATGACGGGCCGAGACTCGATCAGCATCACCCCACGCTAGGACGGGTGGATTTCGCGAAGGTTTCCGGAAATCAACCCGATCACAGAGCGCAACGGACTACTCGGCGTCGTCCTCGTACTCGTCGTCGTCGAGATCGTCGGACGAGTCCGCGCCCACCTCGTCCGATCGCACCCGGCGGGCCTTGCGGGCGGCGAGCCGGTCCGCCGCGGAGAGCCGGTTCGACTTCTCCTCCAGCCGGACGTCGGTGCCCCGGTTGCCGGGTACGAAGTCCACGCCGGCGTAGAGCGTCGGCTTCCAGTCGAACTCGCGCTCGCCGATCCGCACCAGATCACCGGGCGCCGCGCCGGCCTTGGCCAGCTTGTCCTCCACTCCGAGCCGGGCGAGCCGGTCAGCGAGGTAACCGACCGCCTCGTCGTTGTCGAAGTTGGTCTGCTTGACCCAGCGCTCCGGCCGGACACCGCGAACGGTGAACGAGCCGTCCGCCTCGGCGGTGATGGTGAAGCCGTCGTCGTCCACCGCGATCGGCCGGATCACGATCCGGGTCGGCTCGGCGGGCGGCGCGGCCTTACGCTGCGCCTCGACCAGATCGGCCATCGCGTAGGTGAGCTCCTTGAGCCCCTCCCGGGTGGCCGCGGAGACCTCGAACACCCGGTAGCCGCGCTCCTCCAGGTCGGGGCGCACGATCTCGGCAAGGTCCCGGCCGTCCGGCACGTCGACCTTGTTGACGGCGACCATCCGTGGGCGGTCGCTCAGCCCGCCGTACTGGCTCAGCTCGGCCTCGATGGCGTCGATGTCGGCGACCGGGTCACGGCCGGGCTCCAGGGTCGCCGAGTCGATGACGTGCACCAGCACGGCGCAGCGCTCGATGTGCCGCAGGAACTCCAGGCCCAGCCCCTTGCCGCTGGCCGCGCCGGGGATCAGACCGGGCACGTCGGCGACGGTGAAGGTGTGGTTGTCCATCCGGACCACGCCGAGGTTGGGCACGAGGGTGGTGAACGGGTAGTCGGCGATCTTCGGCTTCGCGGCGGAGATCACCGAGATCAGCGACGACTTGCCGGCCGACGGGAAGCCCACCAGGCCCACGTCGGCGACGCTCTTCAGCTCCAGCACGACGTCCAACTGGTCACCGGGCTCGCCCAGTTCGGCGAAGCCGGGCGCCTTGCGCTTGGCGTTGGCCAGCGACGCGTTGCCCCGCCCGCCGCGGCCGCCCCGAGCCACCTCGAAGGTGGTGCCGGCGCCGACCATGTCGGCCAGCACGGTGCCGTCGGTGGTCTGCACCACCGTGCCGTTGGGCACCTTCAGCATCAGGGTGCGGCCGTTGGCGCCGTCCCGGTTCGACCCGGCGCCGCCCTTGCCGTTGTCGGCCTTGACGTGCGGGTGGAAGTGGAAGTCGAGCAGGGTGGTGACCTGCGGGTCGACGACCAGGGACACGCTGCCGCCGTGCCCGCCGTTACCGCCGTCCGGCCCACCGAAGGGCTTGAACTTCTCGCGGTGGATCGAGACACAGCCGTGCCCGCCATCGCCGGCCTGCAGGTGCAGAACGACCCGGTCAACGAACGTCGCCACGGCGTCAATCCTTCCAGCGAGGTCCGACCCCGCACTTCGAAAAAAGCTAAGCGGGCCGGGACCCGGAGGTCCGCGGCCCGCTTAGCCGGAGAACTACTGCTGCGGAACGATGCTGACGGTCTTACGACCGCGCTTGGTGCCGAACAGGACCGCACCGGCCGACAGCGCGAACAGCGTGTCGTCGCCGCCACGGCCGACCAGGTCACCGGGGTGGAACTTGGTGCCACGCTGCCGGATGATGATCTCACCGGCGCTGACAACCTGACCACCGAAGCGCTTCACGCCGAGTCGCTGGGCCGCGGAGTCACGACCGTTACGCGAGCTGGACGCACCCTTTTTGTGAGCCATTGGAGGACGACCTACTTCCCGCTGGAGATGCCGGTCACCTTGACCTGGGTCAACGGCTGGCGGTGACCCTGGCGCTTGTGGTAGCCGGTCTTGTTCTTGAACTTGTGGATCCGGATCTTCGGGCCCTTGGTGTGCGCGGCGATTTCGCCGGACACCGCGACCTCGGCAAGCTTCGCCGCGTCGGTCACCAGGTCGTCACCGTCGACGAGGAGCACCGCGGTGAGCTTCACCGCGTCACCGGGGGCACCGGTGAGCTTCTCGACCTCGATCACGTCGCCCTCGGCGACCTTGTACTGCTTGCCGCCGGTCTTGACGATCGCGTACATCGGAGGCGGACTCCCTGTCGTTGAGGCTGCTGGCGGTCGTCCCCGCGGCGGCTCGCCGGGTAGCAGTGCACGGCGGCGCGGGCACACGGGAACTCGGCACACCAAAGGTGGGCCGCAGGCAAGAGTACGCCATTGCCGGCCCGGACCCCAAACCGGCCTGCCCTGGTCAGCGCGCGCAGAGCTCGTCGAGGCGCTGCTGGAGCCTGTCGAGTTCGGTCTCGTCGATGGACTCGACATCGGCGCCGAGCGCGGCGACCTCGGTGCCGAGATCGGTGAGCAGGGTCTTGAGCTGCGGATCGGTGGCCCGCTCCGCCTGTTTCCGCAGCTCGCTCCGCCAGCCGGCCAACGCCCCCTCGGCCCGTACGCGGGCAGCCTCGGCCGTGCCGCTGTCCCCGGCGCCCACCGCCGCGACCATCTGGCCCAGCTCAGCCACATACGTCCGGACGGCGGTGGTGCTGGCCTGCTGGGCGGCGACACAGACCTGCGTGGCGCCGCCCGCCGCGGCACCACTGGCCGGAACGCCGCTCGGCCCGGAGGCCGTGCCACCGGTGGTCACGCCGGCCGGACCGGACCCCACGCCCCCCGGCCGGTCGGCGGCACAGCCGGACACGTCGAAGAGCACAGTGCCAAGCGCGATGAGGGCGAGCAGACGACGCATCTTCTTCTCCTGACCAGGGACTGTCGATCCTGGGCCGGAGTGGCACAACGGCGAGGTCCCTCCCCCGTCACTTTGCCGGAGAAGGGACCTCGCCAAACACTTGGCCGGTCAGGCGGTCAGGGGCGCGTCCGCCGGCGTGCGCCACCCCGGCGTGAACGGCGGCGACCGGCACCACCCTCGGTGCTGTCCTCGTCGCCCTCACCGTCGGCGAGCGCGTCCGGGTCGTCCGCCGCGGCCAACCGGGCCGACTCCCCCTGCTGAGCGTCGGAGATCGCCGGTGCGGCGGCCGTCTCCGACTCGTAGCGGGACAGGTCGTAGCCCATGGTGTCCTGGTAGTCCGCGTCCGGCTCGGCGCTGGTCTCGGTGTCGACGACCTCGACCACGGCCCGCTCGGCCGGTGCGTTCTTGCGCGCCCGGCGACGGGACGAGGTGCTGCCCTGCTCGGCGGCGGCCGGAGCGACGGCCACCGAGGAGGCGACCGCCTTGACCTTCTCCCCCGCACCGGCAACGCGCGCCTTCTCCGGCACCGGCTCGGTGTGCATGATGACGCCCCGACCCTTGCAGCACTCACAGGTCTCGCTGAACGCCTCCAGCAGGCCCGCGCCGATCCGCTTACGGGTCATCTGCACCAGGCCGAGTGAGGTGATCTCGGTGACCTGGTGCTTGGTGCGGTCCCGACCCAGGCACTCGGTGAGTCGGCGCAGCACCAGCTCACGGTTCGACTCCAGCACCATGTCGATGAAGTCGATCACCACGATGCCGCCGATGTCCCGCAGCCGGAGCTGGCGGACGATCTCCTCCGCCGCCTCCAGGTTGTTGCGGGTGACGGTCTCCTCCAGGTTGCCCCCGGAACCGGTGTACTTACCGGTGTTGACGTCCACCACCGTCATCGCCTCGGTGCGGTCGATCACCAGCGAACCGCCGGAGGGCAGGAAGACCTTGCGGTCCAGGCCCTTGATGATCTGCTCGTCGATCCGGTACTCGGCGAAGACGTCGCTCGTGCCGACGTGCCGCCGCACCCGGTCCACCAGGTCCGGAGAGACGTGCGACAGGTACGACTCGACGATGTCGTACGACTGCTCGCCCTCGATGACCAGCTCGCGGAAGTCCTCGTTGAACAGGTCCCGCACGACCCGGATGACCAGGTCCGGCTCCCCGTAGAGCAGCGCCGGAGCGCCACCCTCGGCGGCCTTGGCCTGGATGTCCTCCCACTGCGCCTGGAGCCGCTTGACGTCGCGGGCCAGCTCGTCCTCGCTGGCGCCCTCGGCGGCGGTGCGGACGATCACGCCCGCGCCGTCCGGGACCAGCTTCTTGAGCACGTCGCGCAGCCGCTTGCGCTCGTTGTCCGGCAGCTTGCGGCTGATCCCGGACGCGTTGCCGTTGGGCACGTAGACCAGGTGCCGGCCGGAGAGCGCGATGTGGCTGGTCAGCCGAGCGCCCTTGTGCCCGATCGGGTCCTTGGTGACCTGGACCAGCACCGAGTCGCCGGAGCGCAGCGCCTGCTCGATCGAGCGGGCCCGCCCTTCCAGACCGGAGGTGTCCCAGTTGACCTCGCCGGCGTACAGCACCGCGTTGCGACCCCGGCCGACGTCGACGAACGCCGCCTCCATGCTCGGCAGCACGTTCTGCACCTTGCCCAGGTACACGTTGCCGGCCATCGTGCCGGAGGAGTTGCGGGTGACGTAGTGCTCCACGAGCACCCCGTCCTCCAGAACGGCGATCTGCGTACGGTCACCGCGCTGGCGGACCGCCATCACCCGGTCGACCGCCTCCCGGCGTGCCAGGAACTCCGACTCGCTGAGAATCGGCGGCCGCGTACGCCGCTGCTCCCGGCCGTCCCGGCGGCGCTGGCGTTTGGCCTCCAGCCGGGTCGAACCGGACACGCCCTGCACCTCGTCGACGGTCCGGCGCGGCTCGCGGATCTTCACCACGGTCGGTACGCCGTCGTCGGCGGCACCCTCCGTGTCGCCCGCGCCCCGGCGACGACGACGCCGGCGACGGCGGGTCAGGCCGTCCCCGCCCTCGCTGTCCTCGTCCTCGTCGCCCTCGACCTCGGCGGTCTCTTCCTCGTCGGCCTGCGCCGCCTCCTCGGACTCGTCGTCCTCGGCGTCGTCGGCCCCGCCCTTGCCCCGGCCCCGGCCCCGGCGACCACGCCGGCGGCGGCGGCGCGCGGCGGCGCTGTCCTCGTCGTCCTCATCCGCCTCGGCGGACTCGTCGGCCTCCTCGGTCGGCTCCTCCTCGGCCTCGATCGCCTCGATCGGCTCCACCGGCTCGACCTCGCGGCGACCACGCCGACGGCGGCGGGACGGCTCCGCGGCCTCCTCCACCGCCGGCTCCTCGGCGACGGGAGCGGGCTCGACCGGCCGGGTCACCGGCACGGCGTCCGGCTGGGGAGCCATGAACAGCACGGTGGGCGCGGAGAGCGCGGCCCGCCGACGACGGGTACGCGGCTGCTCCGGCTCGACCTCGGCCGGCTCAATCGGCTCAGCTGTCACACCGGAGACGGCGACACCAGGTGACACCTCGCCGGCGCTGGTCCAGGGCGACTCGGCGGGGGTCGCCGTGGGGATGTCGTTCAGCTCGGCCTCGGCCTCGCGAAGGTCGGAGGCCACCGGTTCCTCGGCGGCGACCGGCTCCTCGACGACCGGCTCCTCGACCGCGGGCGGCTCCTCGACGGCCGCCGGGGTGGCCTTCTTGCGCCGGGTACGGGTCACCTTGACCGGCGGAACCACGTCGGCCGGGGCCACCTCCGCGGAGGACGCGACGAGCGGCTCCTCGGCGGTCGTCTCGACCGGGGTGGCCTTACGACGGCGCCGGGGGGTCTTGGGCGCGACGTCCTGGTCGCCGGAGATCGGGGCGAAGACCTCCGCCTGCGGCGACTCGGTACTGGCGGCCTCGCTGGTGGACGCCTCGGCCGGAGCGTCGGTCTGCTCCGGCTGGCTCAGCGGGGCGGCGCGACGTCGGGTCGCCCGGGCGCGCCGTACCGGCGCGGCGGGCTCGGCGCTCTGCGCGCCGTCCGGCTCCACCGAAGCCGAACCGACGGCCGTGGTGGGGGTCGCGACGGCAGCGCCGTCGGCCGTGGTGCTCTGGTCGGCGGTCTCCCCGGCCGGCTGTGAACCGGTCCGTTCGCCGCCCTCGGGCTCGTTCTCGAGCATGGACGTTCTCCAGTTCTGGCTACCCCGGGCGCGGGTGAGCGCTGCCACGCAGGGTCGCCGCAAAAGTGTTTCCGCCGGGCGCGCGTGGTGCGCGACCGCCGAAGTCTGCCTGCCAGAACACCAACCGTCGGTCAGTGCCCAACGATGGTTGCCCCGTCGCGATCCGCATCCAACGGATCCACGATCGCACCCTGCGCGGTCAACGTGCCCTGAGCCAGCCGGGTCACCCTCGGCGAAACCGGCGGCTCCAGGTCGGCCACCACGCGGAGGCCGGAAAGGACGTCATCGGGCCGTACGGACGGGGTGACCTGCCGTACGACCAGTTCGAGTATCGCACACGGTACGGCCGGCGCCCCGGAAGGCGTCGGCGTTGGTGCGAGGACATCGATCGATATCACTGCGGCGCGGGCGTCGAAGGTGCGTCGACCCTGCTTGGTCATCCGCTCCACCAGCACCTCGTCAGCAGCGAGGAAGGCGTCCACCGCGGCGCGGAGCACCTCGGTCTCGACCTCGGGCAACTCGATGTGCCAGTGCGACGCCTCGATCCGGTCCGGGAGGTTGCCCCCCTCGGCGATCACGGCGTCCAGGACGTCCAGCCCCGGCGAGAGCGCGGCGTCCAACGCGGCGCGCAGCGCCTCCGGGTCGACCTCGGCCTGAAGGGCGATCTCCAGGTACTCCGCCTCGCTCGCCACCCCGGTGGGCGCGGCGCTGGCATAGGAGATCTTCGGGTGCGGGTGGAAACCCTGGGAGAAGGCGACCGGCACGGCGGCCCGGCGCAGCGCACGCTCGAACGCCCGGGCGAAGTCCCGGTGCGAGGTGAACCGCAGCGGCCCGCGCTTGGCGTACCGGATGCGGACGCGCTGGACGACCGGTGCCTGGCCGCCCTCGGGTTGAGGCTTCTTGGCGATCGTGGGCTCCTCGGGTGTACCTGCGTGTCCGACCATCCTGGCCCAGCGCCACCGACGGTACGCAGCCGGGGCGGTCGGAGCGCCCGGACAGGTGGGTACGAACCGCCCGACTGGGTCGTGACCACCCGTCCGCGAAGCCTGATGGCCGGCCGGCGGCCCCGGAAGGTCACCAGCCGGCCATCACGATCAGAACCGGTTACCGCTCTTGCGGCCCAGTGGGCGGAGCTCCGCCCGGCGGGCCGTACCCGGGAGGCAGAAGGTGGCCGGGCGCCGAGGGATGACCGGAAGCTGGGGGGTCGGCGGGAGGCGAGCCGCTACCGGGAGGCGTGGGGTAACCGGGAGGCGAGGGGTAACCGGGAGGCGTGGGGTGGCCGGGGGGCGGGGCATACCCGGGAGGCTGCGCGTAACCGGGAGGCTGCGCGTAACCGGGAGGCTGCGCCTGACCCGGAGGCTGGGTGCACCCGGAGGGCGGGCCGTGACCGGGAGGCGGAGGGTAGCCGGGCGACGCGGCATACCCGGGAGGCGGGCCGTAACCGGGAGGCTGGGCGTAACCGGGAGGCTGGGCATACCCGGCAGGCGGGCCGTACCCGGGAGGCGGAGGGTAGCCGGGCGACGCGGCATACCCGGGAGGCGGCGGGTAGCCAGGAGGCTGGGTATAGCCAGGAGGCTGGGTGTAGCCGGGGGGCGGGCCGTAGCCCGGCGGCGGGGGCGGGTAGCCGCCGGAGATCATCTGGTCCAGCACCTCGTCCGGGATGTCGGCGGCGGCCCGGACCGCCTCCCGCCGGTAGCGCCGGCGGTTCCAGATGAGGAACACCACAAGCGCCAGCAGCAGCACCAGCGCGACGGCGATACCGATGACCACGACCATGACCTGCTGGTCGGTGGGACCACCGCGATCGCCGTGCTGGGAGAGGTCGAACTCCTTCGCGGCCTCGGTGATGATCGGGCCCGGGCTGGGGGTCGCCTCTGGGCCGAGCAGCGGGTTGGTGGTGACCGGCGGTACGTTTGCGGTCAGCGCCTTCAGCGGGTCGATCAGCCCGAAGCCGAACTGCGGATCTCGCCCGGCCCGGCCGGAGTCCCGTGCGGTCCGGATGATCCGGTTGATCACGTTCGGGGCGTTGAGATTCGGATATTTCGCCCGGATCAGCGCGGCCAGGCCGGAGACGATCGCCGTGGCGTCGGAGGTCCCGTCGCCCCAGCCGTAGCCCCCCTCGTTGCTGGCGTTGTAGATGCCGTCGCCCGGAGCGGCGACCACCGCCTCCGGCCCCTGGACCGAGCCGGACCAGAATCTGCCGCCCTTGGTCGTCCCGGTAACCGCGATCACACCGGGGGTGTTGGCCGGTTGCGCGACGCTGACATCGCCCTTGGCCGTGTTGCCAGCGGAGGCAACCACGACGACGTCGTGGTCCAGCGCGTACCTGATCGCGCTCTCTTCCTCCGGGCTGACGACGCCCGGCCCACCGACGGACAAGTTGATCACCTTGGCGCCACCGTCGACGGCCATCCGGATACCGAGAGCGATCACCCCGTCGCTGAAGGTCCCGCTGCCCTTGCCCATCTTGATCGGCAGGATCTTCGCGCCGGGGGCGATGCCGTCCACCCCGTCGCGACCGCCGCTCTTCGCCGCGATGATGCCGGCCATGTGCGTGCCGTGGCCGTTCTCGTCGGCCCGACCGTCTCCGGAGGCGCCGTAGCTGCGACCACCGGCAAGGACCTGACCCCGCAGGTCCGGGTGGCTGGCCTCGACACCGCTGTCGAGCACGGCCACGATCACGCCCCGCCCGGTCGAGATCTTGTGCGCCTGGTCGATCCGGAGCTCGTCCAGATACCACTGCTCGGCCCGCCGAGGCGCGGCGGCCGCCGGCTGGGCCGCACCTACCACCAGGAACCCCGCCAGCAGGCAGGCAGCGGCCGGCCGGATCGCTCCGACGTTCATCCTCATCCGTCTGTCCTCACCGCAGGATGCCCGGGAAGTGCCAGCGTTCATGGAGAAACCGGACATCGCGCTATCCCCCGTCAGCGCCAGTCACCCGCCGAGCACGAGGCCCGGCGGGTGTGGTGTCGACTGTGGAGGCTAGCGGTCACCGCCGCCGGGTGCTGCCCCGGCGGCGGGCGGTCAGGCCGGGTGGTCGGCGGCCGGGACCTTCATTCCGTTGCCGCCCAGCGGCGTGAGTGGCAGCAGCTTCTTGCCGGTCGGGCCGATCTGGATCTCGGTGTCCATCGATGGGCAGACGCCGCAGTCGAAGCAGGGCGTCCACCGGCAGTCGTCCTGTTCGAACTCGCTCACCGAGTCCTGCCAGTCCTGCCAGAGCCAGTCCTTGTCCAGGCCCGAGTCGAGGTGGTCCCAGGGCAGGACCTCCAACTCCTCGCGCTGCCGGGTGGTGTACCAGTCGAGGTCGACCCCGAACGCGGGCAGCGTCTCGGCCGCCGCGTCCACCCAGCGCTGGTAGGAGAAGTGCTCGCTCCACCCGTCGAACCGGCCGCCGTTCTCCCAGACCTTGCGGATCACCGAGCCGACCCGGCGGTCACCCCGGGACAGCAGTCCCTCGATCAGCGACGGCTCACCGTCGTGGTACCGGTAGCCGATGGCGCGGCCCAGCGAGCGGTCCGAGTTGATGGCCTGCTTGAGGATCTTGAGCCGGTGGTCGATGACCTCCGGACGCTCCATCGAGGCCCACTGGAACGGGGTGTGCGGCTTCGGCACGAACCCACCGATGGAGACCGTGCAGCGGATGTCCTTGGAACCGGTGGCGGCCCGACCGGCCCGGATCACCTCGTGGGCCATCTCCGCGATCTCGAGGACGTCCTCGTCGGTCTCGGTGGGGAGGCCACACATGAAGTAGAGCTTCACCTGCCGCCAGCCGTTGGTGTACGCGGTGACGACGGTACGGATCAGGTCTTCCTTCGTCACCATCTTGTTGATGACCTTGCGAATCCGCTCCGACCCGCCCTCCGGGGCGAAGGTCAGGCCGGTCCGCCGCCCGTTGCGGGACAACTCCTGCGCGAGGTCGATGTTGAAGGCGTCCACCCGGGTCGACGGCAGCGACAGCGAGACGTTCGTGCCCGCGTACTGCTCGGCGAGGCCCGAGCACATGTCACCGATCTCGGAGTGGTCGGCCGAGGAGAGCGACAGCAGGCCCACCTCGTTGAAGCCGGAGAACTCCAGGCCCTCGCGGACCATCTGCCCGACCGTGGTGATGGACCGCTCCCGCACCGGACGGGTGATCATGCCGGCCTGACAGAACCGGCAGCCCCGGGTGCAACCCCGGAAGATCTCCACCGCGTACCGCTCGTGCACCGTCTCGGCCAGCGGCACGAGGGGCTTCTTCGGGTACGGCCAGGCGTCCAGGTCCATCGTCGTGCGCTTGTGCACCCGGAACGGCACGTCCGCCCGGTTGGGCACGACCCGCTGGATCCGCCCGTCCGGGAGGTAGTCGACGTCGTAGAAGCGCGGCACGTAGACGCTCTCGGTGCGCGCCAGCCGCAGCAGCAGCTCGTCGCGGCCCCCCGGGGAACCCTCGGCCTTCCACTCCCGCACGATCGCGGTGATCTCCAGCACCGCCTCCTCGCCGTCGCCGAGCACCGCGGCGTCGATGAAGTCGGCGATGGGCTCCGGATTGAACGCCGCGTGGCCACCGGCCACGATCACCGGGTCGGCGTCGGTGCGGTCGGCGGCCAGCATCGGGATGCCGGCCAGGTCGATCGCGGTGAGCATGTTCGTGTAGCCCAGCTCGGTGGAGAAGGAGATGCCGAACACGTCGAAGTTACGCACCGACCGGTGCGCGTCGACGGTGAACTGCGGCACGCCGTGCGTGCGCATCAGCGTCTCCAGGTCCGGCCAGACCGCGTACGTCCGCTCGGCGAGGGTGTCGGGCAGCTCGTTGAGCACCTCGTAGAGGATCTGCACGCCCTGGTTGGGCAGGCCCACCTCGTACGCGTCGGGATACATCAACGCCCAGCGCACGGTCGCCGCGGCCCAGTCCTTGGTCACCGCACCCAACTCGCCCCCGACGTACTGGATGGGCTTGGAAACCTGGGGCAACAGCGGCTCGAGCTGGGACCAGACGGACGGCTCCAGGTCACGGCTCGGCGTCGGAGCCGCCGAGCTGGAGTCGTCGCGAGAGTTGGTCGCGGCCGCGCGCGGCGTCGTGGACGGGGCACTCATGATGCCCAAGGGTACGCGCCCACCCGGCGGTGGCGACGCGGTACTAACCTCGGACCGGCGCGAGAGGAGATTGCCGCCATGCCCGAGCCCCAGCCGGGAGCACGGCCGGCCGACGGGAGCACCCCGGGCGCGGAGCCGGACCGGGTTCCGGCGGCCGCCGATCAGCCGGCCTCCCCACCCGTACCGTCGGACCAGCCGAAACCGTCGGACCAACCGGACCCTCCGACGCAGCCGGAAGCGTCAGACCAACCGGAACCGTCGGACCAACCGGAACCGTCAGACCAACCGGCCCCTCCGACGCAGCCGGAAGCGTCGGACCAGCCGGCACCTCCGACGCAGCCCCAGTCTCCGGATCAGCCGGCAGCCTCGGGCCGGCCCGAGCCCGCCACCACCCCGGAGCCCCCCGCGCCCAGGTGGAGCGGCTCGGCGCCGGTGCCACCCCCGCTGCCACGCCGACCGGTCTGGGGCGAGTCGGCCGAGCCGACCCCGCTGCCACCCCTGCCCGTGGGACCGCCGGAGCACCAGACGCCTGTCGACCCGTGGGCCGGCGTGGACACCGGCGGCTGGGACCTGCCCTCCGCCGAACTGCCGTCGCTTACCCCGCTCCCCCCGACGATGCCGCATCCGACCCCGCCGGCGACGAAGCAGTGGCCCAGCCAGCCTGCTCGCTCGGTCGGGTCGCACCCGGTGTCTCCGGCCGCGGCCCCGAGGCCACCGCAGGCGACCGGACCCAGGATGCCGACCCGGCCGACGCCGCCGCCCACGCCACCGCCCAGCGCGCCGAAGCAGCGCCGGGGCAAGCGGTCCGCCGCGCCGCCCGTGGCGCCGCCGGCGGGGCCGCCGCCGGGCTGGCAGGCCCCCAAGGGGTACGTGCCGGTGCCGGTTCGCCGTCGTCGCCGCTGGCCCTGGTTGCTGCTGCTCACCCTGGCCTGCTGTTGCGGCTGCCCCGCCTACTACGGATTCCCGATCTCAGCCCAGTACCCGGTGCAGGCCGCGCTGCCCGCCCAGGTCGACGATCTGAAGCTGCGGCAGGACGGCCGCAGCGCGGAGGCCGCCCGACAGTTGGAGAAGGAGGTACGCGGGGAGCACCTGCTGGCCGAGGGCACCTTCGCCGGTGTCTACTCCACCTCGGGCGGCAAGCAGGTGACGGTCTTCGGCGGAACGGGTTTCCGGTGGAGCCCGGAGTCGGACGCGGAGGCCGAGATCAGCCGGCTCACCGAGCGGTACGCGCTGGACGCACCCGAGGTTGTGGACACCGGTGTGCGGGGCCGGCACGAGCGATGCGCGGTCGGCCGGTCCAACGGCGGTGACGTGGTGGTCTGCACCTCTGTCGATCACGGCAGCATCGCCACCGGAGTGTTCACCCGGCTGTCGGTCGCCGACAGCGCCGCCCTGTTGAACACCCTGCGGGCCCAGATCATCCAACCCAAGGCCTGAACGCGACCCACCCAGCGTTGATCAGGAGGTCTCCCGCCCCACGAAGGCGGTGGACTTCCTGGTCAACCGGGGTGGGGGTCAGGCCTCGCGAGTCGCGTCCGGGTGGGCGCGCGGCGGGGCGTAGCGGGGGACGTACTCCTGGCCGGTGAGCTTCTGGATCTCGCTCATCATCTCGTCGGTCATCTGCCGCAACGAGGTGCGGTCGGTCGGCCGCCCGGTCAGGTCGATCGGCTTGCCGAACCGAATGATGATCTCGGCGGCGCCGGGCCGGGGCACCCGGGCGCCGATCGGCTGCGCCTTGTCCGTGCCGATCATGCCGACCGGGATGATCGGCACGCCGGTCGAGGTCGCCAGCCGAACCGTGCCGGTCCGCCCCCGGTAGAGCCGGCCGTCCGGCGAGCGGGTGCCCTCCGGGTAGACCACCACCAGGTCACCGTTCTTGAGCACCGGGATCGCCGCGTCGAACGCGGACAGCGCGGCTCGACCGCCGCCCCGCTCCACCGGGATGGCACCCAGGCCGGTGAGGACGAACTTGGAGATCGCGCCCTTCACACCGGTGCCCTTGAAATACTCCGACTTCGCCCAGAACGCCAGGTGCCGGGGCACAACCGTGCCGAGGAACAGCTCGTCGGCCACGGACAGGTGGTTGCCGGCGAAGATCGCCCCGCCGCTCCTCGGCACGTTTTCCAGCCCCTCGACGGTCGGGCGGAACGCCAACCGCAGCGTGGGCCCCACGGCGAGCTTGCCGATGGTGTAGAGCAGGGGCACTGGTCCTCCGGCAGATCAGGTGCGAACAGGCGGTGTCACGGTAGCGGACGCCCGCACACCCCTCGGACGGAGGTGGCGCGGCGCCCGCTACCTGACGATCGTCGCTAGACCCGGCGGACGGAGACCGTCACCCGGTCGCCCTCGCCGACCTCACCGGCGAAGCCGTCGATGCCCTCGGCGAAGTCCACCGAGTCGGCCAGCACCTCCCCGGACACGAAGTCCAGGTACCCGGCCACCGCCGCGCGCACCTGCTCGGAGGCCGACACCGACACCACGATCCGGTCCGACACATCGAGGTCGGCGTCCCGGCGAGCCTGCTGCACCACCCGCACCACGTCGCGGGCCAGCCCCTCGGCCGCCAACTCCGGGGTGACCTCGGTGTCCAGCACCACCACACCCTCACCGCCGGGCAGCGGCGCGGAGTTCTCCGCATCGGCGGCGACCAGTCGCAGCTCGTACTCGCCCTCGGCGAGGGTGACGCCGGCGGCCACCGGGGCGCCGTCGACCAGCTCCCAGTCGCCCGCCTTGACCGCCTTGATCACCTGCTGCACCTGCTTGCCGACCCGCGGACCGAGCGCCCGGGGCACCACCGTCAACACCTGCTCGCAGTACGCGGACAGCTCGGCGCTGAACTCGACGGCCTTCACGTTGACCTCGTCGGTGACCAGGTCGGCGAACGGACGCAACTGCTCCGCCGCCGGGGAGGCCACGGTCAGCTTGGACAGCGGCAGCCGTACCCGCAGACCCTTGGCCTTGCGCAGCGACAGCGCCGCCGAGGCGACCGCCCGGGTGGCGTCCATCGCGGCGACCAGGTCGTGATCGGCCGGGAAGTCCGTCGCCTCCGGCCAGTCGGTCAGGTGCACCGACCGCTCCCCGGTCAGGCCTCGCCAGATCTCCTCCGCGGTCAACGGCGCGAGCGGCGCCACCACCCGGCAGAGCGTCTCCAGCACCGTCCAGAGCGTGTCGAACGCGTTGACGTCACCGGACCAGAACCGATCCCGGGAGCGGCGCACGTACCAGTTGGTCAGGGCGTCCAGGTAGGACCGGACGGTGGCGCAGGCGCCGGAGATGTCGTACGCGTCCATCTGCGCGCCGACCGTGGCCACCAGCTCGTTGGTCTTCGCCAGGATGTACCTGTCGAGCAGGTGCGTCGAGTCGGTGCGACGACTCGCCTGGTGCCCGTCGGCGTTGGCGTAGAGCGTGAAGAAGTACCAGACGTTCCACAGCGGCAGCAGCACCTGCCGGACGGCGTCGCGGATGCCCGCCTCGGTGACCGCCATGTCCCCACCGCGCAGCACCGGCGAGGACATCAGCATCCACCGCATCGCGTCCGAGCCGTACGCGTCGAAGACGTGGTAGACGTCCGGATAGTTGCGCAGGCTCTTGGACATCTTGCGCCCGTCCGAGCCGAGCAGGATGCCGTGGCTCAGGCAGTTGCGGAACGCCGGCCGGTCGAACAGCGCGGTGGCCAGCACGTGCATGGTGTAGAACCAGCCGCGGGTCTGCCCGATGTACTCGACGATGAAGTCGCCCGGGTAGTGGTGCTCGAACCAGTCCGCGTTCTCGAACGGGTAGTGCACCTGGGCGAACGGCATCGACCCGGACTCGAACCAGCAGTCCAGCACCTCCGGCACCCGGCGCATCATCGACTGTCCGGTCGGGTCGTCCGGGTTGGGGCGGACCAGGTCGTCCACCGCCGGCCGGTGCAGGTCGGTCAGGCGTACGCCGAAGTCCCGCTCGATGTCGGCCAGCGAGCCGTAGACGTCCAGGCGCGGGTAGTTCGGGTCGTCGGACTTCCACGCCGGGATCGGCGAACCCCAGAACCGGTTCCGGCTGATCGACCAGTCCCGGGCGTTCGCCAGCCACTTGCCGAACGAGCCGTCCTTGATGTGCCCGGGCGTCCAGTTGATCTCCTGGTTCAGCTCGACCATCCGGTCCCGGAACTGCGTCACCGCCACGAACCAGGAGGACACCGCCTTGTAGACAAGCGGGGTGTCGCAGCGCCAGCAGTGCGGGTACGAGTGGGTGTAGGTGTCCTGCCGGAGCACCACCCCCCGCTCCTTCAGCTCCCGGATCACCGGCTTGTTGACGTCGAAGACCTGCTCACCCTGGTACGGCGGGACCAGCGCGGTGAACCGGGTGTGGTCGTCCACGGTGACGATGGTGGGGATGCCGGCGGCGTTGCAGACGTTCTGGTCGTCCTCACCGAAGGCGGGGGCGAGGTGCACGATCCCGGTGCCGTCCTCGGTGGTGACGAACTCCGCGCCGAGCACCTGGTACGCGTTGTCGCCGGCCTGCTCGACGAGGAAGTCGAACAGCGGCGTGTAGCGGCGTCCGACCAGGTCCCGGCCGTACACCGTGCCGACCTGCTCGAAGCCGTCCAGTTCCTTGGCGTACGCGGCCAGCCGCGCCGCGCCGACGACGTACCGCTCCCCGTCGCGTTCCAGCACCGCGTACTCGATGTCCGGGCCGACGGCGAGCGCCAGGTTCGACGGCAGGGTCCACGGCGTGGTGGTCCAGACGCCCAGCCGGACCGGCCCGCGCACCAGCTCCGGCGCGGACTCGTCAGCGGTCAGCCCGAACCACACCGTCAGCGTCGGGTCGTGCCGGTCCCGGTAGACGTCGTCCATCCGGGTCTCGGTGTTCGACAGCGGCGTCTCGCAGCGCCAGCAGTACGCCAGCACCCGGAAGCCCTCGTAGATCAGACCCTTGTCGTGCAGGGTCTTGAAGGCCCACATGACGCTTTCCATGTAGTCCAGGTCGAGGGTCTTGTAGTCGTTCGTGAAGTCGACCCAGCGGGCCTGCCGGTTGATGTACCGCTCCCAGTCCTGGGTGAACTCCAGCACCGAGGTGCGGCAGGCCTCGTTGAACCGGGCCACGCCCAGGTCGATGATCTCCGCCTTGCTGGTGATGCCGAGCTGCTTCTCGGCCACCACCTCGGCGGGCAGGCCGTGGCAGTCCCAGCCGAAGCGCCGCTCCACGTGCCGTCCGCGCATGGTCTGGTAGCGCGGCACCACGTCCTTGACGTACCCGGTGAACAGGTGGCCGTAGTGCGGCAGACCGTTGGCGAACGGCGGGCCGTCGTAGAAGACGTACTCGTTCTTGCCGTCGTCGCCGGCCGGGCGGGCCTCGACGCTGGCCTCGAAGGTCTGGTCGGCCGTCCAGTGCTCCAGCACCCGGCGCTCGACCGCGGGCAGGTCCGGGCTCGCCGGGACTCCGGCGGCGGTCGGGTCGTGCAACGGATAGGCCATCGGGGGTCGCTCTCCTCATGCAGCTCACTCAACGTGGGTCTGCGAGGACGAACCGTCCCAGGGGTACGCCTCGACGGCGCTCCCGGGTGATCCGCGGTACCACCCCGCTTGGCGGTCACGATCGACCGCCCGCTCATTGACCGGCTGTGACGGGCCGCACCCGTCCGGTTCTACTGGGCCGGTGACCCGGCCGTTCTTCCGGAGGCTCACCGGTGATAGCCGGATCATCGCCAGTCCCAACGATACAAGACCCACCCACCACCACACCGCCGACCAATCCACCCCCACCCCCGACCCACCCGCCCCCAGCCCGACCCCAGCCCGACCCCAGCCCGTTGATCATGAGGTTATTGCTGGCCGCCCCGGCGTGTCGTGACGATAACCCCATGATCAACGGGCTGGGGAGTGAGGTGGGGTTGGTGGGTGGCATGACTGGGGTCACAGGTTTGGCTGTCACGGTGCGACCTCTCCCATCCGTCGTGTCGGTGTCCAACCGATCAGGGGAGGTAGTCATGCAGCGGATGAATCCCGGCGCGGTGGCGCCGAAGGCGTACCAGGCGGTCATGGGGCTGGAGAAGTACGTCCAGTCGAACGTCGACCAGACGGTGCTTGAGCTGGTGAAACTGCGCGCGTCGATGATCAACGGATGCGCGTACTGCGTCGACATGCACAGCCAGGACGCGCTCGCCAAGGGTGAGTCGAGCCGGCGGCTGTTCGCGGTGGCTACCTGGCGGGAGTCGCCGTTCTTCGACGAGCGGGAGCGGGCCGCGCTGGACCTCACCGACGCGGTCACCCGGCTCGGTGAGCACGGCGTGCCGGACGAGGTGTGGGACGCCGCCGCGAAGGTCTGGTCGGAGAAGGAACTGGCCGACCTCGTCGTCGCGATTGCCACAATCAACGTGTGGAATCGGATCGGAGTGACCATGCGGTTGGAGCCTCCGGCCCACGCATGACCACTGAGGCAACAGACGCGGCCGGTGCGCTCCAGGCGCACCGGCCGATGCTGCTCGGGCTCGCGTACCGGCTGCTCGGCAGCCGACACGACGCGGAGGACGTGCTCCAGGAGGCGTACCTGCGCTGGCACGGCGTGGACCGGTCGGCGGTCGAGGAGCCCCGCCGGTACCTGTCCCGGGTGGTCACCCGGCTGGCCCTGGACCGGTTGCGGGCCCGGCAGGCGGCCCGCGAGACGTACGTCGGCACCTGGCTGCCCGAGCCCGTGCCGACCGCGCCCTCGCCGTTCGGACCGTTGGACCGCGCGGAGTTGCGCGACTCGCTCTCCACCGCGTTGTTGCACGTCCTGGAGCGGCTCACCCCGCCGGAGCGTGCGGTGTACGTCCTGCACACCGCCTTCGACCTGCCGTACGCCGAGATCGCCGAGATCCTGGAGCGGACCCCGGAGGACTGCCGCCAACTCCACCACCGGGCGACCAGCCGGGTCCATCAGGAGCAGCGGCGCTTCACCGCGAGCCGGGCCGAACGGGAACGGTTGCTGGACGCGTTCCTCGCCGCCGCCCGCGACGGTGACCTGGCGACGCTCACCGGCCTGGTCGCGGCGGACGCCACGGCCTGGAACGACGGCGGTGGTCGGGTCCGGGCAGCCCGCAACCCGGTCACCGGCGCGGACCGGATCGCCCGGTTCTACGCCGGGATCTACGGCCCGGGCCGTCCCATGACCGTGCATCCGATCGAACTGAACGGGGAACCCGCCGTGTTGATCACGCGCGCGGACGGCAGTCGGTACACGCTCACCATCGCCGCGGCCGACGGACGGATCACCGGGATCTACGTGGTCGGCAACCCGACGAAAGTGCCGCCGGTCGACTGAACCCTCCGGTGCCGTCGGCCGGTCCGGACCGCAGAGCCGGCCCGGACCGCGCAGCGTCAGCCCAACTCGGGAGCGTCAGCCCAGCTCGGGGAACCAGAGCGCGATCTCGCGCTTGGCGCTGTCCGTCGAGTCGGAGGCGTGCACCAGGTTTTCCCGGTTGGACAGCGACAGGTCGCCCCGGATGGTGCCGGCGGCGGCCTTGCGTCCGTCGGTGGCGCCGACCAGCCCGCGGACCACGTCGATGACCTGGTCGCCGGAGAGCACGAGCGCGACAAGTGGACCGCTGGTCATGAAGTCCTTCAGCGGCGGGTAGAACGCCTTGTCCACGTGCTCGGCGTAGTGCTCGTCGGCGAGCGTCGCGTCCATCGTCCGGTGCACCATCGCGTCGATTCGCAGCCCCTTGCGCTCGAAGCGGGAGAGGACCTCGCCGACCAGGCCGCGGCGGACCGCGTCGGGCTTGATCAGAACGAGGCTGCGCTCATCCGGGCTGTTGCTGGACACGCTGGGTTCCTCCTGTGCACGCTGGACGCCTGGGATCGGTACGGTCAGCGTAGCGACCCGGTCCCGGCGCCGGCGCGGCGGCCGGCCTTTCGCCCGGTGGCCGATCCGGCCTAGCCTGGCCCTGACCCCGGGAGGTCCACTGTGGCGAATGGCGGGAACCGACCCATCGCGCCGGTACGCAAGCTGGTCGGCGTGGTGCTGGGCACCGTGGCCACCTTCGTCGTCGTCTTCGGGCTGGGCATGCCCAGTTGGGCCATCGTGGCTCTCGGGGTCGCCCTGCTGGTGCTGGCGATCGCGCTGGCGACCGTACGCGGTGGTGGGCGCACCTGGGTGGTCGGTGTCGGGCACGTGCACAGCGCCTCCGAACCACCCACCCAGTACGCGTTCGGCCGCTGCGAACTGCAACTGGTGCTCGACGCGCCCGGTCTGCCGCCCCGGTCCAAGAAGATCATCGAGCCGAGGGTGCCGGTCTCCAAGTGGCCGTCGCTGGGCCAGACCCTGCCGATCCGGGTCGCGTTGGACGACCAGCGGCACGTGAAGGTCCTCTGGGACGAGGTGCCGACCCACGCCGAGACCGCCGCCGCGGTCGCCGACCTCCCGCCGGAGTTCGCCGAAGCCGAGGCGATGGACGAGGTACTGATCCAGCAGGATGCCCCGCCGTGGGCCGGCCGAGGGCCGGACGACGATTTCCGGGAAGATTTCCGCGACCCGCTCGGCGACCCCTACCGTGACCCGCTCGGCCCCGACCCGGTGCGCGCCGACCCCCTGCGCGATGATCCGCTGCGCGACGACCCGGGCGTCGTGCCCGAGGAGCGCAAGCCCGTGGTGATGCACCAGAGCCCGGGCGGCCCGGTGGTGTTGGAAGGCGTCCTCGTCGAGCAGCAGGCCAGTGGTGGACTGCCCCGGCGGGCCACCCCGGCACCACGCCCGCCCGCCGAGGAGCGCTTCGACGAGCGGTACGACCTGCCGGAGGACGACCGGGCAACCCCGCCCGCCGGAGACGCCTTCGACCCGCCGGCCCAGCGCGTCGACCCGCCGCCCGCCCAGCGGTCCGGGCCGGGCGCGACCGACCCACTGGACCCCCTCGACCTCCCGCTCGACGACCCCTCCCCTGCCGGGGCGGGACGCGAGACGGTCACCGACGAGGAGTTGGACCAGGCGATCTTCGGGTTCGAATCGGGCGCGACCGCCGATCCGGGCGCGCCGATCAGCGGGGTCGGTCTCACCCTGCTGGTGACCGACCTGTCCCGTTCGCTCGACTTCTACCGCGACGTGCTCGGCTTCACCGAGGTCGACCGGGGCGCCGGCAACGCCGTACTCGCCTCCGGCACGACCCGGCTCGTCCTGCGCGAGGTGACCGGCGCGGCGCCCATCAGCCGCCGCCTGGTGCACGTCAACCTTGAGGTCAACGACATCGAAGCGGCGTACGAACGGTTACGCGGGTCGGGCGTCCGATTCACGTACGCGCCCCGGGTGGTCAACCGGGGCTCGAAGCTGGAGGTGTGGGCGGCGGCGTTCCGCGACCCGGACGGCCACGGCATCGCGCTCACCCAGTGGCGCGAACGCGCCGAGGCCTGACCCGGCCCGCCGACCGGTCCGGCGTCAGCCGAGGATGACCCGGCGGACGTGCAGCGCGTACGCCCAGACCAGGGCGAAGATGATGCCCAGGGCGAGCAGCGACCAGTGCAGCAGACCGCCCAGCATCAGCAGGCCCTGGAGCACCGTGCCGGCGTGCCATGCCCAGGGGCGGCGCATCATGCCGGCGACCACGATGGCGGCCACCGCAAGTGCCACCACGGCACCGATGGCGGCGCCACTGAGATCACCGCCGACCACACGGATCGGCTGGATGGCGAGCAGCAGCACCAGCGCCTCCAGGCTGAGCGTGCCGGCCCCGAGGCCGCGTACCGCCCGCTCCGGGTTGCGCAACCCGGAGCGTCGCGGCTGCCCGGCGACGCGCTCCTCCGATACGGACTGATCGGCCGGCGAGCCGGCCGCGCCCTGGTCGGCCGGGTCATCGGTGGCGGAGGGGTCCCGCTGCGGCTCGGTCATCGCTTCAGCAGCCGACGAGCATCGGCGACCGTCACCACCGAGCCGGTGACCAGCACCCCGACCCCGCTGAGCTCGCCGGGGACGTCCTCCTCGGCCAGCGCCACCGCCAGCTCGATGGCGTCCGGCATCTCCTC
Source organism: Micromonospora sp. NPDC049204 (assembly GCF_040647935.1). NCBI lineage: Bacteria > Bacillati > Actinomycetota > Actinomycetes > Micromonosporales > Micromonosporaceae > Micromonospora > Micromonospora sp. NPDC049204. Next base: position 4,877 of record NZ_JBEZDC010000004.1, on the reverse strand, counting down.
GGCCAAGTCCACCCGCTCCTCGCCGAAGATCTCGGCGGCCAGCGCGGCGAGTGCCTCGGTCGGCATCGCCCGTGGCGAGCTGTTACGGGTGACCACCACCTGGTCGACCACCGGCTCCAGCAACTCCAGCATGGCCTCCGCGTCCTTGTCGGCGAGTACGCCGACGACCGCCACCAGCTTGCTGAACGCGAACTCCTCCTGGAGCGCGGTGACGGTGGCCTTCATGCCGTGCGGGTTGTGCGCGCCGTCGAGCAGGATCGTCGGCGCGTTACGGACCCGCTCCAACCGACCCGGGGAACTGGTCGAGGCGAAGCCCTCCCGGACCGTCTCGACGTCCAGCTGACGTCGAGCCCCGGCGCCCAGGAACGCTTCCACCGCCGCGAGAGCCACCGCGGCGTTCTGCGCCTGGTGGGCGCCGTGCAGCGGGATGAACACGTCGTCGTAGACGCCGCCCAGGCCCTGCAGGCTGAGGACCTGACCGCCGACCGCGACCGCCCGACCCAGTACGCCGAACTCGGCGCCCTCCCGGGCGATGGTGGCCCCGACCTCGGCGCTGCGATCGAGGAGGGGACCGGCGGCCTCCTCCTCCTGTGCCGCGGCGATCACCGTGGCGCCCGGGTGGATGATGCCGGCCTTGGCCAGGGCGATGTCCTGAAGGGTGTCACCCAACCACTCGGTGTGGTCCAGCCCGATCGGGGTGATCACACAGACCCCGGCCTGGATGACGTTCGTCGCGTCCTCCGCGCCGCCGAGGCCCACCTCGACCACCGCGATGTCGACAGGCGCGTCGGCGAACGTGGCGAACGCCAACGCGGTCGTCATGTCGAAGTACGTCAGCGGCTCGTCCGACCGCGCGTCCACCAGCTCGGCCAGCGGTTTGATCTCCCGGTACACGGCCGCGAACCGTTCCTCGCTCACCGGCTCCCCGTCCAGGCTGATCCGCTCCCGGACGGTCTCCAGGTGCGGGCTGGTGTACCGCCCGGTGTGCAGCCCGTGCGCCCGCAACAGCGAGTCGATCATCCGTGCGGTGGAGGTCTTGCCGTTGGTGCCGGTCAGGTGGATCGCCGGGTACGCCCGCTGGGGGCTGCCGAGCAGGTCCAGCAGCGACTCGATCCGGCCCAGCTCGAAGACCATGCGGGTGAAACCACGGGCGTTGAGCTCGGCCTCGACGGCGGCGAATTCGGTACGGTCGGTCACGAGGAAAGCGTCTCCAGAGCAGCGTCGATCCGGACCAGGTCGGCCTCGGCGGTGGCGAGCCGGTCGCGGATCTTGGCGACCACCGGCTCGGGGGCCTTACCGATGAAGGCCGGGTTGTCGAGCTTCGCCCGAGCCTGCGCGACCTCCTTCTCGGCCGCCGCGCGGTCCTTCGTCAGCCGGGCCCGTTCGGCGGCCACGTCGATCGACCCCCGGGTGTCCAACGCGACACCGACCGCGCCGGGCATGGCCAGCGTGGCGCTGGCCTGGAAATCGTCTCCGGCCGGGTCCAGTCGGACCAGGGAGCGGATCAGCGGCTCGTGGGCGTCGATGCCCGCCCCGGCCAGCCCGTCCAACCGGGCGGCCACCCGCTGGGTCGGGCGCAGCCCCTGATCGGAGCGGAACCGCCTGATCTCGGTGACCACGCGCTGCACACCTGCCAGCTCGGCCTCGGCGGCGTCGTCGACGAGCGACCGGTCGGCCACCGGCCAGGCGGCGGTCTGCACCGTCTCGCCACCGGTCAGCGCGAGCCACAGCTCCTCAGTGACGAACGGGATGACCGGGTGCAGCAGCCGCAGCAGCTGGTCCAGCACGTGCCCGAGGACCCGACGGCTGGTCTCGGCCCGCTCACCGCCCTCGGCGAGCACCGGCTTGCTCAGCTCCACGTACCAGTCGCAGACGTCGTCCCAGGCGAAGTGGTAGAGCAGGTCACACACCTTGGCGAACTCGTACGCCTCGAACTGCTCGTCGACCTCGGCGGTGACGTGCGCCAGCCGGGACAGGATCCACCTGTCGACGGTGGAGAGCCGCTCGGCGGGCGGCAGGTCACCCGTGGTGTGCGCACCGTTCATCAGGGCGAACCGGGTGGCGTTCCACAGCTTGTTGCAGAAGTTGCGCGAGCCCTGGCACCACTCCTCGCTGACCGGCACGTCCTGACCGGGGTTGGCGCCCCGGGCAAGGGTGAACCGGGTGGCGTCGGCACCGAACCGGTCGATCCAGTCCAGCGGGTCGACGACGTTGCCGAACGACTTCGACATCTTCTTGCCGTGCTCGTCGCGGACCATGCCGTGCAGGGCCACCACGTCGAACGGCTGCTTGCCGTCCATCGCGTACAGGCCGAACATCATCATCCGGGCGACCCAGAAGAACAGGATGTCGTAGCCGGTGACCAGGACGCTTGTCGGATAGAACTTGGCCAGGTCAGGGGTCTGCTCCGGCCAGCCGAGCGTGGAGAACGGCCAGAGCGCGCTGGAGAACCAGGTGTCCAGCACGTCCTCGTCCTGCCGCCAGCCGTCGCCGGTCGGCGGCTGCTCGTCCGGGCCGACGCAGACGATCTCGCCCTGCGGGCCGTACCAGACCGGGATCCGGTGCCCCCACCACAGCTGGCGGGAGATGCACCAGTCATGCATGTTGTCGACCCAGGCGAAGTAGCGCTTGGACAGCTCGGCGGGCTCGATGCGGACGCGACCGTCGCGCACGGCGTCGCCGGCGGCCTGGGCCAGCGGTCCGGTGTTGACGAACCACTGCAACGACAGCCGCGGCTCGACTGTCGTCTTGCACCGCGAGCAGTGCCCGACCGCGTGCACGTACGGCCGCTTCTCCGCGACGATCCGACCCTGCTCGCGCAACGCCGCCACGATCGCGGGCCGCGCCTCGAACCGGTCCAGCCCCTCGAACGGGCCAGGCACGGTGATCACGCCACGCTCGTCCATGACCGTGATCGCGGGCAGGTCGTGCCGCTGGCCGATCTCGAAGTCGTTCGGGTCGTGCGCCGGGGTCACCTTGACCATGCCGGTGCCGAACGACGGGTCGACGTGCGCGTCGGCGACGATCGGGATGCGCCGGCCGGTCAGCGGCAGCTCGACCTCGGTGCCGATCAGGTGCTGGTAACGCTCGTCGTCCGGGTGGACCGCCACCGCCGTGTCGCCCAGCATCGTCTCAGCCCGAGTGGTGGCCACCACGACCTCGTCGCTGTAGCGGATCGAGATCAGCTCACCGTCGTCGTCGGTGTGCTCGACCTCGATGTCGGAGAGCGCGGTCAGACACCGCGGGCACCAGTTGATGATCCGGTTGGCCCGGTAGATGAGACCCTCGTCGAAGAGCTTCTTGAAGATCGTCTGGACGGCCCGGGTCAGCCCCTCGTCCATGGTGAAGCGCTCACGGTCCCAGTCGACGGAGTCGCCGAGGCGCCGCATCTGCCCCAGGATCGCCCCGCCGGACTCGGCCTTCCACTGCCAGACCCGCTCGACGAACTTCTCCCGGCCGAGGTCGTGCCGGGACAGGCCCTCCGCGGCGAGCTGACGCTCCACCAGGTTCTGGGTGGCGATGCCGGCGTGGTCCATGCCCGGCAGCCACAGCGCCTCGAAGCCCTGCATCCGCTTGCGCCGCGTCAACGCGTCCATCAGCGTGTGCTCGAACGCGTGGCCCATGTGCAGTGAGCCGGTCACGTTCGGCGGTGGGATGACGATGGCGAACGGGGGCTTGTCACTGTCGGCGGAGGCCCGGAAGTGCCCGGCGGCTACCCACTGCTCATACCGTCGCTGCTCTACCTCGCCGGGCTGGTACTGGCCGGCAAGGGTCGGGGCGTCGGGGCGTCGGGCATCCAGTCTCTCGGTCACCTGACAAGTCTACGGAGGGCTTCCGCGGACCTGACGTGCGCCACCTGTGGTTCGCGTACGGTGTCGGCTATGTCCGACGCACATCTCACCGAGCGGTCGCTCGACGGCGGCCGCGAGCCGGTCGAGCTGACCGAAGAGCCGATCCAGCTGAGCACCCGCGACTCCGGGGGCGACCCCGACGAACGCCCCAGCGGCTGGTCGAGACGGCGCAAGATCGCTTGGACGGTCGCGCTGGTGGTCGGCCTGGCGGGCGCCGGGGTGCTGGGTGCCGCCGGGTGGCGGGTGGCGCAGCAGAAGGACACCGAGCTCACCTCGCCTCCGCAGATCGCCGGCCTGAGCCGGGACGACAGCGAACGAGCGAAGAGCACGGCCGACTACCTGCGCAGCGGCCTGGCGGCGGACATCGAGTTGGACCGCAGCTTCGGCACGGTCTACCGCGACCCGGCCGACGAGAAGCGCTCCGTGCTCATCTTCGGCGGCACCACCCTGCTCTGGCAGCCCGAGCGGGACCTGGAGAGCCTGTTCCGCCTCATGTCCGACGAGACAGGTGCGGTGACCGGCCTCCGCGAGATGCCCGCCGGCGACCTGGGCGGCGTGCTGAAGTGCGGTAGCACCAGCGGCGAGGGTGGCGACTTCGCGGTGTGCGGGTGGGCCGACCACGGCAGCGTGGTCATGGCGATGTTCCCGGGCCGGTCGGTCAGCGACGCCGGTGGCCTGCTGCGCAACCTCCGCGCCGGCATGCAGTCCCGCAACTGACCCCACCCGACCGGCGCCCCCGCCCAGACCAGCGCCCGGCCGCAGGCCGCAGGGTCGCGCAACATCCTGGTTGTAGTGGGGTCAGCACGTCGGGGACAGCACGACATCCTGGTTCGAGCGTGACCTTGCCTCCGGCGCGAGGAACCCGGGTCGGTGAACCCACCAATCGGCAGACGCAGAAAAGGCCACCCCGTGATGGGGTGGCCTTTTCTGGAAGATTGTCCGGCGGCGTCCTACTCTCCCACACCCTCACGAGTGCAGTACCATCGGCGCTGGAGGGCTTAGCTTCCGGGTTCGGAATGTAACCGG